>CAZKHT010000001.1:0-41481 GCA_964552595.1 uncultured Burkholderiales bacterium
CCGAAGAAGGCATCGCCCCCGGCACCGCGTGGGAAGATGTGCCGCCGAATTGGACTTGCCCCGATTGCGGCGCGCGCAAAGAGGACTTCGAGATGCTAGAAATTTAAATTCGATTGCCGTTGAAACTTCGCCGCCAACGTCGGGAACGGCCCGCCCGCGACACCAGTAGACCGCTTTAAGATTTTCTGAAATAGACCGATATTTGCCTGCCTGGCGCGTATTTGTTTTAAGAAATAACCATGGCATAGAACTTGCCAGTACATGGCAACAGAGATTGAGCAGCTGAAATTTAGCGTTCGAACTTCGGGTGATTTCTCAGAAATAACCTTTACCTTTATTGATTTTATTTTACAATATCCCCCAAACGGGGGCCTAGCGACGACTCGTATGTGGGGGTAAATTTGGCGGATCAGAACAATTTAGCCGGCATAAAGGTGATGGTGATTGACGACAGCAATACCATACGCCGCAGTGCGGAAATTTTCCTAGTGCAGTCTGGTTGCGAAGTCATCTTGGCTGAGGATGGCTTCGACGCCATGTCTAAAATTGCGGATCACCAACCAGACGTCATTTTTGTCGATATCATGATGCCGCGTTTGGACGGATACCAGACTTGCATGCTGATCAAAAAAAATCAGCGCTTTCGCGACACGCCCGTCATCATGCTTTCCAGCAAGGACGGGCTATTCGACCGCGTTCGCGGACGCATGGTGGGGTCGGACGAATACCTCACCAAACCCTTTACCAAAGACAGCTTGTTGCAGGCGGTAAAAAAACACGTATTAAGCCGAAAAGCGGCGTAATCAAGGATTAATCTTTAAGGACAGAGCATGCCAATCAGCAAAGTATTAGTGGTGGATGATTCACCAACCGAGCGCCATTTTTTGGGCGAGTTGCTTTCCAAGCAAGGCTATCAAGTGGTCATGGCCGAAAGCGGGGAAGAAGCGATGAGTAAAGCAAAGCAACTCAAACCCGATTTGATTTTAATGGACGTGGTCATGCCCGGGCTGAATGGATTCCAGGCGACGCGCGCAATCAGCAAGGACGACGAGACCAAAAACATCCCCGTCATCATGTGCACCTCCAAAGGCCAAGAGACGGACAAAGTGTGGGGCATGCGCCAAGGCGCGCGCGATTACGTTGTGAAGCCGATTAACATCGAAGAGCTGCTGCGAAAAATCGCGGCCCTAGGTTAAGTACTGAGTACCGGCAAAGACTAGCGATGGCCAAGAAAGTCAGCCTCCGGCAATTCCAAGAAGGCGTGGTAGCACGCCTCAAAGAAGCGCAATCTGGCACCATCGCCCAGTCCGCCTCGAAAATGGGCGTGCAAGTCGGCAAGGAGAAATGGCTGATTAATTTGCCCGATGTCAGCGAAGTCGTGCCCCTGCCCAAACTTCTGCCGGTGCCCTTGACGCAACGCTGGTTCGCGGGGGTAGCGAATGTACGCGGCATCCTTTATAGCGCGATCGATTTTTCATATTTTTTAGATGGCGAGCCGACTCAAGCGAATATCGACAGCCGGCTTTTATTGGCGAATGCGAAGTATCACTTGAATGCAGGCATCATCGTCCACCATATGCTGGGTTTAAAAAATCCAGAGCTATTGCAAGTGAGTGCTACCGAGAATTTGTCGCCTTGGGTGGCGACAGAGTATCTGGATAGCGACGGCATGATTTGGAAAGAACTCGATATGTCAGGATTGGTAAATCATCCTGATTTTTTAAACGTTGGCAGATAAGCGCGAAAACAATATTCCCTCGGCGCAAGCCTAGGAACGGAGAAGACAATGGCACTCTTCAAGCTCTCTAATAAAGATAAAAAACTGGCAAAGAATCCGGCGGCGAGCGGACTTCACACGACTCTTATTATGCAAGGATTGCGCAAGCTCTCCGGTAAAGAGTCGGCGAATATCCCGCTGATAGGCGCACTGCCTCCGGAAAAGCAAATTGCCTATACCGCGGCGGCTACGGCAGCCTGTGTGCTCTTGACCGGTGCCTTGTTGATCTACAGTAACTACCAGGTCGGACGCAAAGCGACCTTCGTTGGTACCTCAACCGAAATGCAGATGTTATCGCAGCGCATCGCTAAAGGCGCCCAGCTCGCGGTCTTGGGAAATAAAGAAGCGTTCACGCAATTGCGCGACAGTAAAAGCCGCTTCGATTCTGATCTGGCCAATCTCACATCCGACTCGCCCGGCACCGCCAAGTCCACTTTGACTGAATTGAATAAACAGTGGAAGAAGATGTCGAAAGATACGACATCCATTATTTCGCAACAGCAAAGCTTGGAGAAACTCAATAAAGCCGTGGCCGCAATCAACGGCGCCAACGTGCAGATGTTGGAGCTAACGCAGCAAGTAGTTTCTTTAATGGTGCAAGCCGGGATTCCGCAGCGTGATGTGTCCATTGCATCCGATCAGGTGATGTTGACGCAGCGGATGGCGAAGAACGCCAATAATCTTTTGTCCTCAGACGTCATCGATGCCGAAGTCGCATTTTTACTGGGTAAAGACGCCACCGCCTTCCGCGATACGTTGAACGGTTTATTGGTGGGCAGTGAAGACTTACGCGTAAGCGCGGTCAAAGACCCGGACATCCGCGAGAAGTTGAATGAATTGGCCGGCGTGTTTAAAGATTTTGACGCTAATGTAAAAGACATTTTGCTGAATATGCAAAATCTGGTGAACGCAAAACAAGCCGGTCGCGATATTTTCGAAGCCTCTGATCCTATTTTGAAAAACACCCAGAAGCTCACCGAAACCTATGAAAAATTAGGCACGTTTAGCGGATGGTTCGCGGTCATCTTCGGCTTCTTCGCCTTGATCAGCGCCGTGCTTTTAGCTTGGTCTATTGTTAACGACGCCCGCCAGCGCGCGGTGCGCAGTGAAGAAGAAAACAAACGTAACCAAGAAGCTATTTTACGGCTGCTGAACGAAATGGGCGATTTGGCGGAAGGCGATTTGACCGTGAAAGCCTCGGTGACCGAAGACATCACCGGCGCCATCGCGGATTCCATCAATTACACGATTGACGAATTGCGTATCTTAGTTGCGGAGATCAATAAAGCCACCGACCAAGTGACTAGCGCATCGCAACAAGCGCAATCCATTTCCGCGCAATTACTCGATGCCGCGCAGCGCCAATCGAAAGAAATCGAAGAAACCTCCGCCTCGGTCTTGAAAATGGCCGACTCCATTAACGAGGTGTCGGAAACCGCGGTCGAGTCCGCTCGCGTGGCGCAGCAATCCCTAGACGCCGCGCAAAAAGGCCAGTCCGCGGTGCAAAACTCGATCTCGGGTATGAATGAGATTCGCGAGCAAATACAAGAAACCGCGAAACGCATCAAACGCCTGGGCGAATCCTCGCAAGAGATTTCGGAGATCGTGGAGCTGATTTCCGACATTACCGAGCAAACCAATATTCTGGCTTTGAACGCCGCCATCCAAGCGGCTTCCGCCGGTGAAGCCGGACGCGGATTCACGGTGGTTGCGGAAGAGGTGCAACGTCTGGCGGAACGCTCCGGCGAGGCGACCAAGCAAATCGGTGCGATTGTGAAAACCATTCAAACAGACACGCATGATGCCGTGGCCGCTATGGAAAAAAGCACCCAGGGTGTGGTCGAAGGGGCCAAGCTATCGGATGCGGCGGGGCAAGCCTTGTCGGAAATCGGTAGCGTGTCGCAAGAACTGGCGGGCTTGATTCAGCGAATCTCGCAAACCACGCAGGCGCAAACCGAGGTGGCCAAAACCGTGGCGCAAAACATGCAGGACATCCAAAACATTACCAACCAAACGACGGAAGGTACCAAGCGCACTGCGGTGTCCATCGGCCAGCTGGCTAATTTGGCGGCGGACTTAAAAGGTTCGGTCGCCGGTTTCAAACTTTCTTAAAGCATGAGTCAAACCGAATTCGACATCGGCCCATTGACTTGGGTCAAAGCGGAAATCGACGCGGCGATCTTGCGCGCCAAGGAGCAGATCGCGCATTTCGCCGGCAATCTGAGCGACACCACGCCTTTGCGTTTTGCGCAGCCGCATTTACATCAAGTCAAAGGCGCCATTCAAATGGTGGGCCTAGACGGCCTGGCGCGTTTTGTCGAAGAAGTCGAGCGTTTTATGACTGCGCTGGAGTCGCGCGAGGTCGCCGCCACCGCGGAGACTCTGGATGTCTTGGACTCGGGCTTTACCAGCATAGGAAAATATTTAGACGACTTAATGGCCGGCGGTCCCGACGTGCCCTTGAGTCTATTCCCGGTTTATAAAAAGTTATTAGAAGCGCGCGGTGTACAGCGCGTCGCCGAAAGCGATTTATTTTTTCCGGATCTATCGGTACGCGCCCCGCGCTCCGACGCCGTGGCACCGGTACCGGAAGCCGAAGTGCCGCGCTATGTGCGTGGTCTGCGTACCAAATACCAAAAAGGCTTGCTTGCGTATTTGAAAAATGCGGGTGATCGTGCGGGTCTGACGGCGATGCGCGAGGCCTTGGCTGAAGTTGAGGCCACGCAAACCCAACCCGCCAGCCGGACTTTCTGGTGGACCGCGGTAGGCTTTATTGATGCGTTATTGGATGGCGGCATCGTTCCTCAATTCAATGTCAAAAGTTTATGCGGCCGCATTGATCAGCAAATTCGCCGTGTCGGTGAGAGCACCGCTAAAGTCGCCGAAAAACTCAATCGCGATGTCTTGTACTACGTTGCAACGGCGCAGCCGGCGAGCGAGCGTTTAGCGCAGATCAAACAAACGTTTGAGCTGAGTGCGCATTTACCCACGCACACCGCTGCCAGCCCATCTGATCAAGCCCTGGAACGCACCAAGCCGCTACTACGTGAATTGTCTGACCTGATTAGCGCGGCCAAGGAAGCCTGGCTGAAATTCACCGCCGGCAATAAAGATATTCTGAAAATTTTCCAAGACCACACCCGGCGCGCGCTGACAAAAGCGAAAGCCCTGGATTTTCAACCGCTGGTAGGTTTAGTCGACACTTTGGCGCATAGCGCGGACACCTTAGCTGAGCGCGGTGACGTGTCGGAAGCCGTCTCCATGGAAATGGCGACGGCGCTGTTGCTGATAGAAAGCGCAGCACAAAATTTCGCGCGCTTGACCCCCGAGTTTGCGCATCACGCGGAAGTCCAAGGCCGGCGCTTAAGCGCGGTGTTGAACGGACAGTCGACCGCCGATATCGAAGAAGTGCCGCTGCTGGATGAAATGGGGCGCAAGGCGCAAGAAAAACTCTTGCTGACCCAGGTCGGAACCGAAATTCAAACCAATTTGCGGCATATCGAGCAAGTCCTAGACGCCTACTTCCGCGACCACAATAAGCGCTCCGACATTCCGGGCTTAAGTTCCTATACGCATCAAATTTTTGGCGCGCTCAGCATCTTGGAATTAGAGCGTGCCGCCGACCTCTTGAATGCTTGCCAGTTAATCATCGATAAATTCGCCGATGCCGCTTACACACCCAACGCGCAAGATATGGAGTGGGTGGCGGAAGGTTTGAGCAGCTTAGGGTTTTACATAGAAGCGGTGCAACATGGGCGCAGTGACGCCTTCGAAATTATTGCGCCCGTTATCAAAACTTTCCCGGGGATTCAAAACCGCGTCCTGCGCGAGGCCGAATCCAGCGAAGCAGCACCGGTGGAAGAAGAAATCGCCTTGGTGCCCGAGGCGCCCATCGCCAGCGTGGAAGCCGGCATAGAAGAACAAAAACGCGACGTTCAGAATTTATACGAAGCGTGGCGTGCGAGCCCCACGCCAGAGACTCGCAACGCCTTGCGCGCGCAACTGACGAGCCTGGGTCAAGACGCCGATCTTATTGATGACACCCAGCTCAAGGGACGCGTGAGCAAGACCCTCGCCGCTTTGGATGTGGCCAGCGACCCAAACGACGAGCGCGTCAGCAGCGTACTGAGTGAATTGACGGCGCCTAGAGTCGCGGCGGTCGCGCCTTCGCAAGAAACCAGTCGCCTTATAGAAGCCAGCAAAGAGGTCATAGATCGCGAACTCTTAGAAACCTATTTGGAAGAAGCACAAGAAGTGCTGGAACGCGTCGATCAGAATCTGATCGTGATACGCCGTCGTCCGCACGATCACGAAGCGCTGGTAACCATACGGCGCGGCTTCCACACTTTAAAAGGCTCTGGCCGCATGGTGGGCCTCACCGACTTAGGTGAAGTCGCCTGGGGCATAGAGCAAACCATGAATCGCTGGCTGGAAGAAGAAAAAGACGCCAGCCCTGAGTTAATCAGCATGTTGCAATCCGCTCACGACGCCTTTGCCGGCTGGGTAGAAATACTCAATCGCGAAGGCAGTGTTGCCGTCAATGCCGAAGCCTTATTGGCTCAGGCATCGGCACTGCGGGAGGACCCCTCCGGCCCTTTTGATTTGTCGGCCCGGCGTGAGGCGCTCGTCGCCTCGCGCCGGGCCGCGGCGGAGGAGGAACTCGCCTCCGCCCATCATGGTCAGCGCGCCAGCGATCTGACGGCCGCGTCTGCAAATGAGGAGCTTGCCCCGTCAACAGCTCTGCTTGACGGCGAAGCGGGTCGCGATAGCAATCAAGTCTCCCTAGACTCAGAGCCCGCTGAAAAGCAAGCGGAGCCGACTGAGGCCATCGAGGAAATCAATTTAAGCTCGGCACCGATTGCAGAAGGCCGCGCCCCGGAAGCTGATGCTACGCTGTCCGCCACACCTGATTTTATCCAGGCTGTCGATACCGAAAACGTCTCCGAGCTGACTACCACCCTAGACCCGGTGCCAGACTCGGCGCCCCGCTCCGCGCCGGAATCTTACGCGACGGAGGAGGCGAGCAGTGCTTCTCCCGTCGACAGCGAGGCGGATGCGAGTGCTTTAGAACAAGCGCAGCTGCAATCTGCCGACGACGCGACGCCGCATCTTGCGCAAGCCGAGGCTGCTACCGCGCAAGATGAAGCGCCGGATTCACATCCCGTTGCAGCGCCAGATAATGCGCAGCCAGATAATGCCGAGATCGAAGTGGGCGGGGTTGCAGTCTCCAGCGCCTTGCACCGCTTGTTTTTGGATGAAGCGGCGCAGTACTTAGATATTTTAGAGCAGGGCTTATCCGAATTATCGGATCCAAAAAACCTCAGCGGCCATGAAGATTTGGTGCGCGCGGCGCACACTTTGGCGGGCATATCCAGCACCGTAGGCTTTTATGCGCCGGCGGATTTGGCGCACGAATTCGAGCAATGGCTCACCGATTTGGTTCATCATCCGCGCGCCCTTGCCCAGGACGAATTAAGCCAGGCGCGTTCCGCCTTGACGCGCCTGCGTGGCATGGTGGCTTCTATCCAGGCCTTGGATTTGCCGCAGCCGGAACGCGATTTGAGCGAACGCCTGCGGCAGATGGTAATAGATGCGCGGCATACGCGCGAAGCCGCCGAAGCAGATGCCCAAACAGCTGCACAAGACGGTGCCGCCGACGAAAGCATACCCGACTCGAACAGCGTCGCCGCACCGGCGACGCCCCCACTATCTTCAGCACCGGCGGAATCTACGCCAACCATTGCTCCTAGGGTGGTCTCTATGCCAGAACCCGCAACGCCTATCGAAATCGACAGCAGTATCAAAGACGATTTAGACGAACAACTGCTACCGGTATTCCTAGAAGAGGCGCAAGAATTAATGCCTTTCATAGGCACGCAACTGCGTACTTGGCGCGCTGCCCCGAGTGATACGCCAGCGGCGCAAGCGCTGAACCGCGCGTTGCATACATTGAAAGGTTCGGCGCGTATGGCGGGTGCCATGCGTTTAGGGGATTTGACTCACAGAATGGAGACACGGGCACTGGCCGTCGCCGAAGCGGAAGTACGCGAAGACTCTATGTTCGAGGAGTTGGATCGGCATTTCGACGCGATTAGCGATGTGCATGAAGCGCTGATTCGTGGCGATCAAGCCCCCGCCGCGCCGGAAGTCGCCGCACAGGCTGCGCGCATTGAAACCATTATGCCCGTGGCGCTGGGCGTCTCTAGGCCCAGCACGGTTCCGCAAAGCGGCATGTTGGCCGAGATGGAGCAAGCGGCCGCGCGCGCCGTTCTGCGTGTGCGCGCCGATACCGTGGATCGTTTGGTGAATGAAGCGGGCGAAGTGAGTATCACCCGCTCGCGTATCGAAGGCGAAATGCAGCATTTCAAACAATCACTAAAAGAATTAACCGAAAACGTGATTCGCTTGCGCGGCCAATTGCGCGAAATCGAAATCCAAGCCGAGTCGCAAATGCAGTCGCGCATTTCCGCGGCTCAAGATACGCAATTCGACCCCTTGGAATTTGATCGATTCACACGCTTGCAAGAAGTCACGCGCATGATGGCGGAAAGCGTGAACGACGTCGCCACTGTGCAGCAAAATATGTTGAAAAATCTGGACGAGGCCGAGGGCGCCTTGATTGCGCAAGGCCGGCTGAATCGCGAATTGCAGCAGGGTTTGATGCGCATACGCATGGTGCCCATGTCTAGCGTGACCGAGCGCTTGCATCGCATCGTGCGCCAAACCGCTAAGGAAACCGGTAAGCGCGCCGCGCTTAAAGTCGAAGGCGAAAGCGTGGAGCTAGATCGCTCGGTCTTGGAAAAAATGACGGCGCCTTTCGAGCATCTGTTACGCAACGCCGTGGCCCACGGCATAGAAACCGAACAAGACCGCGAAATCGCCGGCAAGAACGAGACCGGCGCCATCGAGCTGCGCGCTCGCCAAGAAGGCAATGAAGTCGTGTTGACCATACGTGATGACGGCGCCGGCATCGATTTGGAGCGGGTGCGAGCGAAGGCCATAGAATTAGGCATGTTGGGCGCACAAGAAGAAACCACGCCGAATAAACTCATGGAATTAATTTTCAACGCGGGCTTTTCCACCGCCAGCGAAGTAACGCAAATCGCCGGCCGCGGCGTCGGCATGGACGTGGTGCGCAATGAAATCGCCGGTCTTGGCGGACGCATAGAAGTCACATCGAATAAAGGCTATGGCAGCACGTTTACGATTTATTTGCCGCTGACCTTAGCGGTCACGCAAGTCGTCATGGTGCGCTCCGGCGAAAACCAATTTGCCATCCCCGCTTCCATGGTCGAACAAGTGCAAGAAGTCAAAGCTCTCGCGCTGAGCGATATTTATCAGAAAGGCCAAGTCGACTGGCTGGGAAATACTTATCCGCTGCACTATCTGCCACGACTCTTGGGCGACGATGAAACCATGCCCGAGGCCAAGCAATACACCTCCATCATGTTGTTGCGCAGCGGTACCCAAAGGGCGGCCATCCACGTCGACAGCCTAGAGCGCAACCAAGAGGTGGTGGTGAAAAACATAGGCCCGCAACTGGCTCGCGTGTCTGGAATTTCCGGTGCCACCGTCTTGGGTAATGGCCAAATCGTATTAATCCTCAACCCCGTGCAATTGGCCAATCGCGAAGCGCCCCACGTCGGCGGCCAAGCCGTCACCCCGGCGAAAGCGGCCGAACCGCAAACCGCGCCGGTGATCATGGTGGTGGACGACTCCTTAACCGTGCGCAAAATCACTGGACGGCTGCTGTCGAAAGAAGGCTATCAAGTAGTCACCGCCAAAGACGGCGTCGATGCCTTGCAGCAACTTCAAGAAATCCAGCCGGCGGTGATGTTGGTGGATATCGAAATGCCGCGCATGGACGGCTTTGAATTGACCAAGAATGTGCGCGGCGATGCGCAAATGGCGCATATTCCCATCATCATGATTACCTCGCGCACGGCGGAAAAGCATCGCAATTACGCGCGCGAATTAGGGGTAAATGTGTATCTCGGCAAACCCTATCAAGAAGAAGAATTGCTGGGGCATATTGCGACCTTTATCAAAGAAGGTGCGCGTGTCACGACTCCAGTTTAGCCAGCACACTACCCAAAAAACGACCGCAACGCGCGGCCTTTTTTTTGGGTATAAGCGGGCCTAGGACAAGGCCTGAAATAATTGCTCGCGATAGTAAATCAAAATAATTATGCCGAAGATTAAACGGTACCAAGCGAAGACAATAAAGTTATGCCGCGCCACATACTTCAATAAGGCACGCACCGCGATAAACGCGCTGATAAAAGCCGTGATAAATCCCACCGCGAAGGTCGCGAAATCTTGCGCGTGCAATAAATTCCAGTGCTTGAACAAATCATAAAAGGTCGCGGCGAACATCGTCGGAATCGCCAGGAAAAACGAAAACTCCGTCGCTGTTTGTCGGGATAAACCGAACAGCAGGCCGCCCATGATGGTCGCGCCTGAGCGCGAGGTGCCCGGGATTAAGGAAAAGCATTGCGCAACGCCGACCTTTAAAGCATCCCGCCAGGTCATGTCGTCTATGCTTTCGATTCTGGGTTTGCGCGGCCGCGCTTCCACCGCAAAGATCACCAAGGCGCCGACGATGAAAGCGATGGCCACCGCAAAGGGGTTGAACAGATGCGCTTTGATCGCCTTGATAAATAGCAAGCCTAACAAGGCCGCGGGCAAAAACGCGATAAATAAATTTGACACAAAACGCCGCGCGCCCGGGTCATGGCCCAAGCCTAAAGCGACTTGGGTGATTTTTCTACGGTACTCCCAGCACACGGCGAGTATGGCGCCGAGCTGAATCACAATCTCGAATACCTTGCCGACCTCATTATTAAAATTCAGCAGATCGCCCACGATAATTAAGTGGCCAGTGCTGGAGACAGGTAAAAACTCGGTGAGACCCTCGACGATGCCGAGAATAAACGCTTTGAACAGCAGCAGGAAATCCATAAACACGATCGATATTGAAAGTTAGATTATACGTAGGCAAGGGTGAAACGCATAAATTCCTAAAATCTAAGCATGCGACTCTCACGATCGCGGTTTTTTAAAGGCAGACACCTTCGCTCAGACTAAGAAGCGAGTTTGGCCTTGAAAAAATCCATGCTGCGCTGCCAAGCCAACTTCGCTGCCGCCTCATCGTAGCGCGGCGTGGTGTCATTATTGAAACCGTGCTGCGTGTTAGGGTAGAGATACATGGTGTAAGGCACGTCTGCTGCCTTCAGCGCGGCTTCATACACGGGCCAGCCGGCATTGATTCTGTCGTCGTTTTGCGCATAGTGTAAAAGCAAGGGCGCTTTAATGTTTGCGACGTCCAAAGTGGGGGGTTGCGGGCCATAAAAGGGGACTGCGGCGCTTAGCGCAGGCAATTGCGTGGCCAGCGTATTCGTCATGCCGCCGCCCCAGCAAAACCCAATCACCCCTAGCTTGCCATTGCACTCCGGCAGAGCTTGCAAAAATTTCGCGGCGGCGATGAAGTCTTGGCGAGTTTTGCTTTGGTCCAGCTGGGCGAATAATTCGCGCGCCTTATCCTCGTCACCGGGATAGCCACCCAAAGGCGTCAAGGCATCAGGGGCGAAGGCGATAAAATTTTCCAGCGCCACGCGTCGCGCGATGTCTTCGATGTGCGGATTCAAGCCGCGATTTTCGTGTATGACCAAAACACCGGGACGTTTCCCGGCGGCCGCTGTCGGCTGCGCGAGATAGCCTCGGCTCTTGCCATAGCCTAAGGGCGAGGCGTACTCCAGGTAACGAAACTTTATCCGCTTATCCGTGGGCGAGATTTGTTGCGCTTCGGCGTAGCGCGGGTTAAGCGCCTCTAACAGCATGCCGGCGCTCATACCGCTCACCGCATATTTCGCGGCGCCTCCCAAAAAACCGCGTCTATCAATCACGCCATGCACGAATTGATCGAAGAGTTTTAAAACTTCAGGATGAAAATCGCTGGCCTTGAATTTGGGCATGGTCCCTCCGAAAAGCGGCACTGGTGAAGTGGGGTAAAGCTGAGATTGGTCTCAGCGCGAATGCGCGTGAGGAAGGCGCCTCACTTCAGGCGCGGCCCATGTAAGCCAATGCCGCGTCGAAATGAGGGAAAACCGAGGCTAGTGGGTCAAGCGCGCAAGCCCGGATTTATAGCCAAATTCGCCTACCCACTTGCCCCGCTTGTAATCCAATTTAAGCCAACGGGGGACGAATGGCTGGCGACGCACGATAGGAAATTCCGTCAAAGAAGGCTTGCCCGCGACGGCGTGCACATCGCAGCGCTCGCTCATCACCGGCCGAAATCGAATTGCAAGTTGTTCATTAACCGGCGTGGCACTCAGCGCGGGATCGCCGTCATAAAACCGCACTTGCATACGAATCAAGCAGGAGAAATACATTTCCATCTCTGCAATCAAAGGCGTGGCGCGCTTGGCCAAGGCCCGCTGCGCGGCGTCGGTTAAATGCACGGCAACGGTTTTGCCTTCGAGCTGAATTTCAGGGGTATCGGAAACGGCTTGCATGAATAATGACAACATAGGGCGGCTCCTAGTAGGGCATGATCACCAGCGGACCATGCGGTGACGAAATGACTACCCCCCTATCTTAGACTATGGCTTAGACCGCGGCGTGGATGGCTTGCGGGAATTTTCTTCCGCGGCTGTTCCGGCGTCACGCTCGTCTATCTTACGCGCGGACGCCATTTGAATAAATTCTAAAAGTGCTTCCGCGCTGGCAAGCCGTTGGGCTGGCGTCAATCGCAGGTTATCACGCAGCTGGGCCTCCTCGACAGCCTCCCAAGTGAGCGGCCATAGCGTCTGCTCGTCATTTTCGGAATTCACCATAGCCTCTGATTTTTTGAAGTTTCTCAATGTCGTCCAGGTCCCTAGGCCTACCTGCGAGACGTTTTAATTCAATTAGATCGTCAAGAGAGCAGAGACGGATGGCAACCCCGCCGAGATCTGTAACCGTAGAGCGTGCCCACAAGGTGTCGAAAGGGATAGGATGCTGCGCGAAAAGATCAACAGAGACACCCGGGTTGTCAGGCCGGCTCATGGAAAACACCCGCATGCCTTTTTCCTTTAACCAAATCGAACGCTGTATTGGATCCGCAAATTGTAGCGGGTCTACCGGAGCGCGGGGTTTAAAGCCATGGGTACTTAGTGCGCGTATTGCTTTTTCCACCTCTTCCGTTTCCAGGTCGATCACCAAGTCTATATCTGTTGTAGCCCGAACATAGCCATGTAATATGGTTGCGATCCCGCCAACGACAACATATCTCACTCCCGCATCATTTAAAAAGCGGAAAATGGGTAGAAATTGCGACACTTAAACTCGCTAATCTCGCTTAGGCTTTGCGATAAATTTCCGCGCCTTGCTTCACGAATTCCACGGCTTTTATTTCCATGCCTTTGCTCAAGGCCTCTTGCTCGCTCACGCCCTGACTGGCCGCGAATTCGCGCACGTCTTGGGTGATTTTCATGGAGCAGAAATGCGGACCGCACATGGAGCAAAAATGCGCGACTTTGGCCGAATCTTTGGGCAAGGTTTCATCGTGAAATTCGCGTGCCTTGTCGGGATCGAGTCCCAAATTGAATTGATCTTCCCAGCGGAATTCAAAGCGCGCTTTGGACAAAGCATTGTCGCGGATTTGCGCGCCGGGATGACCCTTGGCCAAGTCCGCAGCATGCGCCGCGACTTTATAGGCCATGATGCCTTCTTTCACATCATCTTTATCCGGCAAGCCTAAATGCTCCTTAGGCGTGACATAGCACAGCATGGCCGTGCCATACCAACCGATTTGCGCCGCACCAATCGCGCTAGTGATGTGATCATAGCCGGGCGCGATGTCGGTGGTGAGTGGTCCTAAGGTATAGAAGGGCGCTTCGTCGCACCATTCCAATTGCAAATCCATATTCTCTTTGATGAGCTGCATGGGCACATGACCGGGGCCTTCTATCATCACTTGGCAATCGTGCTTCCAAGCGATTTGTGTGAGCTCGCCCAGGGTTTTTAATTCCGCTAATTGCGCTTCATCATTCGCGTCATATATCGAACCCGGGCGCAGGCCGTCGCCCAAAGAAAAGCTTACATCGTAAGCCTTCATGCTGTCGCAGATGTCTTCGAAGTGCGTATAGAGAAAACTTTCCTTATGATGCGCCAAACACCATTTCGCCATGATCGAACCGCCGCGCGAGACGATGCCCGTCATGCGTGACGCAGTCAGCGGCACATGCGCCAAACGCACGCCGGCATGGATGGTGAAGTAATCCACGCCTTGCTCGGCTTGCTCTATGAGCGTGTCGCGAAAGATTTCCCAAGTGAGTTCCTCGGCCTTGCCATTCACTTTTTCCAAGGCTTGATAAATCGGCACCGTGCCTATGGGCACGGGAGCGTTACGTATGATCCACTCCCGGGTTTCGTGTATGTTTTTGCCGGTGGAAAGATCCATTACCGTATCGCCGCCCCAGCGTATGGCCCAGGTCATTTTTTCCACTTCTTCTTGTATCGACGAGCCCAGCGCGGAGTTGCCGATATTGGCATTGATCTTCACCAAGAAATTACGGCCTATGATCATGGGCTCGGTTTCCGGATGATTAATATTGGCGGGAATAATCGCCCGGCCGCGCGCTACTTCCTCGCGTACGAATTCGGGCGTGATCTCTCCTGGCAAGGCCGCGCCATAGCTCTGGCCGCGGTGTTGACGGCCTAAAAGTTCCGCCATTTTCGCGCCGGTAGGTCCGGCGGCTTTGAGAGAGGCGATATATTCACGGCGGCGCAGATTCTCGCGTATGGCGACGTATTCCATCTCGGGGGTAATCAGACCCTGGCGCGCGTAATGCATTTGCGTAACATTTTTGCCCGCCTTGGCGCGGCGCGGCTGCCGGACCAGACCGGGGAAACGCATGCTATTCAAGCTCGCATCGTGCAAGCGCGCTAAGCCGTAATGGGAACTCAAGCCGCTTAAGGTTTCCGTATCGCCGCGCTCTTCTATCCATGCGCTACGCACCGGCGCCAGGCCCTCGCGGATATCGATGTGCGCTTGCGGATCGGTATACGGACCCGAACAGTCATACACAAAAATCGGCGGATTGGGCTCCGCGCCCAAGGTGGCCGGCGTGTCGGACTGAGAAATTTCGCGCATGGGCACTTGTATATCCGGCCGCGACCCCTGGACATAAACCTTACGCGAATTGGGCAAAGGTTTAACGGCGGCGGCGTCAACATGGGCATCGACGGCGAGAAATGGGGCGGGGTTAGGTATGGCTGCGTTCATGATGCGCTCCTTCAAGCATTCAAAGCGTAAGGAGCGGCTGGACGCGCTTCCCTACGACGGCATGATCCGTACAGGTTCGAAGGGTCTATCTCACCGCACTAAACGCTGCGCGGACCCCTAGCGGAATGTGTAAAGGTAAGGGAATTATGGAATAATCGCAAGGTTTATAGCGTTTTGCTGGAGATTCAAATGGATATAGAAAAAGCGCGCTTCAATATGGTGGAACAGCAAATTCGTCCCTGGGGTGTGCTGGATGAAACCGTGCTGGAAACCCTGCGCCAGGTGAAACGCGAAGCCTATGTACCGGCCGCTTATCGCAGCATGGCGTTTATGGATATCGAGATCCCCCTAGGGCAGGGTGAAACCATGCTCACCCCTAAGGTGGAAGCCAGGCTATTGCAAGCCGCGACATTGGCTACCACGGACACCGTCCTGGAAATCGGCACCGGCAGTGGTTATATGACCGCCATGATGGCGCGTTTAGCTAAGCATGTTTATAGCGTGGACATCGTGCCGGAACTCAGCGAGCAGGCGGCGGCGAAATTAGCCGCGCATGATGTGAGAAATGTGACTTTAGAGGTCGGAGACGGTGCGCGCGGTTGGGTGAAGTATGCGCCCTATGATGTGATCATCGTCAGCGGCAGCCTGCCGCTATTACCGCCCGAATTTTTACAGCAATTGCGGCCGGGAGGGCGTCTGCTCGCTTTTGTCGGTTCGGCGCCAGCCATGACGGCGCGGCGTGTGCGTCTACTTGAACCCGGTATCAGCGATAGCGTGGATTTATTCGAGACCCAGGTGCGCGCGCTGCGCAACGCGCCCAAGCTCGAAACCTTTGTGTTCTAAATGCAACAGCTTTATCCGCTCGACTTGCGGGCCTGGCTAGACGACGCAACGCGGCCCGCGCCCGTGATCCTGGATGTGCGTGAAGGCTGGGAGCTAGAGCGCTGCGCCTTGCCCGGCACGACCTGGATACCTCTGCGCGAGGTACCCGCCCGCTTGGAGGAACTCAACCCCAGCGCCGAGATTGTCGTCGTCTGCCACCACGGTGTACGCAGCCAGCATATTGCGCGCTTGTTAGAGCATGAGGGTTTTAGCCGTGTGTATAATCTAGCCACCGGGGTCGATGGATGGGCACGTCAAGTCGATCCCAGCATGCCGATTTATTGAAGGACTCCCCATGAATAAGTTTTCGCCACTCGCGCTCGTAGTGGCCGCGGTCTTTAGTCCCCTCGCTTGGGGCGCCAGCGATTTGTTACAGCTCTATCAAGAAGCGGTCAACCGCGACGCGACCTTCCAAGCGGCCAAGGCTGCGCAAATCGCCGGGCAAGAAGCAGTACCGCAGGCGCGCGCCGGCTTATTGCCGACCATAGGGCTTTCGGGTAGCAGCACCTATAACCACACCAATACGCAATACCACTACCCTTCGTTTTTCCCGAATGGGTCGCGCAACTATGTGGCGAACGGTTATACCTTGAGTCTGACCCAGCCTTTATTTCGGGGGCAAAATTTCGCGCAATACGCGCAATCGCAATCCGTCGTCAAACAAGTCGATGCGCAATATTTCATCGCCCAGCAAGACTTGATAGTGCGCTTAGCGCAAGCTTACTTTGACGTCTTACTCGCGCAATACAATGTCTCGCTCGCCGCCACGCAAAAAGAATCCATAGGCGAACAATTGGCCCAGGCCAAACGCAATTTCGAAGTCGGCACGGCTACCATCACCGATACCCATGATGCGCAAGCGCGCTACGATTTAACCGCGGCCCAGGAAATCGCCGCGAAAAATGACTTGGAAATTAAACAAACCGCTTTAGAGCAAATCATAGGCCATGTGCCGGGCGAGCTGGTCACCGTCAAAGGCGATGTGCCCTTACTCTCGCCTGAGCCCACGAATATCGATGCCTGGGTGGAAAAAGCGCTGGCGCAAAACCCTGAAATTCAAATCGCCCAAGCGGCGCTTGATATTGCCATTGAAGAAGTGCGCAAGCAGCGCGCCGGCCATCTCCCCACTTTGGATTTCGTCGCGACCTATGGCGATTACAATCAAAGCGGCAATCTAGGTTATGACCAAAAAGCCGCGACTGCCGGCATACAACTGAATGTGCCGCTTTACCAAGGCGGCTATGTGAGCTCCAAAGTGCGCGAAGCCGTCGCCAATCAAGAAAAAGCGCGGCAAAATCTTGATGTCGCGCGTAGGCGTATTAGCCAGCAAGCACGGCAGGCTTATCTGGGCGTGACCAGCGGCATCGCCCAAGTGCGCGCTTTGCAGCAAGCCGTGATTTCCGCGCAAAGTTCGCTGGACTCCACCAAGCTCGGCTTGGATGTGGGGGTGCGCACTAGCGTCGATTTGCTCAATACCCGGCAACAACTATTCAGCGCGCGGCGCGATTTAGCGCAAGCGCTGTACGCCTATATTTTGTCGCAACTGCGTTTGATCGCGGCGGTGGGGACCTTGAATGATGCGGACGTAGTGCGGGTCAACACTTGGTTGAATCAAGCGGCTATTCCGAAACCGCTGCCTAAAAATCCAGGATGATTCTGTAATAAGCGGTCGTGCTGCGTTTTATGCGCGCACCAGCCGCGCTTGGATATGCCGCAAAGTTTTTTCCACCGCGCCTTTGTGGCGGGCCGCGAAATCCCGGCCGGCTAAGGCCATGGCCTCGCGCTGATTCGCATCTTCCATTAAGTCCGCCGCCCGTCTCAAAGCGCTACTTGCATCTTGTACGCGCAAGGCCGCTCCCGCGGAAATGGCGTCTTCCGCCACTTGCACGAAGTTTTCCGTATGCGGACCCAGCACCACGGGGACGCCCATGACGCAAGCTTCGATTAAATTTTGCCCGCCGAAAGCCAGCAGGCTGCCGCCTATGAGGGCTACATCGGCGGCGGCATAGTAAGCAAACATCTCGCCCATGCTGTCGCCTAAAATAATTTGGCTATCGCCTATGTTGGTATTGGCGCTGCGTCTTTGCCATTGCAAACCACTGCGGTCCAGCAACTGCGCGACCTGCTCGAAACGCTGCGGATGGCGGGGTACCAGCACGAGTAAAAACTTATTCGCATACGGCAAATAGGCTTCGAGGATGAGTGCCTCCTCGCCTTCACGCGTACTGGCCGCGAGTAAAACCGGGCGCGTGAGCTTCCATTGCTGGCGCAAGACGCCGGCCTCGCTTGGCGCGCTCACGTCGAATTTCATATTGCCGGTGACGGCGACCGAGCTTGCTCCCAACTTTTGTAAGCGTGCGCTATCCGCCTCGGTCTGCGCGCAAATGCAAGTTAAGCGGCGCAAAGCTTCGCGGCTCAAGCTGGGAAACCAGGCATAGCGTCGGGCGGAACGCGCCGACAAACGCGCATTGATCAGGGCGAGCGGTATGCCTTGCTGGCTACAGGCTGCTATCAAGTTAGGCCACAACTCGGTTTCCATTAACAAGCCAAAGCGCGGCTGATAGTGCTGCAAAAAACGCCGAACCGCACCCGGAAAATCATAGGGTAGATAGGCTTGTAGCACGCCGGCTCCCGCGAGCGCGCGCCCGGTATCGCGCCCGGTGGGCGTCATATGCGTGAGCAGAATTTGCGCCTGCGGAAACTGGCTTTGCAAGGCGGTGATCAAGGGCATTGCGGCCCGGGTCTCGCCCACGGAAACCGCGTGTATCCAAAGGATATCGCCCGCACGCACCAAAGGCCGCGAATAAAAACCAAAGCGTTCGCGCCAGTGCAAAAGATAGGCGGGCTGTTTGCGCGCCCGCCAGAGTAAACGCAGCGGCAGCAAGGGTGCCAGCAAATACAACACAGCGGTGTAGAGGAAGCGCGCTTTAGACACGCGCCAACTCCCAACTGGCTGTTATGACGTCCGCCGCTGTGGGCGGATTTCCAGAGCGGCCCAAGTTGCGCGTGGAACTGCGCGCATACAATCCGTTTTCGCTGGCTTCCGAAGCGCAATAAATGCCGACGGCGGGGGTATTCACCGCGCTGGCTAAATGCAACAAACCGGTATCCACGCCAACTACCACCGCTGCTTGAGCCAGCATGGTCGCGGCATCGGTGAGCGACATGCGGGGTGCCAAGGTGGCGCGAGGAATCCCTGCGACTAAGCGTCGCGCGCGGGCTTCTTCCTCGGCGTTTCCCCAGGGTAAGAGTGCCACAATATTTTTTTCCGCCAAGGCCTGCCCGAGTTGCAGCCAATTTTTTTCCGGCCAAAGTTTTTCTGAGCGGCTGGTGGCGTGTAATAGCACGGCATAGCGTGAAAGCGGCAGCCAGGCCGGCGCGCTATCAGGAACGCGCAAGCCGTAATCCAAGGGCAAGTTGGGTAAGAGATCAAAGGCGTGCGCGGCTAAGGCGCGATAGCGTACCACGGCATGATCGTCGGGATTAATCCGAAAACGCGCATCGTAAAAATGCGCCGCTAAACGCTCTCGCGTGCTGTAGCGATCGGGGCCTATATGCTTACCGCGCGCGAGGCGCGCAAGCATGGCGCTTTTGATAAGACCTTGGGTGTCCAAAATAAAATCATAAGGCGTGGCGCGCAGGCGGCGGCGTAAATCGCGCACCTCAGCCCAGGTGCGCGGCTGCAAAAAAGTTTTACGCCAGCGCCGCAAAGCGACGGGGATGACGGCATGCACTCCGGGATGTAATTTTGGAATATCGGCGAAGCTCTCTTCCACCAGCCAATGGATTTCCGCCTCCGGGTAACGCGTACGGATATCGGCGACGATGGGCAGATTGTGGATCACATCGCCCATGGAGGAAGTTTTGATAAGAAGGATGCGCGTCATAGCGGAATAAAAACCGCGCTTAGCTTACACGGAATCGGCTAAAATTACCCCCTTTGAAACCTCCCGCATGGTTGAAATCCCCGCATGGCCAGCCGAGAGCCGGTTTCCGCAGTCCTAGTCACCCTGAATGCTGCATCGCAACTCGAATCGTGTTTGCGCAGTCTCGCCTTCGTCGATGAAGTGCTAGTGGTGGATTGCGGCAGCCAAGATGCGACGCTAAACATCGCGCAACAATGCGGAGCGCGGGTGGTGCATCAAGAGTGGTTGGGTTACGGTGCGCAGAAGCGTTACGCGGTGGGTGAGGCGCGCCATGATTGGGTGTTGTGCGTGGATGCGGATGAGCAAGTCAGTGAGGCTTTACAGGCCTCGATTAAGGCAGCACTGGTCGCTCCTACGGCGGCGGGTTTTGAAATGCCGCGCCGCAATCGATTTTTAGGCCGCTGGTTGCGCCACGGCGAGGGGTATCCCGATTGGTCTTTGCGTTTATTTAATCGCAAGCAAGGCAATTGGTCGGAGGATGTGGTGCATGAGAAAGTGCGCGTGCAAGGCAAGGTGATGCGCTTGCGCGGGGATTTGCTGCACGACTCGGCGGAAGATTTAGCCAGCTATTGCGCCAAGCAAAATCGTTATACCAGCTTGCAAGCGCAAGAAAGTTTTTCTCGTGGCAAGCGCGCGCATTTCGCGCAATTGCTGCTCAGTCCCATACTGCGTTTTATTAAGTTTTATTTTCTGCGTTTGGGTTTTTTGGATGGGGCGCCGGGTTTGGTGCACATCGCGATTGGTTGTCACAATAGCCTTATGAAATACGCCAAGTTATTGGCTTTGCAACAGGGGAGAAGCCGTTGAAAGTTTTAGTAACCGGTGTCGCCGGTTTTATTGGCATGCACACCGCGCAGCGTTTATTGGCGCGTGGCGACGAAGTCCTGGGCATAGATAATCTCAACGACTACTACGATGTGCAATTAAAGCGTGACCGCTTAGCACGTCTCACTCCGCACGCCGGCTTCACCTTCGCGCAACTCGATATGGCCGACCGCCAAGGGATGGCGGCTTTATTCGCGCAACACAAAATCGCGCGAGCGATTAATCTTGCGGCTCAGCCTGGCGTGCGCTACTCCTTGAAAAATCCCCATGCTTATGTCGATTCGAATCTGGTGGGTTTCGTGAATGTGCTGGAAGGCTGTCGCCACAATGGCGTAGAGCACTTGGTGTTCGCCAGCAGCTCCAGCGTATACGGCGCGAATACCAAAATGCCCTTCAGCGAGGAAGACGCGGTCGACCATCCGGTGAGCTTGTACGCCGCGAGCAAAAAAGCCAATGAGTTGATGGCGCATACCTATAGCCATCTCTACGCTCTGCCTTGCACGGGGCTGCGGTTTTTCACGGTGTACGGACCATGGGGACGACCGGATATGTCGCCTTCTTTATTTGCCGGCGCAATTTTGCGTGACGAGACCATAGACGTGTTTAACCATGGCAAGATGCAGCGCGATTTTACTTACGTCGACGATATCGTTGAAGGCGTGATCCGCGTTTTAGATAAAATTCCCGCGGGCGATACCGCGTTTGACCGCGCCCAGCCTAGCCCGGCTAGCAGTTACGCGCCGTTTCGCATTTACAACATCGGCAATCATGAGCCGGTAGAGCTGATGACTTTTATCGAGACCATAGAGCAAGCCGTAGGCAAGCCGGCGCGGAAAAATTTTCTGCCCATGCAGCCGGGCGATGTGCACGCGACCTATGCGGATATCGATAAACTGCGCGCCGCGGTGGGCTTCGCGCCCAGCACCCCCCTGGCACGTGGCATAGGCGAATTTGTGGAATGGTATAAGGCTTATTACGGGGGGCGGACTGCATGATTTTAGTCACCGGTGGTGCCGGGTTTATTGGCGCGAACTTTGTCTTGGATTGGTTGGCGACTGAAAGTGAGCCGGTGATCAATTTAGACAAGCTCACCTATGCGGGCAATTTGGAAAATTTAGCCACGTTGAAAGGCGATGCGCGGCATATTTTTGTACGCGGCGATATCGGTGATAGTGCGTTAGTTGCGGGTTTGTTAAAACAGCATCGGCCGCGCGCGATTGTTAATTTCGCGGCAGAGAGCCATGTCGACCGCTCCATACACGGCCCTGAAGATTTTGTGCAAACCAATGTGGTGGGGACCTTCCGTTTGCTGGAAGCGGTGCGCGCGCATTGGACTGGCCTGTCGGAAGAACAGCGTCAGGGCTTTCGCTTTTTGCATGTCTCTACTGACGAGGTGTATGGCTCCTTATCGGCGGAAGACCCGGCTTTTAGCGAGACCACGGCCTACGCGCCGAATAGCCCTTACTCGGCGTCTAAGGCGGCTTCGGATCATTTGGTGCGCGCTTATCATCACACCTATGGTTTGCCCATGCTGACTACGAACTGTTCGAATAATTACGGCCCTTATCAGTTCCCGGAAAAACTCATTCCTTTGATTATCCTCAACGCTCTGAAAGGCAAAGCGCTGCCGATTTACGGCGACGGCTTGAACGTGCGTGACTGGTTATATGTGGGTGATCATTGCAGCGCGATACGCGCGGTATTAAAACAAGGACGGCGGGGGGAGACCTATAACGTCGGCGGCCGCAACGAGATGGCCAATATCGAGGTGGTCAAAACCGTATGCGCGCTGCTGGACGAAATGCAGCCCGGCGCTCAGCCTTACGCTTCCTTGATTACTTATGTGCAAGACAGATTAGGCCATGATAGGCGCTACGCCATAGACGCCCGCAAAATCGAACGCGAGCTCAGCTGGCAACCGGCTGAAACCTTCGAGACCGGCATACGCAAAACCGTCGCCTGGTATCTGGCGCATCAAGACTGGGTCGCCCATGTCGCCAGCGGCGAATATCAGCAATGGGTAGACCAGCAATACGGGAGCGCACACGCATGAAAGGCATCGTCCTCGCCGGCGGCTCCGGCACGCGCTTGTATCCGGTGACCCATGCGGTGTCTAAGCAGCTCTTGCCGGTCTACGAC
This sequence comes from uncultured Burkholderiales bacterium, assembly GCA_964552595.1. GTDB lineage: Bacteria > Pseudomonadota > Gammaproteobacteria > Burkholderiales > Thiobacteraceae > RBG-16-58-11. The sequence goes on from CAZKHT010000001.1 coordinate 22,817, forward strand.
AAGCCCATGATTTACTATCCGCTCAGCACGCTGATGCTGGCGGGCATACGCGATATTTTGATTATCTCCACCCCGCAAGACACGCCACGCTTCGCGCAGCTATTGGGCGACGGCAGCCAATGGGGCTTGAACATCCAATGTGCGGTGCAGCCCAATCCCGAAGGCATCGCCCAGGCCTTCCTCATAGGTGCGGATTTCATAGGTGACGATGCTTGCGCATTGGTATTGGGCGACAATATTTTTTACGGCCACGAATTGGCCGATGATCTCAAGCGTGCTGCCGCAAAAACCAGCGGCGCCACGGTATTCGCCTACCCGGTTACCGACCCCGAGCGTTATGGCGTGGTGGAATTCGATGCGCAAGGCCGTGCGCTGTCCATAGAAGAAAAACCCAAGGCGCCAAAATCCCGTTACGCCGTGACGGGGCTTTATTTCTACGATAAGGAAGTTGTCGATATCGCCAGAAATTTAAAACCCTCGGCGCGCGGCGAGCTGGAAATCACTGACGTGAACTTGGCGTATTTAGAACGTGGCGAACTCGATGTACAAGTCATGGGTAGAGGCATGGCTTGGCTGGATACGGGGACGCATGAATCCTTGCTTGAAGCCTCGCAATTTATCCAAACCATAGAACGTCGCCAGGGACTAAAGGTGGCCTGCCCGGAAGAAATCGCGTATCGCATGGGGTATATCGATGCGGAGGCGCTGAAGCGTCTGGCGGCGACATTGGGGAAGAGCGCGTATGGCGGATATTTATTGGGTTTGCTGGATGAAAGGGTGTTTTGAGCGCCGCCCCCGATAATTCCACTCTGGTGGACGATGCTGATATAGAAGATGTGTCGGCGTTCGAGTGGCAGTCGGGCGCGGGCGGTATTCGCGGATTGTTCCGTACTATCGGCCGTGTAATGCAGCGTAAACGATTTTAGTTGGCGGTGCTCTTGCTGATTGCGATGATCATCGCAATCTATGCGCAACGCCAAGGCTATATTTCTTTTGCCGCTACACTGGCTTTTTTGCACAGCCATCCCGTGTTTGCCCCTATCGCATTTGTTGTGCTTTACGCATTGCTATCTTTGCTTTTGGTGCCGACCTTACCGCTAAATTTAGCTGCGGGCGTTTTATGGGGGTGGTTTTGGGGAACCGTCTTGGCGCTCTTCGGTGTCGTTGTAAGAGCGAGTATCGCTTTTCTTATCGCCCGCTATTTGGGTAGAGACTTCGTCTCACGTCGATTGCAAGGGCGCGCCTGGCAACTCTTATGGCAGACCATAGAGAGTAGAGGCTGGAAGGCCGTCGCGTTTGCGCGTGTGAATCCCATCTTTCCCTCAGCACCACTTAATTACTTTTTCGGGCTCACTGCGATACGATTCTGGCCGTATTTTTTTTCTACCCTACTATTTATTTTACCGCCCTCCTTATTTTTTTCCCTGCTCGGCGACTCACTGGGCGGGATCGTATTAAATGGAGCGGCGAAAAACCTCGTGAGCGAAGTCCTTCTAGCATCCGCCGCGCTCTCGGGTTTAGTGGCGCTCAAACTTACATTTCAATATCTCGCTAAGAAAAATTCATTCGAATGAAAATAACGCTACTCGTCCTTACCTGGGACGAACTCGAGGGTATGAAAACGATTATGCCTCGAGTGAAAAGGGAATGGTGTGATCAAATTATTATCTTGGACGGGGGTTCCACCGACGGTACCGTGGAATGGGCGCGAGAGCAGGGATATTTTGTATACGTGCAAAAAAAGCCTGGTTTTCGCCACGCTTACAATGAGGTAATTCCCTATATCGAAGGCGATGTCGTGATTACGTTTAGCCCGGACGGAAATTCGATTCCCGAGTTGATTCCGGAGTTGATAGCCAAGATGCAAGACGGCTACGATATGGTCATCGTGTCGCGCTATCTTGGCGACGCGAAAAGTGAGGATGATGACGTCGTAACCAGTTTTGGCAATTGGTTCTTTACGCGCTCCATCAATTTTCTGCATGGCGGCAAATACACGGACGCAATGGTGATATTCCGCGCCTATAAAACGCAACTGATCCACCAGCTCGATCTTGCGAAAGAAGAGGGATATCGTTTGGCGGAAAAGCTTTTTTTCACTCGTATTAGCTGGGAGCCCTTGCTCTCGGTAAGAGCCGCGAAAAAGCAGCTGAAAGTGGCCGAAATTCCTGGCGATGAGCCACCGCGTATAGGTGGCGAGCGGAAGCTCAAAATATTACAGTGGGGAGCCGCGTATTATTTTCAATTTATACGCGAAGTTTTTTGTTGGCGAAATTGACTGTTTGACGATAGTGACGTGAAGTTAGGCGCTGAATTGTTCTGAGAAGCTTCCACGTATAATCGTTATTTTGTAGACGGAAAAGTTTAATGACTAAAGTTGCGCTCATTACCGGTGTCACCGGACAAGACGGTGCCTACCTTGCTGAATTCTTGCTCCATAAAGATTATGAAGTGCACGGCATTAAACGCCGCACCTCCCTCTTTAACACCGACCGCATAGATCATCTCTATCAAGACCCGCATATGCAGGGCCGCAAGTTCGTTTTGCACTACGGGGATATGACGGATTCGAGTAGCTTGATTCGGATTATTCAGCAGGTCCAACCGGACGAAATTTATAACCTCGCCGGGCAAAGTCCTGTGGCCGTTTCCTTCGAGGACCCGGAATACACCGCGAACTCGGATGGCGTAGGGACCTTTCGGGATCTCGGAGCGATTCGAATTTTGGGTTTGGAAAAAAAGACCCGCTTCTACCAGGCCTCCACTTCCGAATTGTTTGGTAAGGTGCAAGAAATCCCGCAACGCGAAACCACGCCGTTTTATCCGCGCTCACCTTACGCCGTGGCTAAGCTTTACGCCTATTGGATCACAGTGAACTATCGCGAAGCCTATGGCATGTATGCCTGCAACGGGATTCTTTTCAATCACGAATCCCCGGTACGCGGCGAAACTTTTGTGACGCGTAAAATTACGCGGGCGCTGGCGCGTATCAAACTTGGCCTGCAGGATTGCCTTTACCTAGGCAACTTGGACGCTAAACGGGACTGGGGTCATGCAAAGGATTATGTGGAAATGCAGTGGCTGATGTTGCAACAGGACATGCCTGAAGATTTCGTGATCGCGACCGGACAACAGCAAAGCGTCCGTGATTTTGTGAATGCGGCGGCGGAGGAATTAGGAATTAAGGTCAACTGGGACGGTAAAGGCGTAAATGAAAAAGGCTATGCAGAAAATGGTAATTGTATTGTCGCAGTCGATGCCCGCTATTTTCGGCCGACCGAAGTCGAAACCTTGCTAGGTGACGCAAGTAAGGCGAAAGAGAAGCTAGGCTGGGTACCTAAGATTACTTTCAAAGAACTCGTCGCTGAAATGGTGCGAGAAGACTTAAAGGCAGCGGAGCGGGATGAACTGATAAAGAAGCATGGCTTCTCTACCTTCGATTACCACGAGTAAATATGGAGTATAACGCACGGATTTTTGTCGCGGGTCATCGCGGCTTAGTCGGATCCGCGATACTGCGGCAGCTTCAGGCGCGTGGCTACACGAAGTTAATCACGCAGAGTCACGCTGAGTTGGATTTGACGGATCAAAAGGCCGTTCAGGATTTCTATCTGAAGTTTCAACCCGAATATGTTTTTATTGCGGCGGCAAAAGTGGGCGGTATTCACTCGAATAATACTTATCCTTCGGATTTTATTTATCGCAATCTCATGATAGAGAGTAATTTGATTCATGGGGCGTATCAGCATGGTGTGAAGAAATTATTGTTCTTAGGCTCGACCTGTATTTATCCCAAGCTCGCCCCCCAGCCCATGCAGGAAAAAGATTTACTTACGGGCCCGCTAGAGCCCACGAACGAGCCCTACGCCGTGGCTAAAATTGCGGGCATTAAAATGTGCTCTGCCTATAACCGTCAATACGGCACGAATTTCATGAGCGTTATGCCGACAAATTTGTATGGGCCGAATGATAATTACCATCCTGAAGATTCGCATGTTTTGCCTGCTTTAATTCGACGCATTCATGAAGCTAAATAACGAGTTGATACGGAAGTGGTGGTTTGGGGGACCGGCAATGCCCGGCGTTAATTTATGGCCAGTGATGACATGGGTGATGCCTGTTTATTCTTGATGGAAAAATATAGCGCCGACGACATTGGCGAATTTATCAATATAGGAGTAGGCGAGGACATCACAATTCGCGAGCTAGTTGAGCAAGTAGCAAAAACCGTGGGCTTCGGTGGCGAGATTGTATTCGATAGCACCAAACCCGATGGCGCGCCGCGTAAATTCGTCGACAGTACGCGGCTAACGCATTTAGGCTGGCGCCCGAAAACAAAATTCGACGAAGGGCTACGAGCGGCGTATCAGGATTTTTTGCATTCCTTGCGCAATGGCTCCGCACGGTTATGAGTTCCGTGACCTCATTAGGACGTAAGCGAATTCTGGTAACCGGTGTCGCCGGCTTTTTGAGTTCGCATCTGTGCGAGCGTTTATTGAATGATGGCCACGATGTGTTGTGCGTGGATAATTTTTATACGGGTACTAAAGACAATATTGTTCACCTCATCGAAAATCCACATTTCGAAATGATGCGGCACGATGTCACTTTCCCCCTATACGTCGAAGTGGATGAGATTTATAACCTAGCCTGTCCCGCCTCCCCTATACATTATCAATTCGATCCAGTGCAAACCACCAAGACCAGCGTGCACGGCGCGATAAATATGTTGGGCTTGGCCAAGCGCGTTAAAGCGAAAATATTTCAGGCCTCCACCAGCGAAGTGTATGGCGATCCCCAGGTGCATCCGCAAACTGAGGATTATTGGGGTCATGTCAATCCTATCGGTCTGCGCTCTTGTTACGACGAAGGCAAACGCTGCGCAGAAACTTTATTTTTTGATTATCACCGGCAGCATGGTTTGAATATAAAGGTCGCTCGGATCTTTAACACCTACGGCCCTCGCATGCATCCTAATGATGGCCGTGTGGTGTCTAATTTTATTGTGCAAGCACTCAAGGGCGAGGCCATTACGATTTATGGCGATGGCACGCAGACGCGGTCATTTTGTTATGTGGATGATTTGATCGAAGCGTTCGTGCGCTTGATGGCAACACCGGACTCCGTGGTCGGCCCCATGAATGTAGGCAACCCGGGTGAATTCAGCATACGCGAGTTGGCGGAGACAGTAATTGAGATGACGGGTTCTAAAGCCACGCTAGAATTTAAACCGCTGCCTAGTGATGCTCCCTTGCAGCGCTGTCCAGATATAGGTCTCGCGCGGCAGGTTCTGAAATGGGAACCCAAGATCGCCTTGCGTGAAGGCTTAAGCAAAACAATAAGCTATTTTGATACGCTTTTGCGTGCCGGCAATGCTTAATAAAGTTGTGCGCATTTCTTACGTTGGTGATGCGGGTCCCATCTGCTGTGATGGCGACACACATCCCATGAATGACCCAGCGATGGACGAGATCGTCGCTTTCTCACCCTTGATGGCTTAAGCCGGCGCCTCGGTATATGTGCGGCGTCGTCGCGGTCTACGCTTATAACACGCATAGCGCACCGATAGATTCAAGCTCGGTATTGCAGGCCCGCGACCGAATGCAAAGCCGCGGTCCCGATGGCGCGGGCTTGTGGATGACGCAAGATCAACGCGTCGCCTTAGCGCACCGGCGCCTCTCCATCATTGACCTTAGTGAAAACGGCAGCCAACCCATGATGAGTGCCGATGGCATGCATTGCATCAGCTTCAACGGGGAAATCTATAATTACCGTGAACTGCGGTGTGAGTTAGAGCAACAAGGGCGCCAATTTCGATCGGATTCCGATACCGAAGTGCTCTTGCATCTGTATGCCGTCGTTGGCCGGGAGATGTTGCATAAATTACGGGGTATGTTTGCCTTTGTGATCTGGGACGCCAGTCGACGTGAAGTATTTGCGGCGCGCGATCCCATGGGCATTAAACCCTTGTACTACGCAGATACCGGCGGCAGTTTGTGGCTGGCCTCTCAAGTGAAAGCGCTACGCGATTTGCCTGCGATAGATGTACGCCCAGACCCCGCCGGCTATGCGGGATTTTTTTTGTGGGGCTCGGTGCCGGAGCCTTATACGACTTTTCGCGGCATTCGCGCTTTGCCTGCGGGATGCAGCTTGGTGCAAGGCTCCGATACGGCACTACGCATTCAACGATATTTTGATTTGCCCAGTGAAATTAGCCAGGCTTGCGCGAGGCCGCTCCTGCGCGTAGAAGAGGCGCGCGAATGGTTGCGGGCAGCAGTGTTGGATAGCGTGAAACATCATCTGATCGCAGACGTGCCGGTCGCGGTGTTTCTGTCTTCCGGGATAGATTCTTGCGCTCTCGCGGCCTTGGCTTGCGAAGGGAGTAGCTTGCCCCCGCGTTCTTTTACGCTAGGTTTCGAAGAGTTTCGCGGGACGAGCGCCGATGAGGTGCCACTCGCGGAAAAACTCGCCGCCAGATTAGGCATGCCACACACTACGGCTTGGGTTAAGCGCGAGCAATTTCAAGCCGCATCTGCTGCATTATTCGAAGCGATGGACCAGCCGACGATAGATGGCGTCAATGTTTATTTTGTTGCGCAACAAGCGGCACGCCATGGACTCAAGGTTGCGTTGTCCGGCCTGGGTGGTGATGAATTATTTGCGGGCTATCCCAGTTTTCAGGATCTGCCACGCATGGTGCGCTGGTTACGCCCAGCGGCCAACCTGCCGGCGCTGGGACGGTGGTTTCGGCAAAGCAGTGAAGCATTTTTGGCATCACGTACTTCGCCGAAATATGCGGGCCTGCTCGAATATGGAGGCACGCTGGCCGGCGCGTATCTGCTCCGGCGCGGCATGTTTATGCCCTGGGAACTGCCTCGGGTGATGGACCCGGAAAGTGCGCGAGAAGGTTTGGAGAGTTTGCACACATTGGCCAAATTAAATCAAACCATCCCTAAAGATACATCCTCGCAGCGTGCGATATCCGCGTTAGAGCTGAGTTGGTATATGCGCAACCAGTTGTTGCGTGATGCGGACTGGGCCGGGATGGCACACTCCTTGGAGATACGCCTGCCTTTGGTTGATATCACGCTATTGCGGGCCTGGGCGACCATAGCTGCACGCTATCCGGGCTTGAATAAAGGCGACTTGGCTGCGGCTCCTGCTAACGCACTTCCACCTGCAATTATTTCTCGTCCGAAAACCGGGTTTAGCGTCCCCGTGCGTGATTGGATTGGGCTTGGTCATATAGGTGAACGGGGTCTGCGAGGCTGGGCCAGACACGTAGCGCAGCGCGTCGCACCCATTGCCCATTCTGTTTTTTTTGAAGGCGTCTCCGAATGAAAGCATACCCTGTAAAGGTCGTCAGCGATCTATGAGGGTATTAGCGCTAGTGACGGAAGCTTACGGGGGTCGCGGTGGCATAGCCCAATACTGCCGCGACGTGCTCGGCGTTCTCGAGGCGAGTCCAGAGGTTGAGCGCGTGCTGGTTTTACCTCGTCTAATTAGTGAACCGTTCGAGCAGCCTTCCCCCAAGATTAATTATCAAGTACAGGCTGCGACCGGGAAGTTGCGTTTCCTCTCGCAATTGCTACGCGCTATCTTCAGCCGCGACCATTACGATCTCATTCTCTGCGGCCACGTGAATTTGTTGCCCTTGGCGTGGCTAGTGCGATTTCTCAGGGGAGGGGAGCTGGTGCTTTTAGTGTATGGCATCGATATTTGGACACGTCATAGCAATATATTGGTGCGCTACCTCCTGCCACGGGTCAATAAGTTGGTTTCGATTAGCCACGTGACTTTAAATCGATTGCAGGGTTGGGCGGCAGTCGCGCGCATCCCGTCTTACGTTTTGCCCAATGCGATCAATATTGCGCAATATCGCCCGGGACCTAAGGATTCCACCTTGATTGAGCGCTATGGCCTCGGTGGCAAAAAAGTAATGCTTACACTCGGCCGCCTGTCCTCTAGTGAGCGCTACAAAGGGGTAGATGAAATCATGGAGGCATTGCCGGAACTCATGCGCCGATTGCCAGACATTGCCTACTTAGTAGTCGGGGATGGCGATGATCGTCCTCGTTTGCAAGAAAAGGCACGGCGTCTAAGTATTGAGGATAGGGTTATTTTTGCAGGATATGTTTCGGAAGAAGAGAAAATAAAACATTATCGCCTTGCCGATGCTTATGTGATGCCTAGTTCTGGCGAGGGGTTTGGGTTTGTATTTTTGGAGGCAATGGCGTGTGGCATACCCGTTGTCGCGGGGCGCGCAGATGGTGGCCGTGAAGCGCTGCGTGACGGCATGCTAGGAGAGCTCGTGAACCCGTCCGACGTGGAGGAATTAATTATTGCTATACTTCGCGCGATCAGTAAGCCGATCTCCGTGCCGGAGGGCCTGGCTTATTTTGCTTACCCAGAATTCTCCTGGCGCTGCCGGAAGATGGTATTAGGTATTATGGAAAACGAGAAAGCCGAATCATGAACAGGGCTCTAATTTGCGGCATATCTGGGCAAGACGGCGCTTATCTCGCGCAACTACTACTCGGCAAAGGGTATACGGTTTATGGTACCTCCCGCGATGCACAAATGACCACGTTTTCCAGTTTGCAGCGTTTGGGAATAAAGGACCAAATTGGTTTCGAGTCCATGGCGCCCACGGACTTCCGTAGCGTCTTACAAGTCGTAAGCAAGACTGCGCCTGACGAAATTTATAATTTAACTGGCCAAAGCTCAGTTGGATTGTCGTTCCAGCAGCCTGTCGAGACGCTAGAAAGCATTGCCTTGGTAACGCTGAATTTATTAGAGACGATACGTTTTTTAGGCCGCCCGATTAAATTCTATAGTGCAGGGTCGAGTGAATGTTTTGGCGATGCCGGCGATAACGCAGCGGATGAGAACACGCCGTTTAGACCCCGCAGTCCGTATGCGGTCGCAAAAAGTGCCGCGTTCTGGGAGGTGGCGAATTATCGCGAAGCCTATAACCTATATGCATGCACCGGTATTTTATTTAACCACGAATCTCCGCTCCGGCCTGAGCGTTTTGTGACACGTAAAATTGTTGCGGCTGCCTGCCGTATTGCACATGGCGATAAGGAAAAACTCCACTTAGGGAATTTAGATATTCAGCGCGATTGGGGCTGGGCGCCCGAGTACGTGGATGCGATGTGGCGCATGCTACAGCAGCCTGTGGCGGACGACTACGTCATCGCGACCGGAGAGACGACGAGCTTACGCGACTTTGTTGCAGCGGCGTTCTCCGCCTTCGATTTGGATTGGACCGCGCACGTAGCGATTGATGCGGAATTCATGCGTCCCACGGACATCGCGGTGGGACGCGCTAATCCCGCCAAGGCTGCAAGGCAGTTAAATTGGCAAGCACAAAACCATATGCAAGCAGTGGTCCGATTGATGGCCGATGCGGAACGAGCGAGCTATCGAGCGGCATGACCCGTAAGTTGCGTCTGGCTTATCTAGTCAGTCATCCTATCCAGTATCAGGCGCCTCTCCTGGCCCGCATTAGCAGCGAGCCGGGGATAGACCTGACCGTGCTATTTTGCAGCGATCTCTCGGTGCGCGAATACGAAGATGCGGAATTTAAGGCCTCATTTAAATGGGATGTGCCGCTGCTCTCCGGTTATCGCCATGAATTTTTGCCGGCGCTGGGGGCAATAAATCGTTTGTCCTACTGGCGTCCGATGACGACAGGGCTACATCATTGGATAGATCGTTCGCGCATTGACGCGCTATGGATACATGGTTGGGGTTACTTTAGCCATCTGCGGGCCATTCTCCTCGCTAAGGCGCGCGGCATCCCCGTGCTATTGCGCGGCGAGTCCACCCTGCAAATTCGCGCTAGCAGTGGCGTAAAGCAAGCGATTCGGGAACTGGCATTAAAGCGTATTGTGCAAGCTGCGGACGCCTGTCTTGCCATCGGAACCTGGAACCGTGAATTTTATTCTCACTATGGGGCAGAAGCGTCGCGAATATTTTCCATGCCTTATGCGGTAGACAATCATTTTTTTCGAGCGAGGTGTGAGGCGGCGGCGCCGCATAGAGAGGCTTTACGGCAATCGCTAGGTCTTGATGCAGGTCGACCGATTATTTTATACGCTAGTAAAATGACCTCCCGTAAACGCGCGCTGGATTTGTTAACTGCCTATATCAAACTCGCGGTCGGCGACCGTGAGCCTCACCCCTATTTACTTTTCATTGGTGATGGTGAGCTTAGGACCGAGTTGCAGAAACGCGCGCAAAAAACAGGCTGGGATTCAATTCGCTTTCTTGGCTTTAAAAATCAAACTGAGCTTCCGGCGTATTTCGATTTATGCGACGTGTTCGTGCTGCCTTCCTTCGCAGAACCCTGGGGCCTGGTGATTAACGAAGTTATGAACGCGGGGCGCGCAGTAATAATATCCGACGAAGTGGGATGCGGCCCCGATCTGGTGAAGCATGGTGGGAACGGATGGGTCTTTAGGGCGGGTGACGTGGATGCGCTATCTGCCGGATTGCGTTCCGTGCTTAGCCACCCTGATCATACTCGCGCACTAGGTAATCGCAGCCGAGATATCATTGCTAATTGGGGTTTCGAGCAAGACGTCGAAGGATTAAACCAAGCCTTACAGCGGTTGGTTTAAGGTGAAATTCAGCATCGTGGTACCCACCTATAACGAGGAGCAGGATATCGCGCGCACTTTAGATGCCTTAATCGCGCTGGATTATCCCGAAAAAGAAATTCTCGTGATAGATGATTCCACCGACCGCACTCCCAATATTGTGCGCTGCTATACAGAAAACGGCGTCAGGTTGATACGTCCGGGAAAACGCGGCGGTCGTTGCGAAGCCAGGAATCTGGGAATACTTGAAGCATCGGGCGAGGTCGTGATTATCCTTAACGCGGACGTACTCTTACCCAAGAATTTTATTCGACAGATACTGCCATATTACGAGCAAGGCTATGATTATGTCCTTGTTAAATCAAAAGTGGCGAACACTGAATACTTATTTCCACGTTATATAGAGGCGGTGGCCAGTGCGGTAGAGAGCGGCGATCCCTCTTGGATGGAATGGACGGAAGGGTTTTCGTGTAGACGTGAGCTGGCGATACGTGCGGGCTTGTTCCCCGTGGGTTTTGCGCTGCCAATTTGTGCTGGCGAAGATGGGTATTTCGGCACCGGCCTACGGCGCATGGGCGGCAAAAAGAAAATTGATTTCGGTATCGTGGTACCACATATTGCGCCGGCCTCTTTCAAAGAATATTGGACGATACGAAAAGGCCGGGGCAAAGGCAGCCCGCAGATTCGCCGATTTCTAGAGGGCTGGAGCATGACACGCATCATCTTGCGCGCCATGTTGCGCCTATTAAAAAATGCTCTGTATATCCTCGCGGTAATTCCAGTATTGTGGGTGGTGGGCCGCGCGGCCCGACGTTCCCCCCGAGGGTTTTTTGCAGACTGGACCCGCTTCAGTTATGCCTGGTTGATCGAGCAAACCGCTTTTCACGTAGGGGAATGGGAATCCATTTTTGAGATTGGGCGTGCGGAGAAAAAGGAAGTAAATGTTACCTCCGGATGACCATACCCCCAAGGGATTTGCCCTGCCACAGACAAAATACGTGGAATATCTGAAACGCCCTGTCCGGCGTTTTGCTTATCCGCTCTACAATCTTGTCGTCAACAAGGTACTCGCGAGTAAATATGCTTCCTCCGGCTTCGAGCCCGATTGTTGGTTTTGGGGTCAGCGAGGCAATGACTATGAGACATTGCGAAGACGAGTCAACAAAACTTTCCCGCTAAAAGGAAAGAACATATTGATCGCTGGCTGTGGCGCTGGGCGCGACGTTCCATCCTGGTTGAAATTCAACTTAGGATCATTAACAGGCGTCGATTTTTTTCGCTATGATGAGGCGTGGCAAGTATTGTCACGCTACGCCAAGAATAATTTCCCGCTGACCGATCTGAATTTCGAGCAAGCAGATCTGGGACAGTTAAGTAATTTTAACGACGCGACGTTTGACCTGATCGGATCAGACGCAGTATTCGAACATTTGAAAAATCCAGTCCAAGTTATGACAGAGTTTCGCAGAATATTAAAACCAGGCGGCGTGCTTTATGCCACCTTTGGACCGCTTTGGTATTGTTGGGGGGGAGATCATATTTCGGGAACTGATGATTTAGCCGATGGTTATGATCACTTGCTATTAAACAGCGACGATTACTTGCGCAAGCTATCAGATATGCAATTTCAAAATGACGGCTGCGATTTGAAAAGCTTGGTTGAGCATGGCTTATTTAGTTATCTTCGACCGACTGAATATCTGGAAATTTTGACTCAGACTGGATATGAGAGAGAGTTTGTGTGTTCGATCATCGAACCACGTGCCGTTTCTTATCTAAAACGGTACAAAGAAAACGCCAAGTTATTAATTGAAAAATTTGGCGAACTGCCTCTGGTGATTACCGGGATGAGTTTGATCTATCGTAGGCCTCTTCATGCTTAGCGCCGCAAAGCAATTCTTCCGACGTGTTTTCCCAGATAAGTCGCTTATCGATTTCCCTTCTGGGTACATCCATAACCGCAGAATCATGGAAAATCTACCTCATTGCGGGAAAAAGTTAGTCGTAGGAGACTATACGCTGCGGGATTTTATGGAAATTAGCAAAGCCGGGCACGACGTCTATTTGATGGATATTGTAGACTGCCCATCCATCGAAAAATCACGCTTCTTCCACCAGTCCATTACCGAGAGAACCTCCTTTTCGAATGGTGCTTTTTCTTGCGTTGTGATGGCCGAAGTAATTGAGCATTTGATTGAAGACTATAAAGCGTTGTGCGAAGTCAATAGATTGCTCGAAGAGCATGGTCGGCTACTGATTACAATTCCTTATTTAAACGATGCGCCGGAGTTTCACGTTCGAGTCCACACACTGAATTCGATCAGACGCCTGTTAAGTGCCAGCGGATTTGTCATGCTTGACCATAAATATCGCGGTGGTTTGATATACACCAATACATTCATGATGTCGCTTTTTTTTCTTTTGCTATTTCCATTTTTTGGAAGAAATGCGATTAAACGCGGAAACGGTTTAATTTATAAACTGGCGATGTCTCTTGGAAACGTGAAGTTTTTTAAACGCTTTTCAAGCGCCTACGGCGGAATCATAGTGGCGCAAAAGGTGAGGCCCCCCAATGTCACCGATAATCTTGCGGTACAGATTAAGGCCTTCGGCCAAGATGCATAACTGTCACCCGTTGCGCTACTAAGCAAGTAAACATGAAAGTTGTCACCTCCTGTAGCGGCCGCTTTCATATCTTTGATCAAGCGGCTGAACTGAATCGGCATCGTCTTCTCGCTCGACTCATCAACGATTATCCAAAAAGCCAAACGCGTCGTTGGGGGATTCCTGATGATAAGGTCACCGCCTTAGTGTTCAATGGGGTCTTAGCTCGATTTTCTAGGCATAGTCATCGCCTATTTTCGGCGTCCTTCCAAACCAGTTTTATCAGGTTTATCCATAATTTTTTTTCATCGCGAGTGGCGCGGATGTTTCCTATGGACGCGGACGTTTTTATTGGCCTGTCCTCTTTTTGTTTAGAGGCCATAGTCGCGGCGAAAGCGCAAGGAATGACCGCAATCGTCGATCACGGCAGTTTGCATCAGCGCTACGAGCGCAATCTCATACTAGAAGAGTGCGACAGACTCCATATCTCGACGGCAAATCAGCTGACATCGGACTGGTTAATTTATAAGGAAGATCAAGAGTTTCACGCGGCGGATCAAATTATGGTGCTGAGCCACGCGGCGAAGCGTTCTATGGTTGCGGAGCAGATCCCTGCTGAAAAATTATTTGTAAATCCCTGTGGCGTCGATCTTACCGCTTTCCGACCCACGTTTGACCGGAAAGAGGGGGTCTTTCGGGTAATTTTCTGCGGTAAAATGAGCCCCAGAAAAGGCGTCCACTACTTGCTGCAGGCGTTCCAGAAGCTGGGTTTTTCAAGCGCCGAACTATGGTTAATTGGTAGTCCGCCGGATGCGGTATTCCGCGAGGCGCTGGAACCATTTATGACGCCACAGGTAAAGACCCTTGGTGCTTTTCCACAAACGCGCTTATCCGAATTGTATGGGCAAGGATCCGTGTTTGTGCTGCCTTCCGTGGCAGATGGTTTTGGGATGGTAGTACCGCAGGCGATGGCTTGCGGTTTGCCGGTAATCGTAACGGAAAATGTCGGTGCCGCAGATATTGTATCCGAAGGGGTGGACGGCTTCATCGTCCCGATTCGCGATGTCGAGGCCTTAAGTCAAAAATTATCTTTGCTGTATGAGAACCCCGAAATGAGAATAGAGATGGGCAGAGCGGCATCGCGCAAAGCAGATGGCCAGTTAAGCTGGGAAGCGTACGGCGATCGACTGGTTGGCTTCCTTGAGTCATGTGTTTCCCTCAGAGCGTGTAGATCGTGAAGTCCGTCATATTGTGTGGCGGTTTGGGCACACGCTTGCGCGAAGAAACCGAATTCAAACCCAAGCCCATGGTGGAGATTGGGGATAGGCCCATTCTTTGGCACATTATGAAATCCTACGCCAATCATGGCTTCAACGATTTTGTCCTGGCCCTCGGTTATAAGGGCGATGTCATCCGAGATTATTTCCTGCATTACGAGGTGCGCAATCGCGATTTCACAGTGACCTTAGGCAATCGAGACATCGAGGTCCATGGCGATAGCCATGCCGAGGAAGGATGGCGGGTAACCCTCGCGGAAACCGGAAAAGACACATTGACCGGGGGGCGCCTTAAAGCATTGGCGACCTATCTGCGTGATGGTGCTTTCATGGCGACCTATGGTGATGGTGTCGCCGATGTCGATTTGAATGCCTTGCTCGCCTACCACCGTAGCATGGGTAAGCTTGCGACGGTGACGGCCGTGCGGCCGTCTTCCCGCTATGGGGAATTGGACATTTCACAGGGTATGGTGAAGGTGTTTAAAGAGAAACCCCAAGTACACGAAGGCTGGATCAATGGCGGCTTTTTCGTGTTCGAGCCGGCGGTGTTAGATTTGATTAAAGGGAATGACGAATCTTTGGAGCAGGGCTTGCTGATGACGCTCGCTGATCGCAATGAGCTTGCGGTATATCAGCATCAAGGTTTTTGGCAGTGCATGGATACTTTCCGTGAGATGCAAGTATTAAATGATTTGTGGACGGAAAAACGCGCGCCCTGGAAGTCCTGGGAATGACGCCGGCGTTTTGGCGCGGCCGGCGAATATTTCTTACCGGCCATACTGGTTTTAAAGGGGCCTGGCTTAGCCTCTGGTTGCAACGATTAGGTGCTGAAGTTCAGGGTTACGCACTGGCGCCGCCCACACAACCAAGCTTGTTCGAAGTGGCTTCCGTAGCGCCGGCAATGAATTCAAAAACTGCTGATGTGAGCGATGCTCACCGGCTCTCCGAAACGCTGCAATCATGTAAAGCCGAGTTGGTTGTACATATG
Organism: uncultured Burkholderiales bacterium; assembly: GCA_964552595.1. GTDB lineage: Bacteria > Pseudomonadota > Gammaproteobacteria > Burkholderiales > Thiobacteraceae > RBG-16-58-11. The sequence goes on from CAZKHT010000001.1 coordinate 38,293, forward strand.
GCGGCGCAGTCCCTAGTGCGCGCCTCCTACGGCGATCCGGTTGGAACTTATGCGACGAATGTGATGGGCACGGTGCATGTACTCGACGCAGTGCGACAAGCGCCTAGTGTGCGGGCTGTCTTGGTGGTTACCAGTGATAAGTGTTACCAGAACCTAGAACAAGAAAATGCCTATCGTGAGGACGATAGATTGGGTGGGCATGATCCGTATTCGAATAGTAAGGCCTGTGCGGAACTGGTTACCCAAGCTTACCGCGACTCCTTTTTTTCGAGCGCCTCCGTAGGGGTGGCGTCGGCACGCGCGGGCAATGTGATAGGCGGCGGTGATTGGGCGTCTGATCGCCTGATTCCGGATCTGATTCGCGCTTTCCTGAAGGAATGCCCGGCGAAAATTCGCAACCCCGTTTCGGTGCGACCTTGGCAGCATGTGCTTGAACCACTGCTCGGCTATCTCATCCTGCTGGAGGCGTTATGGAATGATCCTAAACGCTATGCGCAAGCGTGGAATTTCGGGCCCAGCGCTGCAGATGCGCGGCCCGTGCAGTGGATTGCGGATGAATTGGTTCGGTGTTGGGGAGATACTGCACGTTGGGAACTCGATGATGCTGGGCATCCGCACGAAGCTGGCCTTCTAAGGCTAGATTCCGCAAAAGCCCAAGGAGCTTTGTCCTGGCGCCCGCGTTTGTCTTTGGCCGAAGCGCTTAGTTGGGTGAGCGATTGGTACAAGGCCTATGCGCGCGGCGACGATATGCGCGAGGTAACACTGGAACAAATTGGGCGCTACCAGGCGAAGGTCGCGGCATGACGACCCCTAAGTGCCGATTCTGCGACTCGCCTCTGACGGAATCGTTTTGTGACCTAGGGATGTCGCCGCTGTCCAACGCATTTCTGCGCGCGGAAGACCTGGATCGCATGGAGCCGTTTTATCCCTTACATGCTTACGTCTGCGGTGAGTGCTTTTTAGTGCAGTTGGAAGAATTCGAGAGCCCGCAACAAATTTTTAGCGATTATGCTTACTTCTCCTCATTTTCCGATAGCTGGCTACAGCACGCAAAAACGTATGCCGAGCAGATGATCGCGCGTTTCGCGATTTCGGGGAACCACCAGGTGGTAGAAATCGCAAGCAACGATGGGTATCTACTTCGGAATTTTGTCGGACGCGGTATTCCGGCTTTGGGAATAGAGCCTGCGGAGAATGTGGCGCGGGTGGCGGAAGAAAATGGGGTCCCTACCTGGACGCGCTTTTTTGGCGAGGAAACTGCACGCGCACTCATCGCGGGAGGCAAGCAGGCCGACTTAATGGTGGCCAATAATGTGTTGGCGCATGTACCAAACATTAATGACTTTGTTGCCGGAATTAAGATTGCGTTAAAACCGCAGGGTGTAGTGACCATCGAATTTCCCCACCTCTTGCGCTTGATCCAAGGAAATCAATTCGACACCATTTACCACGAACATTTTTCCTATCTGTCTCTGATTAGCGCTGAAACAATTTTTGCGCACCATGGCCTGACAATTTTTGATGCAGAGGAACTCAGCACGCATGGTGGTTCGCTGCGTCTGTATGTGCGGCATGACGACAATACGATGCTGCCGGTCCACGCTCGCGTTGCTAGCGTGCGCCAGGCCGAGCGCGAGGCCGGCCTCACGGTGCTCGGCACCTACGCTGGTTTTCACGAACGCTTCAAAGATACCAAGCGCAAACTGCTCGCGTTTCTCATAGAGGCCAAAGCGCAGGGCAAGCGCATAGTCGGTTACGGTGCGCCGGCCAAGGGTAATACCTTGCTCAATTACTGCGGCATCCGAACTGATTTTCTGGACTTTACGGTTGATCGCAGCCCACATAAGCAAGGACGATTTTTGCCGGGTACGCATATCCCGATACTCGCCCCCGAGGCGATTGATCGCGCGAGGCCCGACTATGTCTTGATCTTGCCTTGGAATTTGCGCGACGAAATTCAGCAACAAATGGCGCATATTCGCGATTGGGGCGGGCGGTTTATAGTGCCGATTCCCGAAGTCCGCGTTCTGTCGTGAAGTTTATCGAAGCCGCCTTACCGGGGGTGTTTGTTATCGAGCCTGAGCCCGTAGAAGACGAGCGGGGTTTTTTCGCGCGGACTTTTTGCGCTCGGGAATTTGAGCAACAGGGCTTGGATGCTCGCTTGATGCAATGCAGCATTTCTTTCAATCCCTCAAAGGGGACTTTGCGCGGCATGCACTATCAAGCCCCACCCTTGGCGGAAGCAAAGTTGGTGCGTTGTACGCGCGGTGCGATCTTTGACGTGGTGGTCGACTTACGCCTGGACTCCCCAACCTATAAGCAATGGTTTGCGGCGCATTTAAGCGCGGAAAATTATCGAGCCCTTTATATACCTCAGGGTCTAGCCCACGGATTTCAAACCTTGGCGGACGCTACGGAAGTGGCGTATCAAATGTCCGAATATTTTCACGCTGACAGTGCCAGGGGCGTGCGTTGGGACGACCCCGCGTTCGGCATACAATGGCCTGATGATGTGCGGATCATTTCTGCCAAGGATCGCGCCTATCCGGATTTCTTGGCATGAGCCGAGTGCTGTTAACTGGCGCCACTGGTTTTATTGGTCGCCACGCTTTGCCGCTATTGCTCGAGCGTGGCTACGAAGTCCACGCGACCACGCAGGCATCGCTTTCGCACGAAGATGCCCCGGTGATTCATTGGCATCAAGTTGATTTAATGAATGCGTCTGCAGTAACCGAATTAATCCAATCGATCAAACCCACTCACCTCCTACATTTCGCCTGGTATGCCGAACCGGGAAAATATGGGATGTCCGAGCAAAACTTCCTTTGGGTTCAAGCCAGCTTGGGTTTGTTGGAAGCCTTTGGAAAAAATGGGGGCGAGCGCGTGGTGATGGCTGGCAGTTGCGCGGAGTACGATAGCCGTTATGGATTTTGTATCGAGAACAAAACACCCATCCTGCCGACTTCTATTTATGGCGCCTGCAAAGCTGGCATGCAAAATTTGCTTGAAGCGTATGGCCAGCGATTCGGCATGAGCACAGCGTGGGGCAGAATCTTTCATCTCTATGGCCCGCATGAAAATCAGGCGCGTCTTGTGCCCTCGATTGTTCGCCCACTATTAGCGAAACAAGTGGCGCGGTCGACGCTTGGTGAGCAGCGGCGTGACTTCCTACATGTTCGTGATGTGGCG
>CAZKHT010000001.1:41491-48182 GCA_964552595.1 uncultured Burkholderiales bacterium
AAATGGCCCAAAAAAAATCGGTTCCGGCCACCCCATAAAGATTCGGGAAGTCGTGGAGCGTATCGGCTCATTGATCGATCGTCCCGACTTGCTGCGAATAGGGGAACTGGATAATCGGCCAGGTGAACCGCCATTACTCGTCGCAGACGTTAGTCGCTTAGCGAATGAAGTAAAATGGTCTCCTTTTTATAACCTCGATGTCGGCCTAGAAGACACTATTAGATGGTGGCGCGACCAAACAAGTAAAGTTGATATGGTATGAAGTTGCTAATTGATACAGACAATAAGATGCTTACCCTTAATGATGGGAAGGGTGAACAACAGCTTCCGCTTTATTCTAAAGAATCGTTCGAATTGATTTCGGACGTTTGGTTAAAAGTGGGTTGGAACGAAAAGTATCCCTACACCTTTTCTTGGCTAGGCCGCCCTATCATTCAGCTGCCGGAAGACATGATCCGTATCCAAGAGGTGATATATCGCGTCAAGCCAGATGTGATTGTGGAGACGGGTATTGCGCATGGCGGCTCATTAATCTATTCAGCAAGCCTCTGCAAAGTCATGGGCAAGGGCAGAGTCATCGGCGTTGATATTGAAATCCGTCCGCCAAATCGGAAAGCTATCGAGACCCATGAACTGTTTAGTTACATTACCTTGATAGAAGGTAGTTCAACGGCTGACGATATCGTGGCGCAAGTGAAGTCAGGCATTCGGCCCGACGAGCGCGTGTTAGTGATTCTCGACTCTAATCATACAAAGCAGCATGTGCTAGATGAGTTGGAAGCCTACTATGATCTCGTTACGCCGGGTTCTTATATTGTGGCAACGGACGGCAGCATGAAGGACCTCCATGATGTGCCACGGGGAAACCCAGACTGGACTTGGAACAATCCGACTGCTGCGGCTGTAGAGTTTGCCAAAAAGCATCCTGAGTTCGTAATCGAACAGCCAAGCTGGCCATTTAACGAAAGCGGCCTCGACCGCAATATCACGCACTGGCCGGGTGCTTGGTTGCGGCGTACGAAGTGATTCAAATGAAAGCATTCAGAAAAAAAATCAGGCCCTATTTGCCTAAATGGATCGCGCTTCCCTACGCGTGGGGGCGGGTCGTTCGTTTAAGATTGGTTAAATTTGTACCGAAGTACAACGAAGATGAGTTGATTACGGCGCACAACTGCACATTTATGCAAGATCCCCATTTCATTGCATGTTACGACGCCGCAGTAAAGGACGGACTTGCAATTTCCCCAACTATTCATTGGCGTGCCCATGTTTTTAGTTGGGCAGCGAAGCGGGCCTTAAAGTTGGAAGGTGATTTTGTTGAATGTGGCGTTAATAGAGGTTTTCTGTCTCGAATAGCAATGGATTACATCGGGTTTGCGAAGCAAGATAAAAAGTTTTACCTGATGGATACATACGACGGATTGGTAGATCGGTATATTACGGAAGAGGAGCGCAATCAAGGGGTGACAAGTGGCGGATACGAACCCTGTTTTGACAAAGTTACGCGCACCTTTGCGCCGTACAAAAATGTTCATTTAATTAGGGGGGCAATCCCCGATACCTTGCCCCAGGTTGGGTCCACCAAAATAGCGTTTCTCTCGATAGATATGAATTGCGTAATGCCTGAAATAGAGGCGGCGGAATATTTTTGGCCGCGTATGGTCCCGGGCGGAGTTATTGTTCTCGACGATTACGGCCATGCTGGTCATGAGTTGCAACAAAAAGCTTTTGACAAATTTGCATCAACTCAAGGTGTCACCGTCCTATGCCTTCCTACAGGACAGGGTTTAATTTTTAAACAGTAAATGACACGTAAACCCCCGCTGGGTTCCGCCAACATCGAAATAGATTACAAGGGCCTCACAACGACTTTGGTTCTTTGTGCCTTTATTGTTGGCTGGGCAAAACTCGCGTTGGTTCAACAATTAGGGCTGGCTTCAAGCGTTATCCCCGTCGCCATGATGTTTGGCGCCCTTGCGTACTACAACCCCACGGTCGCAGTCGCTTTGTTTTTTGGCGCGAATTATCTTCTGGGGCAGCTATCTATTGCGCATTACCCCAGCGTTTCGGTGCTGACAGCGACAGCGGGCATAACTTTTACAGCGGTATTGGCGAGGCGCTGGAGGGAAGGAGATATAGCAGGAAGTCTCTGGGGAAGAAATCGCTTAGCCCGTATCGGTCTATGTTTGGTGCTCTGTGTTTGGATACTAGGCGTGCTCTCTTCGACCTATCGAATGCTTCTTTCTCTTTCGCAGGATCATAGTACGCTGCGTTCCCTTTTCGACGGCGGTGCTAGGGGCGCCAATGATTTGCTTCCCATAGTCACCATAAGCCACTGGTATTTGTTTATTTCTCTCGGCGTATTAGCGATTTGGGAGAAGCGTGATGTTCGGATTTTTCTGCTCGCGCTATCCTTTGCAGTGACACTTCAACTAGTGGCGATACCCTGGTCAACGTATAAAGATATTTTTGAGAACATTTATATAAAGTGCTATCCGATGGGTTTGTCTTACGCGAACGTCAATCGCTCCCATGTGGGTTATTTATTTGCAACGGCGTCTGCCGTAGCAATGGTGTATGCACCCCAGGCGAGAGGGCCTTTGAAATGGGGGCTTTATGCGTGGTGGGGGAGCGCGGCATGGGTAATGGTCTTGGCGGGATCGAAGGGGCCGGTGTTAGCGTGGTTTCTAACCATGGCGTTGGTCACCATAGTCTCTTGGAAAAAGGGTCGCAAAGAGAAGCTCTTTGTCCTCATTTTAACTTTGGGGACTCTTACAGCACTCAATTTCTTACTAGCCAATCGACCTTTTCCGTGTGGCACTTCATTACAGTATCAGATCGCTAAACATAGCGTGACGACTCGGTTAGGAAACATCAAAGAATCGATTAAGGATGAACGCGCAGGGATGGGAGACTGGTGGCTTGGTAAAGGGATCGGGGCTTCCACCCGCTCACAACACCCGTCAACACAAAAAATTGTTACTCATTCAGGAACAACGGACATTTTTTTTGATTTACTTGAAGACGTAGGCGTTGTCGGACTTTGCTTGTTTGTGATGGGAGTATCGTTATTAGCAATTGGGTTTTTTCGCGCTTATCCTGTTACACAGGAGGATAACGAAGACGCGCTAGCAATTGCAGCAATGTTAGCAATTTTTGTCATTCAAATAAGCGTTGCAACGGAAACCTATACGGAAGATTCGTTCGCCCTTGCGGTAGGCCTAATTTACAGTGCAGCAAAGTTCCGCTCCTCCAGCGCAGGGCGGTTACGGGTCCCTAAATTTAAGATATGAAGGTCCTGCTTAGGAACGGGGCATTCGATGTCGCGTGGCAATTCCCCGTGTTGAATTTTTTCCTTGGTTGTCGCGCGACTTATTTTCAAACAACTGGGACCTGAAGTGCTGGGTATTATCAGCATTTCAGTCACCATAAGCGCACTGCTGATCGCAGTATTGGACGTAGGTATATCCATCACCGTCGCGCGCGAAGTCGCCGCTCATAAAAGTCGGGACATGGATTATGTGAGAAGTATCGTGAGCACCTATGCCTCTGTGGCATGGAGTTTTTTCTTTATCGGTATTTTTGCGATAACGATTGCATCTGATAAGTTGGCGACAAGTTGGCTAAATCAAAATAGGCTTGATCCACAGCATGTAAAAGTAGCTATCGCTGTCATATCGGCCTCTCTTCTTATGGGCTTGCCTCGCAGTATTTACATTGCGTGTATCAATGGCTTCGAAAAAACCGGGCGAACAGCCGCTTTAAACGCGGGCGTAACTGTAATTCAGCAAATGGGCATGATGATTGTCCTCGCGGTGGGAGGCTCAATTAATCTTGTAGTCCTTTGGTATGCGATCTGGGCAGTGCTTGCAATAATCCCGTTCATGGTAGAAGCGCGGAGTTTACTCGGACGCGGCGGACTACGACTGAGTTATCGTCATTCCATTATTAAAGATCATATGAAGGGGAATCTGGCATTAGTGATCAATGCACTCGCAAACTATGCAAACGCGCAAGTTGACCGATGGACAATTGGGGCGATGCTGCCCCTGAGCACACTGGGTTTTTATGGTACTGCTCAAGGGGTGGTTGCGAAGATTACGGTGCTACCTGGTGCAGTGTCGAGCGCAGCCTTCCCAACGTTCGCATCGAATTTTGGGGACGGCGATGTAGATAGCTGTCGACGCCACTATTATTTTCTACAAGAATTGACATGCTGGCTCTTGGTGCCCGTCGCTGCGATCGCGATCCTAGGTGCGATTGGCGCCATGCAATTGGTTTTTCACATGGAAATAGCGAAAGAATTGCGGCTCGCAATTCTTTTTTTGGGATTAGGGCAACTTCTGGCAGGTACGCTATATGTACCAATCTGGTTAGCAATGGCAGTGAAGAGAATGAATCTGGTGTTACGGACATCCATCAGCGCACTGCTTGTAGTGCCACTATCCACAATCGGTTTAACCATGTACCTGGGTGTTACTGGTGCTGCGCTAGGGGGAGTAGTTTTAGGAGTGTGGCAATGGCTTTACTTCGTGCCTCGTTTTAGCCATTCTTGCCTTGATAAGCCCATGTCTCATTGGTATGTTCAGGCGGGGAAGTATGTCGTGCTAGGTGCCGGTGTTTATAGCGCTGCGTGGATAGGAGCTCTTCAAACAAAAGCGCCCATGACGATTTCTCTGCTCTTGATTATCGCGGGCACGGGCACGCTCGGATATGGTGCGCTTACTTGGTGTGTGATTCCTAATGCACTCCAAGCTTGGATTAAAGCGCAGTGGGGGCGTATGTTTCACGCCGGAGTGTTTGGGGCTAAATCTAAATGAAGACTGATCGATTCATTACTACAGTCATTCCTACATTTCGCCGACCCCAATTACTGAAGCGCGCGATTTTTAGCGTCTTACATCAAACCTATCCTAATGTGCGTGTCTTGGTCTGTGACAATGCTTCTGGGGATGAAACACGGGAGATAGTCGCTTCCATTATGCGCAGCGACCCCAGGGTCACATACCAATGCCATCAGACGAACATCGGGTCGTACGCCAATTTTAATTTCGGCATGCAAATGGTTGAGACACCATTTTTCTCTTTACTCTCAGATGATGACATGCTGGCGCCCACTTTTTACGCGAATGCGTTAAAAGCATTGGATGGCCATCCATCAGCAATGTACGCAGTACTGAATTCCATCGTAATAGACGCAGAAAAACGCGTTCTAAGCGGGCCGGTCGGTCCAGAAGGTATTAGGTTTTATGAAGCAGGCGCTGGGTTTGAGGATATGGCGAATATTGTTATTCCGAACACCTGGACTGGTATGGTGTTTCGAAGAAAGATTGTTGATTTAATCGGTGGGGTCGACCTAGGCGCAGGACCATTTGCGGATCGCGGCTTTGTATTGCATGCCGCAGCAAGATTTCCTTTCGTAGCCTCACCAGAAATAGGGGGTGTCCTGATGGCGCATCCCGCTTCAACCAGCGGTACGATGCAAGCACTGAATGTGGAATGGCGCGGTTGGTGGGACAAGATGATAAAGAACATCGAGGGCGATACCGAGATTCCCAAATATATTCGCGAAAAAGTTAGGAAATTAATGACACCTAACTTAAAACGTGTCGCGCTGTTCGAAGTCATGAAGGAGTTAGGAGAAGGGCGGCCAGATGAAGCGCAAAAATCGACAACTGGCCTACAAGAATGTGGCGATTTTCTTGCGGCGATGGCGCTAAAGTTAGTTATTTTTATTTATTGCTGGAACCCATTACTTCCAAGGGCATTGGACGCCCTCCGACGATTACGGCGGAAACGTTTGGATAGGCACTATGCGGAGCTAACCGAACTGCACGGCTCTAAAATAGAGTTCATTAGAAATATAGATGCGCTTGCCAATATCGACCAGACACCGCAAACGCGTTCTCAGCTTTGAGTGTGAGTAAGTCAGTCCATGGAAATATACGGAGTACGCTTCAAGAAAATCCGCAATATTAGAGTCGACCATTGCTGCGGGGCTACGCTGCTAAAGCGCGACCAATTGTCTTATAAGCAAATATCGGATGATAAAAATCTCGCGGTCTCAATCTTTGAGTCTTCGAAATCCGATGGGCGCGGGGCTACAATCTTTTTGTAGCAGCGTTAATGCCACCGATCTTTTATTCGACACCTCTTACTTGACAAAGCAAAACCCATAAATCAGAATTTATCCCAGGTGAATATCGGCCGTAAGAGTGGGGATGGCCGATTTTTATTTCAAGTGATGGATTTCTTTCCTGGGAGGGAAAAATGGTTTTGGCCTATCACGCGCTCTGCGTCGGAGCGCTGCGCATAATTGCGCGTTCAAAAAAAAGCGGCCATACCTTACTCCTGCCGGTTCTTGCCGCGCTCTTATCGCTTCCCACTTTCGTCATCGCCGCCACCTCTCCCATAGGCGCCACTGTCGGCAATTTTCGAGTGAGCGAAAGCGGTGCTGCCACCTACAACATACCCATTTCTGTACCCCCCGGCATAGCCGGCATGAAACCCAGCTTATCGATTAATTATTCCAGCCAAGGCGGCAATGGACTGCTGGGTATGGGTTGGTCCTTAGGCGGTTTATCTGTCATCCATCGTTGTCCTAAGACCGTGGCACAAGATGGCGTCGTAGGCGGGGTCAACTTCGATAGCAACGATAGATTCTGTATTGATGGTCAAAGACTCGTTGCTA
>CAZKHT010000002.1:0-19922 GCA_964552595.1 uncultured Burkholderiales bacterium
GGAGCAGCGCGGCGCAAAGCGCCATTCCGCTGACCACGCTCTTGAATACGAATGCCAGCGCGTTAGAGATTGACGCAGCCAGGGGGCTCAAAAGCGGTTTTCCGTTTTCGGTATTTGGTTTATTCAGTTTGTCATCCTTGGGTTCTCTCAATGAAGGCTACGGGATACGCCTGACCGATCAAACGAACTCATCCAAGGGCAGGGATACGTTTACCTTAGGCGTGCGACGCGAAGCCGACGATCATTTATACGTAAGCTTTCGGCAACTGAATTTGTCCGCGAGTACGAGTACCACTTTAGAAAAATTCGCCCTGGACACCACGCACTCGCAAATACTCTTAATGCTTGAGCGCCCCGATACCCTGTCGAATGCGGTACACGCCTCTTTCGCTTATGTCGATGGCGGTGTCGTAGGAAGCAGCCAGACATTCATCACCACACCCACGATTTTTAACAGCGTAAATTTCACCCGCGCCGGCTTCGATGCCGTGACGCCCGTGCCTTTACCCGCCGCCGTATGGCTATTGGGATCAGGACTTATTGGTTTAGTCGCGGTCGGGCGTAAACGCCGTCTCGGCTAGGCTAGTCCGCGCAGCCCATTTTCACCACCTTTTCTCAATATTGCCGTCACCAAAAAGCTCGCAAGCATTGTCGAACAATTTTACGTAAGTGCATCAGGGGACAAAGTCACGCGGGTCTATTCCCTGAAAAAATAGCGCCCAACGCAGTGGTATAATTCTTGCGACGCGTGGAAAAAAATCGCTGACCTAGATCAGCGCCACTGCTTCAATTAAAAAACCAAGATCTAAGGGGAGAAATCATGAATTCAAAATGCACCTTTGCCGTTGCGTCATTGTGTTTAAGCTTGTCCGCTTTCGTTCAACCCGCGCACGCCGCCTATACTTTTGTTCTGGATAATTTTGAAGTCACTCGCGGTGGAGCGGCTTTTTTCAGTGATTCTTTTTCGGACGGCGTAGCACCGCCGAGCGCACCGAATTTCGCGGGCGGCACGCCGGCCACTTATTCTGTAACCGGCACGGTAGGCCCAGAAGCTGGCGGCAAACTGACGATGGACAGTAGCGGCGGCGTCCCCAATCCCTCGGGCTTTCCCAATTATGCGCAAACCGCTTTATTGAATACGAATACCAGCACACTCGCTGCGGATGCGAGTAAGGGTCTGAAGAGTGGGTTTACATTTTCCGTATTCGGGTTGTTTGACTTAGCCTCTCCCGGCCCCATTAGTGAAGCCTACGGTATACGGCTTACGGACAAGACAAGCGTATCCGACGGCACAGATACTTTTACGCTAGGTGTACGCCGCGAAGCGGATAACAACTTATATGTATCTTTCCGTCAGGTAAATATTTCTGCCGTCACCAGCGCCACCTTAGAAAAAATTGCTTTGGACACCGCGCATGCGCAAATTTTATTAATGCTAGAGCGGCCGGATGCGCTCTCCAATGCGATTCACGCCTCCTTCGCTTATGTGGACGGCGGAGTAGTAGGCAGCCATACCGCGTTCACAACCACACCTACGATTTTCAACACCTTGAATTTCACTCGAGCCGGCTTTGATGCCGTCACGCCCGTGCCCTTACCTGCCGCCGTATGGCTATTGGGATCAGGGCTCGTCGGTTTAATCGCAATCGGACGCAAACACAGAACAAGCTAGCTAATAGCGAAGTCTGGAAAGCCCGCGCATAGTCGCGGGCTTTTTTTCGCCTTAAATTCAGCATAGCTCCCTTCGGATTTTCCTTTAGTAAAAATTTAAGATTTCCTTAGGCTTCATTTAGGAAACGCGGTTTTGCCGTTACCTTATGCTCTCTCCACGTCGCAAGCAGCATTGAGTCTGCAAAAAAAATGCGGCGTTTTCTACTTGGAGGAGCTCATCATGAAACTAAAATTCTTTGTATTCACTACCGCGTTGTTCGGCATGTCGGCTTTGGCACAGGCCGAGGCCAGCGCGGATGCCCGCACCTTAGAGCAAGGCCGCTATATCTTATCCATTGCCGGTTGCAATGATTGCCATACGCCGCGGTATCCGGAAAGCGGCGGCAAAATTGCGCCCAAAGATTGGCTCACCGGCAGCAATGTCGGTTTTCAAGGTCCCTGGGGCACGACTTACCCGGCGAATTTGCGTTTATCCGCGCAGGCCATGAATGAAGCCGAATGGATTAAGCGCGCGCGGTCCGAGTTGCGTCCGCCCATGCCGTGGTTTTCCTTGCGCGATATGCGGGATGCCGATCTACGGGCGATGTATCAATACATACGCAGCTTAGGTCCGGCGGGCCAGCCGGCACCGGCTTATGTACCCCCCGGCAAGGAAGCCAGCACGCCTTATTTCGAATTTATGCCCAAGCTACCGTCGGCCAAACAAACGGCCGCTCGTTAGCACTCAAGTTAAGGAGCACGCATATGGACGTCATCTTGGACGGCAAGACATTGAGCACGATGTTAGAAAAAATGCTTTTGATACGCGCTTACGAAGAGAAAGCAGCGGCTATGCAAGCCGCCGGACAAACCGCCGGCACTTGCACCTCCGTCGGTCAGGAAGCGGTGGCGGTGGGCGTGGTATCCGCGCTGAGCAAGGAGGATTTAATACTCACCAATCATCGCAGAGCTGGACATTTATTGGCGCGCGGCGCCGACCCCACGCGCATGTTCGCGGAGGTTCAGGGCAAGGCCACGGGCTATTGCAAAGGCAAAAGCGGCTCGCTACATATCTCCGTCAAAGAATTAGGCATCGTGCTCACCTCCACTATCGTCGGCGCGGAACTTTCGCTGGCGGCGGGCGTGGCTCTGGCGCGCTCTATGCAATCCGGTGCCGGGATAGTCGCCTGCTTTTTTGGCGATGGCGCGGCGTGCGAGGGCTCATTTCACGAATCGCTGAATTTGGCAGCGACTTGGAAATTACCGGTTTTATATGTCTGCGAAAACAATCAATGGCAAGCCTTCGTTCATCGCAAGGAAACCATGCCGATAGAACATATCGCGACTTGGGCGGCTTCGCACGGCATCGCCGCAGTCACCGTCGACGGCAACGACGCGGAAGCCATGCATCGCGCGGCGCAGCGCGGTATCGCGCAGATACGAGAGACCGGGCAGCCGTATTTTATCGAAGCCGCGACTTATCGTTTACGCGGTCACTACGAGCCCGATGATCAAGCTTATGTCTAAGCGGCGGCATTCGCGCGTTGTCGCCAGCGCGATCCCATCGCTTTATTGCAAGATAAATTGAACGCGAGTTCGTCGCTTAGCCAAGCAGATTTTTTAGCGCTAAGCGAAGCCGTGGAGACGCGGATCGAAGACGCTTGGGCCGCTGCCATAGCCGCGCCCTATCCCGCGCCTGCCGAGTTACTTACCGATGTTTACGCCTAAGGAAACCGCAATGCAAACCTTAACCACCAGTGATGCCATAGGCCAGGCCTTGGCCGAGGAAATGCGCCGCGACGGAAATGTCATGATGTTCGGCGAAGGGGTAGCGACCAAGCGCCAAGACTTGCTTAAAGAATTCGGCGCCCAGCGCATACGCAACACGCCCCTTGCTGAAGGCATTATTGCCGGTGCAGCGGTGGGCGCGGCGGCCATGGGCATGCGCCCGGTGATCGATTTATTGTTCGCGCCTTTTTTAACTTTGGCCATGGATGAAATTGTGAATAGCGCGGGCAAGCTACGTTATTTATCCGGCGGGCAGTTTTCTTTTCCGTTGGTCGTCGTGGCGATGACAGGCACCGGCTGGACCGTGGGTGCGCAACACAACCATAATCTTGAAGCTTGGTTTGTGCACAGCCCGGGCTTGAAAGTGGTCATGCCTTCCACCGCCGCCGACTACAAGGGCTTACTCAAATCCGCGATACGTGACGACAACCCGGTATTATTTTTTGTGGACATGTCTTTGAGTTTCGAGCCCGGCGCGGTGCCGGAGGGCGAGCACATCGTGCCCTTGGGCAAAGCGGCGCTGCGACGCGCGGGCACCGACATCAGCTTAATTTCCTACGGCAAGACCGTGCGCGCTTGCGAGGCCGCGGCCCAGCAATTGGCAGAGCGCGGTATCAGCGCCGAGGTCTTGGATTTGCGCTCGCTTAAGCCCTTGGACGAGGAAGCGATACTCGCCACGGTGCGCAAAACCGGGCGCCTTGTGATCGTGCATGAAGCCAATCGCATGTGCGGGGTAGGTGCGGAGATCGCCGCCATTGTCGCCGAAAAAGCCTTCGATGCCTTGAAAGCGCCGGTGCAACGTATCACCAGCCCGGACGTGCCCGCGCCGTCTAGCTATCCCTTGGAAATGCTGTTCACACCGCAAGCTGAAACCATAGTCGCGACGGTGGAAAATTCCATAGGCGCGCCGGCCTTGGCATAAGCAGGCTCTTCGCAGCAGAGCGAGTTCTGATACGATGCGCGGGTGGATACCACCCGCTCTCCTTTACCGCTTTTAAGCGCAGAAAATGCCGCTTTTATCCGCAGCCACACCTCGCTCAGCGTGGCGGCGCGGGATGCGCAAAATCGTCCCGCGATTGCGCGCGGGGCGGGCTGCAGCGTGTCCGATGATAGACAGTACGTGACCGTATTCCTCTGCCCCATGAACGCCGGTTTGGTTCTGAAAAATTTGGAGGATAACGGCGCCATCGCCATGGTGGCGACTCGGCCCACTACCCACGCCGCCTTGCAGCTGAAAGGAAAAGTCACACAAATCGCAGCCATGACCCCGGCCGAGCGCGAGCTTATGGAAGCCCATCAGCGCTCATTTATCGCCGAGCTGGGCGTCTTAGGCTATGCCCCGGAACTGATACGCGCCTTATTGGGCAGCGGTGAGGATTGCCTGGCGGTGCACTTCCAGCCTTTGCAGATTTTTAATCAAACGCCCGGGCCGCGCGCCGGAGAAAAATTAGGCGGCACCGCGTGACGCCGACTTTACACAGCATACGGCGCTGTTTTGAAGGCGCGATACCGGCGGTGATTGCCACCTGCGCGGCGGATGGCACACCCAATGTCGCGTATTTATCGCAAGTGCATTATGTGGACGAGCAACACGTCGCACTGTCTTTTCAGTTTTTTAGTAAGACCCGCGAGAATGTCTTGGCGAATCCCTATGCGATGGCGCAAGTCATAGACCCGGCGACCGGCGGCCAATATCAACTGACCTTGGAATATTTGCGCACGGAAACCGCGGGGCCGCTGTTCGAATATATGAAGGCAAGACTGGCCGGCGTGGCCTCGCATACCGGCATGAGTAAGGTGTTTAAGCTGCGCGGCTCGGATGTATATCGCGTCACGCAAAACCGCTACGCCTCATCCTTAAATGAAGAAGACGCACCGCAAGCCCTGTCGCGCATGCCGGCCCTACGCGCTTGCGCTAGCCACATCGCGAATAGCTCAGATCTTGCTTCGATGTTGGATACCTTGCTCCAGAGCTTAAAAACCAACTTCGGCATCGAGCACGCCATGGTCTTAATGCACGAAGCCGGCCGCGGGCGTTTATATACCGTAGCCAGCATGGGCTATGCCGTCTCTGGCGTGGGTTCGGAAGTCGCTTTAGGCGAAGGCGTGATAGGCGTCGCCGCGCGAGAAAAAAATCCGATACGGATTGCTTTCATGACCAGCGATTACGCTTATAGCCGCTCACTCAAAGCCAGCTTGGGCGAAGAAGGCGAGCGCGAAATTCCTTTTCCCGGACTCACTGCGCCGCACAGCCAGCTCGCCGTGCCCATTACCCACGGCCCAGACTTGCTGGGCATTTTGTATGTGGAAAGCGAAGAAAAATTACGCTTCACCTACGAAGACGAAGACGCGCTGATGGCGCTTGCCGTCCAACTCGGCTTCGCCATGCAATTATTCGATCAATCCGCCAGTGCGCAAGACGATGCGGCTTTAACGCCAGCGCTACAAGAACCCGAAGGCGCAGCTTTAACGGTACGCCGCTATGCCGCGGACAATAGCATCTTTATTGACGACGAATATTTGATCAAGGGCGTGGCGGGCGCCATTCTGTGGAAGCTACTACTCAATCACGCCCAAGGGCGCAGCGAGTTTACTAATCGCGAACTGCGCTTAGATAATTCCCTACGTCTACCCGATTTCAGCGATAACTTGGAAGCACGCTTGATTTTATTGCAGCGGCGTCTAAGCGAAAGGTCCACCGCGCTACGCATAGAAAAAACCGGACGCGGCCGATTTAAATTGTGGGTGAGCCGGCCGGTGAATTTGAAAGAAAGCTGAATCCTGCGCGCTGGATTCTTTATCGATAGCGGCAACTTTTCCTGACCCGTAATTCTTTAATTCCTTGTTTCGTCCTTAGCTAAAGCAGCCTAGAATGGCGGGCGATAGTAAGGCGATTTTTTAATCGCGCGGTTTGTCATCTCTATTAGGAGCCCATCATGAGCAAAGCCCAGGATACGAAAAAAGCAGTCAAGAAAGCCCCACTTAAAAGCCCCAAGGAAAAGAAAGAAGCGAAGAAGTTGAAGAAGATTGAAAGAGCGCGGCAAGGCCCCGCTTAATTATGGCCACGCCCGACATTCGGAATATCGCGGTCTTCTGTGATTTTGAAAATATCGCGATCGGGATAAAAGAAGCAAACTATCCTGATTTTAAAATTCGGCCGATTCTCGAACGGCTCTTGCTCAAGGGCAGCTTGGTGGTCAAGAAAGCCTATTGCGATTGGGATCGATACAAGGAATTTAAACGCGATATGCATGAAGCGGCGTTTGAGTTGATCGAGATTCCGCATGTACGCCAGTCTGGAAAAAATTCCGCGGATATACGCATGGTGGTGGATGCCTTGGATCTTTGCTACACCAAGGCGCATATCGATGCCTTCGTGATTATCAGCGGCGACTCGGATTTTTCGCCTTTAATTTCCAAGCTAAAAGAAAACGGCAAGAGCGTAATCGGTATTGCCGTTCGCGGCTCCGCGTCCTCGCTATTGATGGCGAATTGCGACGAATTTATTTTTTACGAAGACTTGGCCTTGCTTAACCCGGCTTCCGGCGCCGAGCACAAAAAATCCAGCGCCGGCACCGCAAAAGATGCGGATAAACGCCGTCCCCGAACTCGCAATCCGCGCCGAAGCGCGAAGACGGCTAACGACGGCACCGTTCCAGAAGAGAGCGCCATTCCAAACAAGATAGAGCCTTCTGGCGATGAAAAGAAAACCGAAGCCATAGACTTAGTCGTGAGCACCGTTGAACAACTGCTCGCCGAGCGTGGCGGAGAAGGCGCGATTTCCGCTTCGCGCATCAAGAACACCATTAAACGCATACGCCCCGGATTCAGCGAGCCTTCCTACGGCTATAGCGCCTTTGGGAAAATTCTCGAAGACGCGCAGAAAAAAGGGCTGCTAATGGTTGAGCGGAAAGAAGGCGGCGCGGTTAACGTGAGTTTACCGGCGTCGAAAATTTAAACCCTGAAAGAGGAGAAGCCATGCGCGCCCCTGTTCTTATTTTGCTGTTCGCTATCGCTGTTACATCCGCTCACGCCGACATCGGTAAAGACATGCCTAAACGGAAATCCGGTTTATGGGACCTGAGCATGCAAATGGACACGCGGGCGCAAGCAATGCGCATGCAGCAATGCGTGGATGAGAAATCCGATGACTTAATGAAACAGCGGGCCGATCAACAGGGCGCGAAATGCGCCCAAAGTAGCGTCACCCGCAGCGGAAATCAGGTCGTCGTAGATACCGTGTGTCCCATAGGTGGCACCACTGCCACGACCAAAGCGGTGTTTACCGGGGATTTTTCCAGTGCCTATAAAGCTGAAATTCACACGAGCTTTACGCCCCCTATGCGGGGTATGAAAGAATCCACGCAAACTCTGGAGGCGAAATGGCTAGGACCCTGCAAACCCGGACAAAAACCGGGCGACATCATGATGCCAGGCCGCCCGCCTATCAACCCTGCGGAAATGATGAAGAATATGCCTAAAGCCGCGCATTAAAATTCCGCCCTGCGCTAAGGGAACATATGCACAACGAGAAGATTAAGGTCAGAGTCACTCAAACCGGTCAGACCATGGAAGTGGTGGTTTACGATAAGCGCGCGAATCAAATTCAAGTGGTCTTAGGCGAAGGCATACACAGCATGAAATGTGAGCTCACGCCAACACGAAATGGCATGGCTTATGTGGGCTCGGTGCTGGGCCGGGAAATCGTATACGAGCGCAGCCGCGAACAAGTGCAGGCGGACATCGACAAACTACATCCGGACCTGCGTAAACCCAGCCGGCGTTAGTTGGCAGTTCTCGCATCTTTTTATTACACCTGCTGTCATCGACAAAAAATTTGGTAGATTTGAACTAGTATTAGATTCGCGCCACGCCTTAATAAGGAATTCGCGATGAGATTCGGTTTATGCAAGTCGGTTTGTACTCCCCTCGCTTTAAACAAACACGTTTTCCAAGCAGCGCTGAGTATCGCGCTGCTCTTCTTTTCGTCCGGTGGTTACGCGCTCTATCTCGATCAATTTCAGCCCCAGGTCAACGAACGTTTCTATACCGGCGCGGATAGAGCTTTTATCGGCGAAGCCTATAATTGGTCGGGGGTGAACAATGGGCCAGCCTGGGCGACGATGATTTCGCCTTCGTATTTTCTGAGTGCGGCGCATGCGGCACCCGCCGCCGGCACCGCGCTGAATTTTTATGCCGGCAATGATTTGAGAGCGTGGCCCGAGATTCATATCGTTGTTAAATTTTCCTTTCAGACTTCACGTAATGGCAGCCCTTCGGATTTATGGTTGGGACGTTTAACCACGCCGGTATCTTCGGCCATCACGACTTATCCGATTTTAAAACTGCCTAGCGAAGCGGACTATATTGGTCTTGGCATGTATGTATATGGCCATGGCAATAGCTATGGCGCAGGAAATTTAGTCGGGCTGAATAAGATTTCCGTGGTCGATACCTTGTACTACAACACGCGCGAAGCCGAGTATTTCTTCGATGGCAACTCGGGGCCTTCCACCGCGGCTTTAGTCGGCGGTGATTCGGGCGCGCCTAGCTTCGTGGCATTCAATGGCGAGCTGGCTTTGGTCGGCATCCATTTTTGGAGTTGCGGCACCAACCCGGGCGATTGCCAGGGCGATTCTTTTGTGCCGTTTTATCTAGACCAAATTTCGGCCGCCATGGGTTCGGAACAACTGCGCGTGGTCGGCGCGGTGCCACTGCCGCAGAGTGCAAGCCTATTTATTGTCGGCGCCATGCTACTTAGCGGGGCTGCGTATCGGCGTAAAACCAAGATATCAAAACCAGCCAAAATACATTAGTGTTTTTTTAGCTTATTTAAAACATCAAGGCCCAGCGCGAGCGCTGGGCCTTATTATTTACAGCTTAGGAGTACACCCCTTGATGCTCGATCTTAAAGCTACGCAATACATAGTTCAGGGCGCGATTACTGGCCGCTTGCGCCACCACGTCGAAAATATCTCTATCACTCCAGCCTTGGTTGCGCGCCAGCGTGATGTCCGCTTGATTCACGCTCTCGGGCGCGGTCACAGATTTCACCGCGATCTTCAATAAAGGCTTTTCTTTTTCCGAAAGCGGCGCCGCATCGGGATTACCCTTAGCCGCGCGAACCTTGTCCAAATCCACGCCCATATTGCTGAGAAAGCCCTCGTTCAAATCGATACAAAAACTGCATTTCGCATCCGAGGAAACATAGTAGCGAATCATGGCCATGAGGCTAGGGGAGAGACGTTCGCCGCTATTGAAGTAGCCGATATTGGCAACAAAATTTTCCAATAGGGGTGGACTGAAGCTATAGAGGCGCAAGGCATCGGGGACGAAGCCTATGTGTTGCTCTATTGCACCAAATGTTGCCGCGACACGGGCTTCGTCGCCAGTGGGTACGCGGGGCGTTAATAAGGCTTGAGGTTTACTTTGAGTTGCTAAGTTTTGCATGGTCGTGCTCCTTGTGGTTGAGGTACTAGTAGACCGGTCGGTCTAGTTATGAAAAAAACCATCTCCTATTTGCAAATGCATATGTTTCAAACTAGCGCTGTGAGGAAATACGTATCTGCGCGATGGCGGGAAGTAATTTGCGCAGTACTTCAGGGTCGTTCTGGGTCTTGGCCAGCAACATTACCCCTTCAAAATAAGCGAACATCGCTTGGGCGGTGGCGTCTATATTGACGCCGTTCAGCTCACCCAATTGCGCCGCTTCTTTTAACACTTGCCGCAGATGCCGCTGCACCCGGCCAAACACTTCAGTAAGGCGCAGGCGTATAGGCTCGTCATGACTTGCCAACTCATTAGCGAGATTGCCAGCAGGGCAACCGAGCACTCGCCCTGTATCTAGCATTAATTGTTTTTGAAATTCGTACACGAGTTTGGCGAACCGCGTTAAACGCTGCAAGGGCGCGATGTCATCGGTGAAAGCGCGGTCCAGCATATGCTCTTTAAAATTGAGATAGTGGACATCCAGTACCGCTAAAGTCAGATCACGCTTGCTGGGAAAAAAATGATAAAAGCTGCCTTTTTGCACACCCGCGTGCGCGCAAATCTCAGCCACGCCGACATCCGCGTAGCTGCGCGCGTAAATCAATTCGCGCGCGGCGTCGATAATGCGTTGCTGAGTATCTGCGGGGGCGGCATTCATGTTGGTGAGTATAGTTGACCGATCGGTCTAGTCAAGCTTTTTTTGTGGGAAACTTTCTCATCGGCGCGCCTTGGTAGGCGATTGCCAATATTTTGCGCGGGAATGGTAAATACATTAAAGCCGCATACCTGCTGCGTAGGGTGTCGAAGATCGATAGCAGCCGATACGATCACGTGCTGGCGTTTGAGACCACCCGCTGGAGCCTGGGCAATAGGGGCCGGGGCTGGTAAAACGTTTAGCGGCCTATGAATATCCGACGCGATTTTTTATTGTGCATCTGGGTAGCGCGCCGTATAAGCGCTTTCGAAAAAGCATTAAGCGTTTGCGAATCGCGCCGATTGCATTTCGGTAATCAAACGCACATCTTCAGACCATCGGCTATAACAATAACTAGATAGTCGGTTCATCCGAGATGGTCTGCGTGTCATGGATATATCTAGCGCGATTAAACAAAAACGCTTGCTGCAATTTTTCTACGGCGGTCATACCCGCACCGTGGAACCCCACACCTATGGCTTAGATGCCAAAGGTCGCTTAACCCTATGCGGCTTTCAGATTAAGGGCGGCAGCGAGTCCGGCAAAAGCGCGGGCTGGAAAAATTTTCATGTCAGCGAAATTCAATCGGGCGCGGTTTTAGCCGAGCACTTTGATAAACCGCGGCCAGAATATGAACGCAACGATAAGGCTTTCACGACTATATTTGCGCAGCTATAGGCTGCAATAGCGGCCGTTCAATCGCATGGAGAGGTTTATTGTTTGTCCATCTTCCACAAAGCGAAAACGGCGCCGGTCGGATCAACGATAATACTCATCCGCCCGAAATCGCCGACCTTAATCACATCCTGAACAATATTAGCCCCCAGCTCACGCGCTTTATTTGTCGAGGCAACGATATCCTCCACCGCAACGTAAGCCAACCAGCGCGGTGGCCCTTCGAGGTTTTGAAACATCCCCCCGCCTGTGCCCGTACCGACATCTATCATGGTGTACGTACCTCCCGCGTCGCCGGGCATAGGCACATCGGTAAGCTTCCAATCAAATAATTTAGAATAAAAATCTTTCGCTTTAGCGATGTCTTTGGTGTGCAGCTCGATGTGGACGAAGGGGTTGGCCATGATGCTTTTCCTTAAAGAGGGATGAGCAATGGGTATAGGTTATATTTGCTTGGGTTGCAAATTGAACTGGCCAACAGCACTTCGAAAAACCATGGGACGGCCTGCTTGCGCATGCCGGAAATGAAAACGGCAATAGTGGTGAAGCGCTGCTGGGCGTCGGTGGACAGGGCCACCAAGAGGATGTGCTCGCGCACGCGCATCGAAGGCGGACAGGTTGAGTGCGTGATCGACGATGTGGCTAAGGGTGCGCTCGAAGGTGCCGGTGAGGATTGCCGGGAGAAGGAGACAGGGAGAAGTTTTTGTTTGGTCTTAATTGTATTGCTGATATCGCCATCCACTTCCCTTCACTGGTAAAGAGTAGTCGAGATTTTATAGCAACGCGAACAATGTAGCTCTACGGGCGCAGAGGGTTCTTCATACGCGCTCAACGCTTTACATACCCGACTGCCGCGGCTTTGGCGCGCCAATCCGTGTGATGGATGAATTAGCGGCCATATTCACGTTCTGCTTGAAGCAACCAGCTATGTACGGTTTGCCACGAGTGCAGAATCACAACATATTCAATCCCTCGCCCTTCACCATTAGTGCAACTTCACCCTAGGTTTATTCGGCGAATTAATAAACGTCGCTATCGTTGCCAGCACAACGCGGAAAAACCCATGCAGCGCGATCTGATGTTTTTTGTAGAGCGACCAATACACTAGGCGCGCGGCATTGCCTTCCACCATCAGGCTGCCTTTGGACAATCCACCCATGAGATTACCCACGGTGGAGTATCGACCTAGCGCTACCAGCGCGCCGTAATCGCGGTACACATAATTCAACAGGGGTTGGCCGCGCAAGCGCCGTGCCAAAGATTTTGCGAGCAAGCTGGCTTGCTGGTTTGCCGCTTGGGCGCGTGGCGGTACGGTTTGGTCGCTATTAGGTTGGGGACAAGAGGCGCAATCACCGAGGGCGAATATATTTGCATCCATGGTCGTCTCCAGGGTTTGCTTTACCACCAGCTGATTCAACTTATTGACCTCCAAGCCATCCAGTTCACGCAAAAAATTCGGTGCTTTAATGCCGGCGGCCCACACGACTGTGCAGGCGGGTATGAATAAACCGCTTTGCGTGCGCACGCCATTCGGCTGCACTTCGACCACGCGCTCGCCGGTAAAAATATTTACTTTGAGATCGCGCAATTGTTTATCCGCAGCGCTCGCTATGTTTTCAGGTAAGCCGGCCAAGATGCGATGCGCGGCTTCTATCACGACGATGCGCACATTTTTTTCCGGTTCGATTTTTTCCAAGCCATAAGCGTAGAGCTGGCGCGTGGTCTCATGCAGTTCCGCCGCCAACTCCACGCCGGTGGCACCGGCGCCTATGATGGCTACCGTTAACTGCCCAGGCTCTATCGGGCCGCTTTGAGTGTGCGCGCGCAGACAGGCGTTCACTAGATGTTGATTGAATTTGGAGGCTTCTTCAGTGGTATCTAACATCATGCAGTAATCGCGCGCGCCGGGCGTGCCGAAGGTATTGGTCATGCTGCCCACCGCCATCACCAGCGTGTCGTATTTGAATGACCGGCGCGGTACGATCTCTGCACCCATCTCATCCAACGTAGGCGCAATAAACACTTCCTGGGTACTACGGTTGAGCCCTTCCATGCGGCCCAAGCGAAATCGAAAATGATGCCACTTCGCTTGCGCTAAATATTCCAACTCATCGTCGTGAGAATCCAAGCTACCGGCGGCGACTTCATGCAGCAGCGGTTTCCAGAGATGGGTACGCGCTTGGTCGATGAGGGTAATCGCGGCGCGCTTATGTTTGCCTAGGGTGTCGCCCAGACGCGTCGCGAGTTCTAAACCGCCGGCGCCG
This sequence comes from uncultured Burkholderiales bacterium, assembly GCA_964552595.1. Classification (GTDB taxonomy): domain Bacteria; phylum Pseudomonadota; class Gammaproteobacteria; order Burkholderiales; family Thiobacteraceae; genus RBG-16-58-11. Next base: position 13,561 of record CAZKHT010000002.1, read on the forward strand.
CCGCCTATGATGACGATGTGATGCAATGCTGCTTCGTTCAAGGAAAAGACTTTCTATTAAGAAGAATTAGGTTTGAAGAATAGCGTAGGGCGGCTGTCCCGCGCGATGTTTTTCTTGCCGTGCTGCCGGTGCAGCCAAACAGTGGCAAAAAGGCGCCCACAAAAGGCGATGCGCAAACGCCACCTTCTTTGCATTCTAAAATGCGTTGACCACGAAGCGAGCCTTTGCGCATACTAGGCGCGCGCATCGACTGTCGCTGCGCCTCTGGTTTTGCTTCCTATGCGCTAATCATGCCCATACATAAAGAATCGAATTTCTCAGTGATCGCCGCCATAGTCGCGAATCTGGTGATCGCTACGATTAAATTTATCGCGGCGGCCATCACGGGCTCGTCGGCAATGATAGCCGAGGGTATACATTCACTGGTCGACACCGGCAATGGCGGTTTGATTTTGTTTGGCTTATACCGCAGTGCGCGGCCGGAGAATCCCCGCCACCCCTTCGGCTACGGCAAAGAGCTGTATTTTTGGTCGCTGATCGTGGCGATTTCGATTTTCGGGATAGGCGGTGGAATGTCGGTATATGAAGGGATTTTGCATATCCGTGAGCCATCCGAATTGCACGATCCCTCCGTGAACTACTGGGTGTTGGGCATCGCGACGCTGGTGGAGGGCACCTCATTTGTCATCGCCTTGCGCCAGTTTTGGGCCGCCAAAGGTACGCGCTCGGCGATTGAGTTTGTGCGCAAGACCAAGGATCCCAGTTTATTCACCGTGGTGTTTGAAGACGCGGCGGCAATGCTGGGCTTGCTGGTTGCGTTTATCGGCGTTTTCCTCAGCCAGTATTTTAATGAGCCGCGCTTAGATGGCGCGGCCTCGGTATTGATCGGCGTCATCTTAATGGCGGTGGCCTGGGTCTTGGCCATCGAATCCAAGGGCCTACTCATAGGCGAGGGCGTGGATGCGGCGGTGTTAGAGCGCATGCATGCGACAGTCGATGCCGACCCTGACGTCGAGCACGTCGGAAAAATACGCACACTGTATTTCGGACCGCATGATTTATTGGTCACCTTAGACGTGGTGTTTCAAAAATCCTTGCTGGCCGAAGCGATCAATACCGCCATCGGCCGCATACACGCGGCGCTGCGTCAAGTGAGCCCGGAGATTAAGCATGTCTATATCGAGGTGGAATCGCTGCGCGATTTGCACGCCACCCAAATCCGCGATGCCAAAATCGCCGCGGGTGAAAAACCGGAGCAAACGCATTGAACGTCCATCCTTATTGGCTCACCGTGGTTTTGTTACTGTGCAGCAATGTGTTCATGACTTTCGCCTGGTATGCGCATTTGCGAAATTTATCCGATAAGAGCTGGCTGATCGCGGCCTTGGCCAGTTGGGGCATCGCGTTTTTCGAATACATGTTTCAAGTCCCGGCTAACCGCATAGGGCATCAAGTCATGTCGGTAGGCCAACTCAAAATTCTGCAAGAAGTGATTACGCTACTGGTTTTTGTTCCCTTTTCGCTTTTATATTTGCGCGAAAAATTGAGCTTGGATTATCTTTGGGCCGGCTTGTGTTTGGCCGGCGCGGTATTCTTTTTGTTTCGCAGTAAACTTTCTTAAGCTTCAGAACTCGTTTCGCGTGGGAATAGGTCATTTCTTTTAAATCAAACGAAACGCGGAGAGCCGATCAAGATTTGCCTACCGATCGTCCTTTGCGCTTACAGGATAATCCGGACGAGGACGGCGAAGCAGAAGGCTAAGCCGCTTGGCGCCGGCATAAGCCCGGCGTCACCTCGGCTTGCCAGCGGTGCATTTCGTAGGACGTCTCCCCGAGATTGGTAAACCCGAAGCGTTTAACCTGGCCATATCCGTATTGATTGACCGGCCGGGTGTAGATCTTGAATTGGGGATCAAACGCTTTGCGGGTTAATTTTTTATCCAGCATTTTTTGTAAGAGATACAAAATCGCGCCCTTCTCGAAGAAGGAGCCACCATAAACTTCTATGATGTAGAGGCCGCAGGCGCGGCTGAAACTTCTCGCCACATGTTCCGGTAGCAAATCTTTATTCTTTTTGATGATGCGTTTTTCCATCGCCTCGCGGCCGGCGCGGGACAGCGGGGCGACGACGTAGAAACAGGGTCTTTGATATTGCGGCTGGGCCTGTGTTCTAACGATCTCGGCCCATGCGCATACATATTCGGGATTGATCGTCGCCAGCCAATGCAGCGTTTCCAAGCGGATAAAGCTGCCGGGGTTGCGCGCGTCGCCTTGCTCGAAAATAAATTTGAGTAAAGCGTCTCTGGGCATATCCACGGTTTCTAAATCTCTGAGCTTGAAATATTTGGGCCATAACTGTCTTATCCCCGTGCTCAGCCAGCGTCGTATATCGCTCAGTAAATAAGCCAGTATCACTAAGATAAGACCGACTATCGCCAGGGCCAGCGCCAGCGTTTTAACCGTGCCGGTGTCTGGCATTAGATCGAACAGCGCTTCCCCCACGGTGCCATCGAATTTTTCTTGTAAATCCGCATAGGATTTGAAGATGGCGAAACCCAAGGTCGCGCTTAGCCAGCCCAGGCGTTTCAGACAGCGTGCCCAGCGTGCGGTCGCCATTTTTTCTTGTAGGCGGTTTTGGATTTGCGTGTTACGCGCAGTGTTGGTATCCGGCATCCCTCCTCCCGGACCCAGCTTAAACCGGATTTAGGCGCAAGGCCAGACGGAGAAATGCAGCCCGTTTTTTTGTCGGACGCCAGGCGCCTTATCTAAATACAAAGCCCAAGCCCAATCCGGCTTGGACGATAAATCGCGGCACAGGCCAAGCGAAGCCGGATTGCAGCGCGGCATCTTGACCGGGTTCGGCGCAGGCAATTTCACGGCCTTGCGCGTCGAGCGGCGATTTGTCCGGTGGCCGGTAGCACGCCCAGCCTCGCCTTCGCGTGCTGGGTTCGCGGGCTCTTGGTTCCAGCTTGTGAGCGATGCTAGTATGAATCTTCTTCATCCAAGAGATATTGGGAATATTGGCATGAGCCGTGCCCTACAAGCCGCTTTACTCTCGGGTCTGGTTTTTCCGGGTACGGGGCATTTGCTATTAAAAAAATATGCGCGTGGCTGGATACTAATTATCGTCTCGACCTTGGCGCTGATATTTTTATTCAAGGGCGTCTTGCATCAGGCCAACGATATTTTGCAAAAAATCGAGGCCAGCGGTGGTCTGCTCAATCTGGAAAATTTAAGCACGCTGGCGCGTGAGGAAGTGGCAAGCAACCCCAATCCCGCTCCCTTAGGCCTCGCGGCTTGGACGCTTTTCGTGGCATGGCTGGTGGGCATCATAGACGCGTATCGCTTAGGCAAAAAATTCACCGCTAAGTCGCCGCCCTAGCCTTGGCGACTTTGCGCTACGGCATCACAATATTGCTGCAAATTTTCCGGTATGCCCGTGGGGCAAACCCCGCATTGCTTATTTCCCGGCACGGCGTAATCAATGAACTTCGGATACGCGAGTTTTAGTCCCTGCATAATCGCCACGAATTCTTCGCGGCTTTTATTCCCGCCTAGGCGCGGGTTGCGGTCTTTTTCCTGAGCGATGCTGGACACGTGCCGCCCTTCGTAATCGTGTGCCGGAAACACCAAGGTCTCATCCGGCAGACTGAACAAATGCTGATGAATAGAGGTGTACAGCGTGTCCGCATTGCCGTTTTGAAAATCAGTGCGGCCGCAAGCGTCTATGAGCAAGGCATCGCCGCTGAACAAGCGATCATCTAAGCGATAGGCAAAATGATTGTCGGTATGTCCGGGTGTGTGCAGCGGATGCAAGCGAATACTGCCAAGCTGGAAGGGCTGGCCGTGCTTTATATACACATCGGTGCAGGGCAAATGATCTAGTCCCGGCCCTGCGATTTTACTACCCGCCACTTGCTTTAACTTCTGCGCCGAGGTGATGTGATCGGCGTGTATGTGCGTATCCAAGGTGTAAGCGAGTTTCAAACCTAAGGCTTGCACCGCTTGCAGGTCGCGCTCCCAAGTCGGCAGCACCGGGTCTATGAGCAGGGCCGACCCGGTACTTTCGCAGCCGATCAGATAGGTATAAGTACTCGAGATGGGTTCAAATAATTGGCGAAATATCATTCCAAAAAACTCCGCTTGCCGGGGCCGCGCTTATTCCTCTAACAGGCTGCGCAACATCCAAGCATTTTTTTCATGGATTTGCATGCGCTGGGTGAGCAAATCGCACGTCGGTTGATCATTGGCGTTTTCGGCCAACGGAAACACCGCGCGTGCCGTGCGTGCCACCGCTTCTTGGCCTAGCACCAACTCGCGCAACATGTCCCTGGCCTTGGGCACGCCTTTGCTTTCTTTGATGGAAGTCAGAGAGGCGAATTCGCTATAGGTTCCCGGTGCCGGAAATCCCAAAGCCCGTATGCGCTCCGCGATCGCATCCACCGCCATCCATTGTTCATTGTATAAATCCATAAACAAAAGGTGCAAGGTTTGAAACATAGGTCCGGTCACGTTCCAATGAAAGTGATGGGTTTTTAAATACAGCGTATAGGTGTCGGCCAAAACGTGAGATAAACCTGCGGCAATGGCCTTACGCTCTTTGTCCGAAATGCCGATATCAATACCGGCGTTCATTGATTTTTTATTCGCCACACGATTCTCCTTATAAAGTAGTAAATCAACCGTCACAGCGCGGGGTTTAGCGTAACAACCAAGCCGCCGCGGCTAGCCACAATAGGCCCTTTAACATGAAGAAACCCGCGCCTATACCCATGAGCTTGGCCATGGGGGTGGCCTGCACCTTGCGCTTGGTATGTTGCATCAATGTGTACATGGTAGGACTCCCGGTGGGTCTAGTATTGGACGTGGCCCACGCCCTGATTTAATCAAGCGGGTGCCGCGCTTTGCGCCAACTCGAGACGTAAACCCGCCGCCACTGCCGCGCCGTACGCGGGATCGGCCCGCATAAAATGCGCGATTTGTCGGCGCTGTATAGACTCCGGCACACCCTGCATGGCAGCGACGATATTCGCCACCAAGCGCGCCCGCTCCGCCCCCTGCATTAACCGGAATAGATCGCCGGCCTGGGAGTAATAGTCTTCGTTACCCCGCCAATGGTCGTGTCTATCCACCGCGCCGCTAATATTAAGCGGCGGCTCGGCATATTGCCGGGCATCCACCGGGCCGCCAAAACTATTCGGCTGATACACCGGGCTGTTCGCGCCATTGCCATCGAAACGCATGGCGCCGTCGCGATGATAGCTATGCACCGGGCAGCGCGGCATGTTCACCGGAAGCGCCGCGTAATTGATGCCGATACGGTGCCTATGCGCATCGGGATAGGACAACACGCGTGCCTGTAGCATTTTGTCCGGCGACACACCCATGCCCGGCGGCAAATTGCCGGGCTCGAAGGCGGCTTGCTCTATCTCCGCGAAATAATTTTGCGGATTGCGATTGAGCTCCAACACGCCGACTTCGATCAAAGGGTAATCGCGGTGTGGCCATACCTTGGTGAGATCGAAGGGATTCAAACGATAAGTCGCCGCCTCGGCCTCGGGCATGACTTGCAACATCACCCGCCATTTCGGCGTATCGCCATGGGCAATCGCTTGCTGCAAATCGCGCCTATGAAAATCGAGGTCCTCGCCCGCGATACGACTGGCTTCGCTTTGGCTCAAACAGCGTATGCCTTGTTCGGTTTTGAAATGCCACTTCACCCAAAAGCGCTCCCCGGCCGCGTTCCACATACTGAAGGTATGGCTGCTAAATCCATCCATATGCCTATACGTCGCCGGTATGCCGCGGTCGCCGAATAGCCAGGTCACCTGGTGTAAAGCCTCCGGCGACAAGCTCCAAAAATCCCATTGCATGGTGGCATCGCGCAAGCCGGTTTCAGGATGGCGCTTTTGGCTGTGGATGAAATCGGAAAACTTCAAGGGATCGCGGATAAAGAACACCGGCGTGTTATTGCCCACCATATCCCAATTGCCTTCTTCGGTATAAAACTTGAGCGCGAAGCCGCGCGGGTCGCGCGCCGTATCGGCGGAGCCCATTTCGCCGGCTACCGTGGAAAAGCGCGCGAGCACCTCGCATTGTTTGCCGACCTGGGAGAAGATTTTGGCGCGGGTATAGCGCGTGATATCGGCGGTGACGGTAAAGGTGCCGTAAGCGCCGGCGCCCTTGGCGTGCACCACGCGCTCGGGTATGCGCTCGCGATTGAAGTGCGCCATCTTTTCTATCAATTGATAATCTTGCATAACTACCGGCCCCCGCGGCCCGGCGGTGAGCGTATTTTGGTTATCGGCGACGGGTATACCCGCGGCCGTGGTCATCACTGGACATTGAGACATGGCAAAGCTC
>CAZKHT010000002.1:19932-25141 GCA_964552595.1 uncultured Burkholderiales bacterium
AGCTAATTAATCGTCCGCTGCTTGCGGGACGACGCCATTACACCGCGATGTCTCTTATTCATCCAATGAATTGTTTAGTACAATATGATTGATAAAATAGATCGGTTAACAATATGACGCTACAGCAATTGCGCTACTTGGTCGCCCTCGCCGACACCGGCCATTTCGGCAAAGCCGCCGAGTTTTGCCATGTCAGCCAATCCACCCTCTCTACCCAACTTAAAAAGCTGGAAGATATCTTGGGCATTACCTTATTCGATCGGGATTTAAAACGCATCTTGCCCACGCCGTTGGGCCAGGAAATTTTGCAGAGTGCGCGCATTATGTTGCGCGAGAGCGAACGCTTGCGAGAGCTTGCCCGCTATGGCCAGGACCCCTTGGCCGCGAGCTTGCACATCGGCGTGATACCTACGCTAGCGCCGTATTATTTGCCGCGCGTGCTGCCGCTGCTGCATAAGCGCTATCCGAAATTGAAATTACTGCTCCACGAACTCACTACGCCTATGCTGTTACAGGAATTGCATGCGGGCAAATTGGCCGCGGGTTTGGTGGCCTTACCGGTGTTGGATGCGGAGTTAACGGTGACGCCCATATTCAAGGAGCCCTTTGTCGCGGCTTTTCCTCGCTCACATGCATTGCTGAAACATAAAACCGTTAGCCTAGAGGCTTTAGGACAAGAGAATTTATTGCTCTTGGAGGAGGGTCATTGTTTGCGCGATCAAGCCTTGGCGGCCTGTGGCTTAGCCAGCCATGCGAGCGAAGAGGTCCGTGCGACGAGCTTGGAGACCCTGCGGCAAATGGTGGGGATGGGCATAGGCGTGACGCTTTTACCCTATCTCGCCAGCCAGGGTCATACCCTAGACAACAAAGACATCGTGCTGCGGCCTCTGGCGGGCGCCGGCGCGTCACGCAGCATCGCTTTAGTCTGGCGCAAACGCACACCGTTTTTAGACAGCTTGCGCGCCTTGGCTGAAACCTTGCGCGCGGAATTGCCTGCCGGCGTGAACTTAATTCAAGCGACCAGAACAAACTCAAAAAAATAAACAATGCGTAATGACCTATTTTCGCCTGGGCCTTCTATCCTGATGCAAAATTATGCAGCGACAAGATAATGCAGGCCCGCTCCGTACGGAGTGGATGGCAAACAGCCGGGGGTAGCATGAGAAATTTGGCACTGACATTTTCGCCGGGCGCGGGCTATCGCGGCATACTTTTGATTCTCTTGGCCGTGGTAGGCGGATTGATCACCGATGGCAGTTGGCGCGCTTACGAGGCCACCCGCTCGGCGCTCAATCAGGACCGCATGCACAGTGTGCGTTTGGCCACTTCGGCTGCCGCCTTCCAGAGTAGCTGGCTAGACCATACGCAACAATTGGGACGGATTTTAGGCAGTATTTCTCTGGGGCCGCGCAGTTCCACCAGCGCCTGCAAGAGCTTTCTCTCGCGCCAACAAGAAAGTTTCAGCGAATATGAAAATTTAGCGTTCGCGCGCGCCGATGGCCAAGTATGGTGTAGCGCGCAGAGCTGGCCGGATGCCTTGCGTGTTCCCGTGCCGATGGAGGGGGCGCAGATTTTCGCCATCGATAAACATCAGCTGGGCGTCAGCGTGCCGCAGCGGGCGAACGACGGCCGGGTGCAGGGCGCGGTGGTCGCGACTTTCTCTAGCCAAAATTTATTTCCGCGCATCCACGGAGCGCTGCCCAAGGACAGCGATTATGGGCTCTTTGATAGCCAAGGCAATTTGCTCGCCGCCTATCCCTCTTCCAGCCCTTGGCTCAATCTGGACCCTCAGCTCGCCCAAAGTTTGCACAAATTAGATACCGGTAGCGTCGTGCGCCACGAAGACAGCGATGGCGTGGCGCGATTTTATACGCTGGCGCCGGTAAGTGGGGTAAATGAAACCTTGTGGTTGCTGGCGCGCGCGCCGATTAATCAATCCCTGCGCTTGGGCCCCGTCAGCGTCTTGCTGATATTAGGCGTGGTCATTCTGGCTTTAAGCATGTGGCACTTGAGCAAATTGTTTGCCTTATATTTGCACGGAAGCTTAAGCAGCCCGTGGAGAGTTTGGCTATTTGTAAAAGCGCGGCTGCGGGCGCATTGGCGCTTTGCTCGGCGCGGCTGGTGGCGCTTGTTAGCCCGTCCCAGCGATCAAGCTTTAAAGCTGGAGTTATTGAAAAAAGACGATCGCGTGCGCGAGCTTTTGCAATTGGATGAGCTCAGCCAGACCTTGCAACACTGCGGCTCGGCCAAGGCCTTGGCAGACGCCGTTGTGCGCTGCGCGCGCAGCCTGTTTCCGGGGAGCCGAGGCGCTTTATATATCGCGCTCGGCGACAAGATAGAGCCGGTGCGAACTTGGGGGGGCGCGCCCAGTTCGTCGGTATTGCAGCCCAGCGATTGTCCCGCCATCGCCAGCGAACAACCCTATCCCTGCATAGGCGACAATATGGCCGCATGCATGCACGCACAGCGGCATGGCGAGCATCTTTGTCTGCCTTTAATCACCCAAAAGGAATTGCAAGGCGTGTTGCAAATTTCGGGTTTGGAGTATGCGGCCCGAGAAGAAGCCGTGCCCTGGGCTGCGGTTTCTATCGCGCAACGCACTGCCAATGCCCTCAGTATTTTGCGTCGCCAGGAACAACTGCAAAGACGCGCCATACGCGATGCCTTGACCGGCTTATTCAATCGCGGCTTCATGGAGGAGGCGCTCACCATAGAGCAACAGCGCGCCGCGCGGCGCGGTTTGCCCGTGGGCGTATTGATGCTGGATGTGGATCACTTCAAGCAATTCAACGATAGCCATGGCCACGCGGCCGGCGATGCGCTGCTGCGCGGCATGGGCGAGATACTGCGACGTACAGTGCGTGAAGGCGATATGGCTTGCCGTTACGGCGGCGAGGAATTCGTCGTGATTATGCCGGGCGCGGATTTAGACGGGACGTTGCAGCGCGCGGAAGTACTGCGGGCCGCCATAGAGCATTGGCAACCGGAATATGAGCAACGCAGTTTACGCGGAATTACTGTATCCATAGGCGTCGCCGCGTTCCCATCGCATGGGGAATCCTGGCAACAAGTTTTAAAAGCCGCGGATCAGGCTTTATATACCGCGAAACACGCCGGGCGTAATCGCGTCGTACCCGCTACTGTGCAGGACGACACCGTAATGCTGCCTTAGTTACCGCGCCTCCGCGTCGGCGGTATGCCGGCCATATACATAGCGCAGACGGGAAGGACTATTTAAATCCGGCTTGTCTATCCACACCAGATGTAGATCGCCGCTTTCATCCAAGGTTAGGCTAGGATCGGTTTGCACCCCAGCACCAGACGCACCGGGCACCGCTAGATTCTCGCTCCAGCCTTGCGCACGGCGCCAAGCCAGCCAGATATCCGGCGTACCGTCTCTGTCGTCATCCCAAGCCACCACCGGGCCTACACCTTTACCAGCAGCGATCGCCGGATGCCATTGCGCAATGTCATTCCCGAATTCATCTTGGACTTTTTCGTTGGCTTTAAAGCGCAGGCTCTGCGCTTGGGCGAAGGCGGCATAGACATCGTAGCCTGCGAGAAAATCGCGCTTATCCGCCCACACGGCAGCAGCCCCGCCACGCCCATCGCCGCTAAGAGCAACCCGCATGACGCCTGTGCCCCGGCCAAAACCCGCTTGTTGACCACGCCAGAGTGTCTCATTCACTTCCTGCGTGGCGCCGAAGCGACGTCCACCGTCACGCGAGGCGGCGGCCAAGATGCGGGTATGGCCCTCGCGCCTATCCTCCCATTCGACAATCAAGGCCTGACCAGAGAGCCCATGAATACTGGGAAAAGTTTGATCCCCCCGCTCCGTGCCCCTTTCCAACGCGTACGGGGCGATCAGGCGCAATTGCTGCGTCGGTGCATCTGGGAGTAGACGCGCGAAATAAATTTGCGCCACGGTTTTTGTTTGCTCGGACCAAGCGGCGTAGAGCTGCTTTCCGTTTCCGCTAAGGCTGGCTTGCGCACCATGGTCCGATAGCACGATAGGCGGTCCGAGTTTTTGTGGCTTCGCCAGCCGAGACCAGACCTTGCCGGCTTCTTCCCAGGCAAGCACAAATTTTCCGTCAGCCTCTCCTAAAACAGTAGGCTGGTAGGCCTCTTCATTGCCGCTGATGATGATTGCCGGATTAAATAGCTTAGCCCCCGGCGGTTTTAGCGCGAGGTAGCAATGCGAACGGCCGTCGCGGTTGTCTTCCCATACCACGCCTACCCAGCCACCGGAGACGGCGATGCTTTTGCGGCCGGCGGCTTCGAGATGATAAAAAGCGCGGCCCGCCGGATCTTCGCTCACGGTGATAGGCGTCTCGAAAGCCCAGGGCGCGGCATAGGCATCGAGTGTTGCAAAAACCAGCGCGCAAGTGGTCAGCCAATGTTTCAAGATTTGGAATTCAGGAATTGCACTAGGGTTTGGGTTTTGTAAAAACCTTGGGTCACATAGCGATCATAATTGATGAAATCCTGCGTCGATTGTACGCCGGGGACGCGCGCAATCTCACTGCCATCGGGCAATAAAAACACGAATAAAGGCGTGGCAAACGCGCGGTAGCGGCTGCCAAGATCAGCTTCGGTGATGCGCTCGCCGCTGGGCAAACGTAGACGTTTGCCGCTTTCGGCATCAACATACACCAAAACATAGTGCTCGGTGTAAAGCTTGCGCAAGCCAGCGTCTGAAAATGCTTCCTTGTTGGTTTTATCGCACCAGCCGCAACCGAAGCGCCCGAAATATAAAAACACCGGCCGTTTTTCTTGTTGCGCCTGTTTCATGCCTTGGTCAAAACTCAAGAAAGGATAGCCCGGCGGCGGATCGGCGAGGGCCAGATGAGACCATACAAAAATTGCGAGAGCGCTTATCCAATATCGCATGGCGTTTCCTTCCGTGAGGCGTTTTAAGCAAACCGGGCAAGCTATAAAAAGCGTTCCCAAATGCGTGCGGCCCATTCCTTTACCCGCAGCAAGATGGAACGCTGGCGCCAGCTTTCCTTGGTGATTTCCACCGAATCCAGTTTATCACGCTGGAATTGAGCCTGCATTTGGTCGGCGAAATCCTTGCTTAAAATCACGGCATCGATCTCATCGTTAATCGCGGTGCTGCGCCAATCCAAATTGGTGGAGCCTATAGTCGACCACACATTGTCTATGACCGAAGTCTTGGCATGCAGCATGGCATATTTGCGTTGAAAAA
>CAZKHT010000002.1:25151-30974 GCA_964552595.1 uncultured Burkholderiales bacterium
TTGAAAAATTTTAACGCCGGCATCGAGCAAGCTGGCGTAATGGCTGCGTCCGGCGTTCAAAGGCAGCCAGTTATCGCTCACGCCAGGAAGAATTAACTCCACATCCACTTTACGCCGGGCCGCATTTTCTAAAGCCGTAAGAATTTCCGGGGCCGGTGCAAAATACGCGTTCGTGATGTACACCGATCTTTGCGCGGAATTAATCGCCGACAACAAAGTGGTGTACATCATGCTGACATTGGGCGCGTCAGGAGAAGTGCCGATCGCATGTATTAAGTAATCCCCCTCATTTTTTAACTTGGGAAAATAGTTGCGCTTAGGTAGCGCTGGTCCGTGTTGTTTGGCCCAGGTCTCCATAAAGAGCTGTTGAAACTGCGCGACCACCGGCCCACGAATTTCGACATGGGTATCGCGCCAGGGCACATCTTTAAAATTGACTTTGCTGTCGTCTGCGCGCGCCAAGATGGAGGAACCCTTGGAGTACACATTGCTGATATTAATCCCGCCGGTAAAGGCGATTTTGCCATCTATGATGGTCAGTTTGCGGTGATCGCGGTGATTAATACTCCAGCCTTTGCGCGCTTGGGCGGGGTTAATCGGATTGAACTCCAGCACATTGCCGCCTAAGGCTTTGAGCTGTTCGAAAAAGACTCTATTGGTTTCTAGCGAACCTACACTGTCGTAAATGATATTGACTTGCACACCTTCTTTTTGTTTTTTTTCCAGGAGGTCTATAAATTTCTCGCCCGCGGCATCGTCGAAGAAAATATAGGTTTCAATATTGATGCTGTCTTTGGCCTCGCGCATGGCTTTCAACATGGCGCTATAAGTAGCGGGCCCATCGCGTAATAAAGTCGCGGTATTGCCGGCCACCAAGGGCGTCCCCGTCACCGCCTGTTCCAGGGCGACGTGCTGATTCAAGATATCGAGATTTCCGACGTCCTGTTTCAGTTCGGAAACCAGGGCTTTGCTTTCCTGCTTGGGCAGGGCCCCTTTACCGTCCACCACCAGGGGCGGCTGTTTTACAGTTTGCGAGGCTTCTAATAAAGGCTGGACGTCCGGTGTGGTGGCGCATCCTGCAATCAAGGCAAAGACAAAAGCAAAAACACAGATTTTTATTGTTTGCATGGGACTCTTTCTTTTTATCAGGTGTACTTCCAATACGCGGTTCAATAATGACAGGCATTGAGTGGCAAGAACCGTGCCGTACTTATGACCCGCCGGTAGCCATGGCGTGATTTCTGATAGGCCGCGTAGTTTCGACTTCCGGCGCGGCTTAGCGTAATCGCAGAAATCACCCTATGCGCTTTGATCCTATTGCGTAGAAAGATTTACACGTCTTTGTGTAGGGTTTGCATAGATGAGTGTGGAAGTTAGGCGCTAACCCCTGTTTATTAGCGCTATTTTTTGTGGCATGTGCATTGCTAACAAATGTTATGTGTAAGCACGGCCAGGTTACGACGGTTGTGCAACAGAGAGAAATTTTTATTTATCTACTTCAATTAGGAGCCGTCAAAATGAGCACTGTTACCGAAAAGCCCTCCCCTATGGGTAATAAAATGAATGTCGCCTCCAGCCCGGCGGACAGCTGGGAAGAAAATAAGGCCAGGTTGGAAGAAGATATCCGCACAGTCATAGCGGATGCGCAGTCTTTATTAAACAGCGCTCGCAGCCAGGCCGAAGGCCAGACCCAGGCTGCCCGGGAAATGATACGAGAGCAGCTGGCAGTGTTAAAAGAGAAAACCCAACGCGCGCAAGCCGCTTTGCGTACTCGTTCGCAAACAGCCATTAAGGCCACGGACGAATATATCCATGCCAAACCTTGGCAGGCGGTGGGCATTGCCGCGGCTATGGGCATGTTAACCGGCGCGGTGTTACGCAGCCGTATGAATCGGCGGGTTTAGATCGTGCAATTTTCCCGCGTCGCACGACGCGGGAATGTTTCCAATCACGCTGTGCCTCGCACATGCTTAAGAATGTTAGTGTTGCCTGTAGTGCCGCATTAACGAGGAGCGCGGAATGAGTAAGACGCTTTTTATAGTCGCGCCTGATCGACTCGATACTTGGCAAGTTACGGAGATGGGCTTAGACAAGCCGCTATCTCGCTTCGATGATAAGGACGACGCCATTGACTATGCGACCGCCCTGGCGCGAGAAAAACACAATAGCTTGGTAAAAATATGCAATAGCCGTGGCGGTACCGAGGCGGAATTGACCTTTGTCGAAGGCACTCCGATCGCTTGGACGCCTAGCATGCTGAACTAATATTGTACGACTGAACAGAGAAAGTTTAACGCGCGCGTTCGTCCATGCGGCGCGAGCCCAAGCGCCTATCCCGGGTATCGCGCGGGATGAAAAATTCCACTTCTTTATTTGAGCTTACGCCACTGGTTTGATATTGCTTGAGCCGGTTGTATAAGGTTTTCAAACTCACCCCTAAGGTTTCAGCGGCTAATTTTTTATTGCCTCTGCATTCTTGCAAAGTCGCTAAAATCAAATGCCGCTCCACATCTTCCAAAGACTTGCCCACCAATTCTTGTGGTTTGATCGCGGGTTCCACGGGACGTATAGGCGCGAGTGACAAATGCTCAGGCGTGATCTCTTGGCTTGCCAATAAATAAGCGCGGGATACGGCATTGCTTAATTCACGGACATTGCCCGGCCAGCTGTAATGCAGTAATTCTTGCTCGATTTCCGGTGTGAAGGTTTTTTGAACCGTGCCGTTGCGATTCAATTGTTCTAAAAAATGCCGCGCCAAGGTGAGCACGTCTTCTCCGCGTGCCCGTAATGGCGGGAGCTGGTTTGGGAAGACTTGGAAGCAGTAAAATAAATCCTCAGTCAATTTTTCCTCCAATACGGCTGTTTCTGGGTGCCGATTGGTTGCCGCGATAATCCGGGTGTCAACGGCGATCTCTTTACTACCGCCAACGCGTAAAAACACCCCGGTCTCTAAGACTCTAAGAAAATGCACTTGGAGATCTTGCGGCATCTCGGTGATTTCATCCAGGAATAGCGTACCGCTGGCGGCGCGCTCGAAGTAACCTCGGTGCTGTCTGTCGGCGCCGGAAAAACTGCCGCGCTCATGTCCAAATAATTCCGATGCGATGAGATTTTCCGGAATGGCGCCGCAATTAATGGCTAAAAAAGGTCCGTCTCGTCTCGCGATCAGGGTGTGTATCGCATTGGCCACGAGCTCTTTTCCCGTGCCGCTTTCGCCTTGGATCAGTACAGTCGCGTCACTGGGCGCGACGGTGCGCACTAGGTTATACACTTCCTGCATCGCCTTGGATTGGCCTACGAGTCCAGATAAATCTTTTAATTCAGGGGTCGTTTCCCGGGCGCTGGATTTGCCTTCGGTTTCTTCTTTTTCCATTCGTCTTTTCACCGCGTCTAATGCTCTTTGTATTTGATCTGTGGTAATCGGCTTGTGCAAATAATCCAACACATTTTTCCGCAAAGCCGCGACGGCGCTTTCCACTGTGGCGCGCGCGGTCATGACGACCATTTGTAGCTCGTCGGAATCTTCCCATTCTTCGACGAGGTCCATGCCGTCGCCGTCGGGAAGTTCAAGATCAATAAATACGATATGGGGAGTATGCCGGGCAAGGCTGGCGCGTGCGCGTTCCAAACTGCCTACAACTTCAACTTCAAAACCATTCTTTTGCGCTACTGCAGCGGGTGACGCACCGTCGAGTGGTCCTCTATCGTCGACCACCAAGGCTTTTAACATATTCCACTCCTTCGACCTTGCTCAAGACTCAGAAAAGTGCCTCGTTTGCCGATTACCCTATTTCATTGCCCATAGGTAATTCCTACACGCAAACAGTGCTTTTTTACATGCTTAATTAGAATTATCTTTCCCCGCTTGAAGGCGCTGGGCACTGCGTCTGAAACCCAACTCCGTATCAATACTTTAGCAGCATACCGTCCTGGCTTCTAGGCGCTACATCGCTTATTACATTGGCACGCTCCTTGCAACTTTGAAGTGCAGGAGTACAACTTCTTCTTTCCATAGCAAAATGAAAGGAAACATCATGCTTCACTATGCCATAGTGTTTTTCGTTATTGCCGTTATCGCTGCGATTTTTGGCTTCGGTGGCATTGCCGCCGGCGCTATTGGAATCGCGAAAATACTGTTCTACATTTTCCTGGCGTTATTTCTTGTCTCCCTGGTGTTTGGCTTAGTTCGTAGAGGATAAGGCTAAGCACCTCGCGGCATCCGCGAGGTGCTTACTGAATTGGAAGCGTATTATTTAGACAAGTTCCGATTTGCTTGGATATAAAAAAACGGCGCACGGCGCCGTTTTTTTTGTGTGTGGCAGACTACTTAATGCGTATATTTTGCCTTGGCGGCGGCGATGCAACTTTCTCTCGCATCATCGCTTAACGCTTCGCAGCGCATTTTATCGGCTTTGTATTCGGCTTCCATTTTGTCTTCGGTAGCCTTGGCCGATACATTGGTGGTTTTGCGCTCAACCTTGGCATCCGCCTTGGCGGCGACATAATCCGCCTTCGCTTGATTTAAGCACACATGCTTTTCATTGCCTTCCTTGGCATAGCATTCTTTTTTCGCGGCTTTATAAGTATCTTCCGCTTGCTCTTTCGCTGCTTTGTAAGCGGCCTTAGATTCGTGTTTTACCGTGTCCACGTAATCATCAGCAAAAGCGTTCCAGGAGGCGCTGCCCAAGGCGGCAGTCATTGCCCACATAATCAATTGCGTTTTCATGGTGTTCCTTTCATGGATAGAAAAATAATTAAAAGAGGGTAAAACCAGTTTAAGAATTAGGCCAAGCTTCTTTCCCAGTCGCGCACTTGCTTGTCCGCTTCGTCTTTAGAAATCCCATACACTTCTTGGATTTTCCCGACGAGCTGATCTCGTTTGCCGGCAATTCGTGCACAAGTGTAATCCGTTAACTTGCCCCTTTTTTCTTTCGCTTTGCCGGAAAGCTGCTTCCAATTACCTTCTATTTGATTCCAATTCATAATGTCCTCTCCTGTGAAAGCCCATTAGGGCACATGCAAGTTATAGCAACCGCCGTGCCCAAGCGATTTGTGTAATGAACACAAGGTGTTGTGTCCTTGGCTTAGCTTACGTTTGTAATTCTGACCGGACGTAGAGCAGTTTTTTCAAGCCATTCATCATGCCTAAGTGCTCTGGCCAAGCATGGGGAGTCTTGCTATGCTGTCGCAACTTAGGCGTTCCCCTATCGCATGCGCCACAAAATTGCTTCCTTATTACTTCTGACTTTTTGCACCCCGCACCTGTGGGCGCAGGTAACTCTTCCTAGCTCCGCCGTCCCGCTTACCTCCCCTGCAAGCCCTGTCCTGAATATCGGCAAATTGCGCAATATCCGCATTGTTTACGATGTAAAAGATGACGTCTGGGAAGCCGGCATAGGCAAGGCTTTGTATTACGTACGGGGCTTACTGGAAGCCTATAAGGCCCAAGGCGTGAGTGAGAAAGAACTGAAAATCAGCGTGGTATTGCATGGGCCCACGGTGTATTGGATGTTGAACGAACCTGCTTACCGGCGCTTTAAAAATGATGAATTCGAATTCAATCCGCATGAGCAAGTGCTACAGGAATTACTGCAACATGGAGTAAGCATAGAGGTATGCAATGCGACTTTGCGCGGAAAAGGTTGGAATGAAGCGGATCTATTGCCTGGGGTCATTCGCGTGCACGATGCTTACACCCGATTGATAGAGCTGCAGCAGCTCGGTTACGCCTATATACGTTTTTAAAAGGAGGGGAATATGGAACTGCAAAGCGCTTTGCTCGCGCCCGACGTGGGGATCAATATAGACAATTACATGTTGCTT
>CAZKHT010000003.1:0-30306 GCA_964552595.1 uncultured Burkholderiales bacterium
GGCTCAAGTTTGTCGTTGGTAGCGATTAAATGTTTTCCTGCGAGAATGGGCATGGGGTCAGCCCATGGCTCAGTGTTTACGCACTGCAATTTTGGATGTGCGGATTGCACCGGGACCAGCTCATAGGGCACGGGAAAACTATTCTCGGCATGACAGAAATCTCGGCTGCCGGACCAGTCCGTCACCACAACCGGTGTGCCCAGCAACATCGCTTCGGCTATGGGCAGGCCAAATCCTTCCGAGCGATGTAAGGACAAATACACATCCGAAGCGGCGATTAATCCCAACACCTCTGTTTTGTCCCAGATTTCATCGATTAAACGGATGCGAGGATACGCTTTAATATAAGCTAAGAAACGCTGCTTCTCGCCGCTCTGGGCGCCATGATTGCTTTTGAAAATCAGCCAAGCCTTGGGATTGTCCGCCAGCGCGGCGATAAAAGCATCGGCGGCAGCGTAGGGATTTTTACGTTCTAGCGCCGAGCCAAAGCTGAACAAGCTGGAAACCACAAATGCATCCTCCTCCAAGCCTAGACGCTGGCGCATGCCGCTATGCACCCTGCCTACGTTCACCGGATGCGGCACCGTGCTCACGGGTTTATGGGTATAAGGCCGCAGGCTGTGCGCGGTAAAATCCGACGGGCAAAATAGCGCATTGATGTAACGCATTGCCCGTTGCCATTCGCGCGGAATGGTTTCCAACTCCCAGGCCCAATAGCCGATATTGTAGACACGCGCGTAATGGCGCAAACCCATTTTGAAGACGACGGGTGGCAGCATAGGAGGGTTCAAGTGCAAAATACGGCAGCCCACTTCCTCGGCGCTGGCCGTATCCTTGAACGTCCACTCGGTTTCGACAGGTTTTAAAAACATTTTCTCCACGCTGAGACAGCGCACTTTCATGCCGGCATCGCGTAATTGCTGTGCGCATAATCTTGCCGATTCGCCTATGCCGGAGGCACTGTGAAAAAATCCAACGACTTCCACGCCAGGTCGGCCCTCGGAAAAAATCGGTGCCGCGCTCATGGGAATAAGATGATGCAGCACATGGGCTCTCAGGGAACGGTAAGCTGAGCGCAGCATAGGCATTAATATTCCCGCCGGGTGATGAAATCAAGCAGCCGCATGCGGTCGCTCGACGGGGTGCCAGACACAAGGTAAGTCCAGTTTAGCCAGTGCGGATTTGAGCGCCGCACCCTCGCGCAAGCCTCGCCCAATTGCGCGCGCATTGCCGCGATATCGCTCGAATTCCGCCGCCGTTACCTTCGCGATAGCGCTTTCGATTTCCGATAAAGAATCAATCACGATGCCGCATTGTTTTTCGGTGACGTAAGTCGCAATATGCGCGCCCCGCCAAACGATGACCGGAATGCCGCAGGCCAAATACAAGGAGAGCTTATGCGGCTGATTGATCTTTTCGTAGTCATTGCCTATCAAGGCATTGTGTTTCTCGCGCCCCCCCTCCCAGACCAGGCCCCAAGAGACTTCAATATTTATCGCGGGATCATCGGGGTCGAACGGCCCTTTATAAATGTCGCCACCGTGTTTTTGCTCGGATTGATCCATGGTGCCGTACAATACCAGCGGCATGCGCGTCACTTCGGCGCGAAAAATACCCGGGCTTTTGACCGCTCCCATACTGCCGGCGTAGATCACTTGTCCGTTTTGCACTACGCGGACTTCGCATTTTGGATTTAATAAATAATCCCAAGCTTCCAGTTGCACCATGCGTACCGCGCCTGCTAGAGCAGGTAAAAATGTATGCAGTTTTCCGGTGGAAATTACGGAGGCGGCGTAGCGAACCAATTTTTCAGAAGTGCCGCCATCCACCTTGCGCAGCTTATCAATATCATGCAGCAGGACAATAGTCCTGAAGCGGCGCAGGATCACGTAGCTCAAGCAGCGCTTTACGAAACCATACTGGGGCAATTGCAAAAAAAAGATATTCTCGCGCGACAGAGATAACAATTGCCGCCCGCTTTGCAGCAAGCTTTTCATTTTCTGTAGCGGTGTTCCGTCTGAATTCGTATAAAAAGTTTTCCAACCCGCATTGATCAGTATGGTGTTGACGTCTTTGAAGGCTTTGGTCCCGCCGTGCACGTGACCCCCTATTTTCGGTAGCCAAACATAATGCTGAGGCGCATCCGCGCTACTTTTAAACAAGGTATGCGAGACCACCGAGAAAAACTCCGCCAGTAAATGCTTCTGCAGAACGCTCATAGACAAGGCATAAATCAGCATTCCCAGCGGTATCAATAATAATAGCCGCTGCCAAGCGTTCCATTCGCCTAGCCAGGCTTTCAAGCCTATCAAGCTTGCGCCCATGATCGCGGCTGCCAGCAAGGTGGGCAATAAGCTTGTGAAGTAGGTATGAGGTTTGACCTTCAACAGTTTAACTGCCAGCCAGATCGAGAAAGGAAATAGCACTATCGTTTTCAGCGTGTAAGCCCAAGCCAAGGCCAGCAAACCATAGCGCGCGAAAATCAGCAGCATGGCGACGTTGGCGATTGCATTGATCACGCCCAACAGCGTTAACCACTGTGGTTTGTTGTAAACCAAAACTACATTACCGCTATAAAGATTAATGGTGAATAAATAAGCCGTGATGGTTAAGATGGACAACACCGGCGCCGCATCCAACCATTTGACGCCGAGAGAAACGGCGATCACTTCATTAGAAAGTGCTGCGATTCCGACAAATAAAGGGGCGGTCAGTAGACTGGTCAGCGCAGTCGATTTTAAAAATACGCGCGCCGATGCCGCTTGATCGCCATGCAGAGAAGCTTGCACGGGCAAAGCCACGGAATTCAGGCCGCTGGCCAGCATGAGATTGACCGCCGTGATAATCCGCTTCGCCGCGTTGTATACGCCGGTGCTGGCCGCGCCTAAATAATACGAGGAGAAAAACACATCGCTCTGGGTATTGACGAAACTCGCCACGGCGTTCATCGAGACGTGGCGAGAATAAAGTATCAAAGAGCGAATATTGTCGCGACGCGTGTCCCAGCGCGGGCGCCAGCGGGTGGCCATCCATAAAGTGAGGGTACCTATGAGCGCGGTTAATAATTGCTGCGCGATTAAGCTCAGTAGGCCAAAGCCACGCGTGGCCATCGCGATGCCGACGCCGCCGCCAATAAAAATGGAAACAATAGAGCGTAACGCCAGCACTTTAAATTGCAAATGCTTAGCCAACCAAACTTCGTGGGTCTTGGATAAGCCGGTGGTCAGCAGTAGAAGGCTTGTCCAACGCAAGCCATTACCTATCTCCGGGTCTTTCAAAAAGCTCGCTAGCGCATCGGCGAAAATAAAAATTAAAACGGCCGACAATACACCGCTGATCGCGATTGCGATAAAGCACGCGTTGTAATCCTGATCACTGGGATCTTTTTTCGCGGTGATGGAGAGGCCTATGCTTTCGATGGCGATTTGCCGAAACGCTTCGACCACCATCAAACACAAGGCCATGACGCCAAAAGCTTCCTTGGAAACAAATCTTGCGGTAACCAGAAAGACGAGCAAGACCAGGATTTGCCCAAAAGACTGATTCAAAATAGACCAGACCGCACTCCTGCCAATCGCGCTTTTTGTAAAACCAGACGTCACTGGCTTGCTTTCCCTAGGGCTGATGAAGTTGTCTTGTTCGGTTTGAAATCCGTGAGCTGATTTTTACGCAGGGCGCCGCTGCAGCACCGAGGTCTATGCCTCTCAGGACAGTGGCGATCGCGCTGAACCCGGCCATTCATGCCCGGATCTGCGCGGCGGACAACCAGCCTTTAAGCCGCGCGCGTAAGCCCTGCCACTTGAAATGTGCCGCGCGACCCTGGCCTTTCACCAGCGCCCGCGCAACTCCGGCGGCGCTACGCAAGCAATGATAAGGAAAATACCAAAACGGAAAATCCGCCCGCCGTATCACACGCCCAAATCCTGCTTCATAGCTATTCTGCCGCCTAAGCGCCGCCTCATCGAAACTGCGAATTTTTACCGGATGATGCAGCACCAAATCGCGGTCAAAATAAATACAAGCGCCTAGTTGCAGGCCGCGCAACAGATAATCCGTCTCTTCGCCCGCGCCCCAAGGCGTGCCGGCACCCACACCCAGTGCCTCATCGAAGCGGCCTATGCGCTGCACCAGCGCGCGGCGCAAAAAAATAGTGAAAGAAATAGCGCCCCGCCAAACCGTATAGCGCGTCAAGCGTTGACTCTCGGCCAACCAATGGCCTTCCGCACTCCCATCTTGATCAACGAAACGGCCGGTCAAACCTTGCATGCGCGCATCATTTGCGAAGCGCGCGGCGACGGTGCTCAGCAAACCATCCGGATACCAGCAGTCATCGTCAGGGAAAGCCACCAAGTCGCCGCTGATCAGCGGCAAAGCCGCGTTGCGTGCCCGCGACAAACCCTTGGCTGAGACGATGCGCTGAATAGGATAGTAGCGCCGGTATTCTTCTATCATGGGCAGCAATCTGTCGTCCTCGTTTTGATCGACTATGAACAATTCGAAGTGCCGATAATCCTGGCGCTGCAGTGATGCCAAAAAGCGGCGCACATCCTCTGTGCGGCCTAAGGTGCCCATTACCAGTGAGAATTTGGCCTGCATAGCTGACGGGCTTGCTTGCTCTGAATTCAATCGATATTCCTTTCTATTCTGCACGGCTCCCCTGAGCCGTATTCGCCGGTGCCTAAAAATATCGCTTGAGTACCGTCATTTGCGCGGCGTCTTCGCCCTTCAGCGGTTCTATGCTGAGCGGATAATTGCCCCACCAGCTACCGGCGGTCCAATAAGTCCATCCGCCCCAGACGGCTTTATCCTGAGTTTGTGCCAGCATAGCGTTTAAGCCGGCCAGACAAGCTGGCGTCGGTGGCACGCCAAATTCTCCAAGAAATAATTTCTGATGATGGGCTTTTGCCCAGCGATTTATCTCCTCGAAGATTCCCACCAGTGTATCGGCGGCGACACATTGCGCATGGGTTCCGGAATAATCGCTGTCGGCATATTGATGCACTTCTAGATAAGTGCGATGCAAGGGATCGCTGAAACTGCGGAAGGCTATGGCATTGGAAACGCCGCTGAATTGTTTTTCCCACTCATGCGCGCCCGACCAGCGACCACCCGAGATCAGGATAAGGTTGGTAGCGCCGGTCTGCCGTAACGCATTCACGGTCGTCTGCGCGACAGTGGCCCATTGGGCGATGGAAAGATGGGTGGGTTCATTCATTAAGCCATAGGCGGTAAGCGATGCGTCGTTAAACTCCAGCGCGAGCCGCTTCCAAAGATCGGTGAAAGCGCTGATAGGAACTTCAGGTGAGCCTATGGCCTTGCCGCGGTAGCTGCCATAGTTATGCACATCTAAAACGACACACAGCCCGCGCGCCTTCGCCAGCGCCACGACGGTTTTGATGTGGCTTAATTCGGTTTTGTCTAGGCTCGTATTCAGCGCCGGTTGCAAGCGCTCCCATAAAAATGGCAGGCGTATGGCATTCGCACCGGCAGCCGCGAAGTATTCTATTTGCGCACTGTCGGGATAAATATAATCTTTGAACAGCACGCCGGGAATTTTGTCGCCGTTAAACTCGGCGCCGGCGAGGTTCACCCCTTTTTGCTGGACTGCCGGGTCGCAATTTGCACGGCTAAAACCAGCGCCCACGGTTAATACACAAACCAGCAAAACCCTTATCAAAACCAGTAAAGACAAAGGCCTCATGGGAGTTTCAATTTAAATGCCGGCACGCACGGGTGAGGATAGCGCGGTCGCATCCGCCATCCGTGGCGCGGTTTTCTCTAAAACAAAGTGATACTGTGGGTAATGCTGCAAACGGAGTTTAATTTTATCGAAGACCGATCGAAATCGTTGTTGCAGCCCTGGTTCAAGGAAACGGGCGATGGCCAAGGCCAGCAAAATCGTCAGGACTATCAGCAGTCCTGTTGCCGCCTCGCGACTCAATACTGCTGTGCCGCTGAGAGCGTCGATGAGCAAAGTGCCCGCCCTATAATGGATGAGATAAAGTGGATAAGTCGCCAAGCCCAGCCAGCGACAAGCCCTGCGAGTGCGCTCGCTATACCCTTCGCCCCAGGTTGAAAAAACCGCCAGCAGGATCAAGCCTATGCCAACTAAATCATATAAAAGCCCGGGAAAGGGGTGGGCGAACAAAGCGAATAAGGCGTGATGCGTCTCTTGTAGCAGTCCACCTGCGAGACACAGCAATAAGGAAGGCAGGCGTCGCGTCCAACGCGTTTTGGTGAGCAGCCAAATATTTATCCCTAAACCGAACCATGCCCCATGATGAACAAGCGTTAAATCAAAATAGCGTTTAAATCCGGTGTCCAACAAGCTTTGCGTGAAAGGCGCATCGGGAAATAAAAAATACGCGCCCAACAAAACACTCCAGTATGCCAAGGAAATGGCACCCAAGAGCGTGGCCAAGGCGGCGATATAGCGAAAGGCATTGCCCAGCAAGAGCAGCATGATGATCGTATAGAAAGCGATCTCGACAAATAAGGTCCAATACACGCCGTCTATCCAAATCTCGTCCAGGCTCTTGAACTGCCCCGGGCTGGCCGGCACAAAAAAGAGGGAGCGCAAATATTTTCCCCATTCCGCGCTGGTGAAATCGCCTAAGGCTAGGACCGCAAGCAAGGTAAACGTGGCGCATATCCAGGCCCCTGGCACTAAACGCACCACCCGGCTTTGCAGAAACGCAAAAGGGCTACGACCTTCGGAGCTTTGCGGAATGATGAAACCGGAAATAATAAAGAATATATCCACGCCGGCGCCGCCATAATGCGCCCATGCATTTTGCGCGGGTAGCGGCGACAAATAATGCGCAAGCATTACGGAAAAGGCGCACAAAAAACGAATAAGGTCGATGCCGACAATTTCCTTGCGCACCGGAGCGGCAGCTTGCCTAGACATAGCGATCTGCCTCATCGCGT
Source organism: uncultured Burkholderiales bacterium (assembly GCA_964552595.1). Classification (GTDB taxonomy): domain Bacteria; phylum Pseudomonadota; class Gammaproteobacteria; order Burkholderiales; family Thiobacteraceae; genus RBG-16-58-11. The sequence goes on from CAZKHT010000003.1 coordinate 6,931, forward strand.
AACAATAATTCGAGAGGGGTTCTCATAGCGGGGCGGCCGATCCCTGCGCCATCAAGCCTTGGTAGATGGCGACGTATTTATCCGAGATATGCTTCCAATCGTAACGCGCCACGAAATCTTGGGCGCGTTGACGCCGCGCGGCGTAAGCGGCTTCGCCTTCGTCATGCAAATTCAATAAATCCTGGACCGCTTGTTTAGAGTCCGCGCTCAGCAGCAGGCCCATGCCGGCTTGCTCGATTAAATTGCGAAAAGGTGGGATGTCGCTGAGCACGGGCGTTAATCCCGCGCTCATGGCTTCTATAGGCGCGAGGCCAAAGCCTTCGTGATGTGACTGGCAAATAAAGTAGCTCGCTTGTTCGATCAGCCCGCGTAACTCGGACAGCGTCGGATTGCATACCAATTGCACGGCATCAGCGATGCGATGATCGCGCGCCAAATTTTGTAATTGCGCGGCGCTGTAGTCATATTCGCGACCGGCGATGATCAGCCGCCAGCGTGCGTGCAAGGCGTGCACACGGCGAAACAAGTCTAAGGTTTCGAGTAAGCCTTTATTTTCCGACCAGCGGCCAAAATAAATCAGCGTGGGCGTCAAATGCGCGGCGGCATGGTCTTTAAATTTTTCGATGTCGACGCCATTCTCGATGACGATTTTTTTGGGCGCTTGGACAATAGATTCAAAAATTTCGCCGTCGTTGTCGCTGGTCGCAATTACTTTTTCATAAGCGCGGGCGGATAAGCGCGTGGCGGTATTGAAATATATTTTTTTCAACTTCGACGCGAAGCGCGTATGGAAAAAGCCCCCGTGCGTAGAAACCAGCATAGGCCGGCCGTGAATCCGCCGGGTCGCGGCGAGAAAGTCGTAAAAAAAAATCAATGCCGTGAACATGGATCACATCGGCGTCGCGTACATGCTCCAGCACGCTGGGACATAAAGGATAACGACTAGAGCCGTGATACGGCAGACGGATCACCGGAATCCCGTCTATGAGTTCACGCGTGGCCAGGCGCTCGTGGCTGTTTCGAAACAAGCGGTCTAAGGTCAGGATCGTAGGCGCGTGGCCATAACGCGTCAGCTGCTGGCGCGCGATATTCTGTACCACCTCCTCCATGCCGCCGACAGAAGGATGGTATTGCCGCACAACATGGGTGACTTTAATGGGCATAGGCGATATCCGTGGCCTTGGGGCGGGGGTGATGCCATATTGCCCAGGCAGGGCTTGCCACTTGCGCGCGCGCTACGCTGCTCCCCATCAGAAACCATAGCAAGCCGGCCGTTTTAAGCGCGAACATAGAGGTGCCGCTGATGCATAGTAATAAAGTGATATACAGCGCGACATAGATCCGGAAACGCTCCCCTTGCACATCGTGCATTTTCATCATCCAAATCGCGAACCAAAGGCAGGCCACCAATGGAAATCCCAGCCGTGTTAAAACATAGGGGTAACCCATGTCGTAGAAAAAACTGAATGCGCCCTCCACGCCCATCACCATGGAAAAATTGAAATCCAGCAAAGAGCGCCCGCTAGCGTATAAGCGGCCGAGTATATTGTCGGCATACTGTCCTTGATAAAACAGCGCGATCAACACCAAGCCGGCCACGCAAATAATCGGCGCCAGGCTAAGCACAAACTTCAAGGGACGGACCGGCAGGAAACGCAGCAAAAGCATCATAGACACCGCACCTATTCCATAGCGGGAATCGCTCAGCGCGATAAGCGTGAGGCCGGCAGCAAAGAAAAATAATCCGGAGCGCCATTGCGCGGGCGATTTGGATAAACCCCAAGCCGAGGCGATGACCGCAAAATTACCCAGCGAGACCGGCTCCAAAAAAATCGCGGACACCCGATGACTTCCCAATAAGCCGGGTAGGATAGTGCGGCCTATGCCTTCCGGGCGCAGTCCATTGACGTTCAGCGTGCTGCCGCTGACAAAATTCGTCGGCATGGTGTTTATGCCTTGGCTGTAGTAATACGAAAAAATATTGAATAAATAGGAGTACCAGTCGAGAAAAAATAATTCAAAAAACGCGAATGCCAGCACCACCCAAATTAAGCGTTTGAAAATTTTTTCGGCGTAATGCATATTCCCGAGATGTCTGCCCAGGGAGTAAAACAAAATCGGAATCATCACGTCGCGAAAACCCTTTAGCTCAATATCGCCGCGAAGTAAGGTCAAAACGAGCAGGTAGGCGATGATGAGCGAGGATACGATAAAAAATTCCACTCTCACCGGCCGCATCAAGACCACAAGACAGCCTAGGTAAATACAAAACTCCGTGAACCCGACAGTAGAGGTCATTACGCGAAACACATGAGTGTGCAGCAAACATAAAAAAGCCGGATACAAGGTCGCGGCGAAAACCAAGGTGCTTACCGGCCAAGTGGGCGCGGGCGTCGATTGCGCGCTTTGGGGTAAGGTGAACAAATAAGACGCCATGGTTTTAATATTGATTCAGCACGCTACCCACGAGACTGGCGCCCGCGCTATTGAGATGCGCCTTAAAGGCGGCTGCCGTGGCCAAATGCGTATGATCCTGACGCAGTACGAGTAATGCACCCTGGGTACGCGCCGCCACCATGATGGCGTCCGCGGCCGCCTCCGCTGCCGAGGTGTCGATCAGGATCACATCATAATGTTCGGAAAAGTCCGCCAATTTAATCGGCGTTTCCGCTCGTGATAACAGCTCCCCTGGGTTGGGTGGCACGGTGCCGGCGGTGAGCACCGATAAATTCAATAAATTCGGTATGCGGGTGACGGCGGAAAATCCCGCCCGGCCAGCCAGCATATCGGACAAGCCCGGACGATTACCGAGATTAAATAAAACATGCTGGCGAGGATGACGCAGATCGGCGTCTATGAGGAGCGTGCGTTCGCCCAATTGGGAAAACACCACCGCGAGATTAGCGGTCAAATAGCTTGCGCCATCCCCAGGATGGATACCGACGACGGCCAGCGCTTTACGCCCGGTGCTAAACCAGCGCAACATCAGTTGCCCGCGCAGCGCGCGCAAACGTTCCACTTGTAGACTAAAGGGTTCATAAGCCGCTACCAGGTCAGGACTAAAATGGCCGTCATTGGGAGCGAGATAGGCGTAATCAAATTGATTGGCCAAAGCGTGGTGTAAATCCGCCTCGCTGATTAAGCCCAATTTGATGGCGGCCTCGCCGAAGCGCAGCTTTTCTTTTTGTTGCGCTTGTAGCACGCGCTCGGTCCCGGCCGGACTGATCTTGCCTGCCTCTAACAACAGCTGACCGACTACACGATCTCGCTTATGTTGAGAAATATCATCCATACTTTTTTCGCGGTATGCTGGATAGGGTAGATTCATGACGCATCCTCGCTCTCAAGGGAATAGTATTAAGTGAGCCGTGCCGCGGGTAGGCTCAGCCAGTTATGGCGCGGTAGACGCCGCTTGCTCTCGCCGTCGCCGACCAAAACCCCCAGCACCGGTGCACCTAGTACGGCAACCAGATCGTAAGCAGAGCGCACGCGTCTATCCAGCATCTCGCGTATCAAGGCCACGCCTATCCCGAATAAGGTCCCCAGCATCACTGCAAGCGCAATGTTCAGCGTGGTGCGCGGGCTTGCCGGCGTAGTGGGCGGGACCGCGTAACTTAATGTGGCCACCGTGGTCTGGCCGACGTGTCCTTCCAAGCGCGTTTGGCCATAGCGCTGTAAGGCTTGGTCATAGAGTTTTTGCGCACCTTCCACTTCGCGCGCGAGCACCGCCGCATCGTCGCGCTCCGCATTCAGCGCGAGAACTTTGGCTTTTTGCGCGGCCAGCGCGGCGCGCACCGCCCCTTCGCGCTGTGCCGCGGCGTTATAAGTCGTACTCAAGCTTTGCCGCGTGACGCTCATTTCAGCGTTTAATTTCGCTCGCAGGCTGTTCACCTCGGCCTCGGTCCTCTGGTATTCGGGATAGTTCTTGCCTTCGCGCTCGCCCAAATTACTGAGTTTGGCCTCAGCCTTGGCCAGCTCGGATTTTAAATTTTGGATGAGGGGATTGGTCACCACATTGGCGGAGGAATTACTGGCGGTATTTTGCTGCGACCGTGTTTCAAAGGTTTGTGCTTGCGCGGTCACCAACTGGGTGGAAAGCTCGGCCAGGCGCGCGTTTTCCGTATCCAATTTATCATCCAAGGAAACGATACCTTTGCTTTGCTGATAGGCGGACAACTTGTTTTGCGCCTGCGCCAGATTATTTCTTAACTCCCCCAGCTGCTGGTCATACCATCTCGCGGTTTCGCGCGCCGGCTGCGTTTTCAGTTCTTGGGAGGTTTGCAAATAAGCTTGCACGAAAGCGTTCGCCACGCGCGCAGCGGCTCGCGGATCGCGGCTCTTATAGGTCACATACAACACGCTGCTTTCACGCGAAGGCTGCACATCTAAATTTTTTAAAAGTGCGCTGGCGACATTATCACGTTGGGAAAGCGGCCCTCGTACCGCCGTGGTCGCAGGGTTAGGCGGCGTGGCGGGCGCGGGTACCGTGTCGGCCGAGGCGCCAGCCGTGGCCCCCGCCATCTCTCCTACGGGAGTGGGCGTGCTGGCGGGAGGCGCCAGTTTTAAATAATCCACCACTTTCAAAGCCACATTGTGGCTGGTAATAATGTCGACTTGAGTCGCTAAATAACCCTGTGTTAATTGCGTGGTGGTACCGGTCACGGGATCCGGTCCTTGTAAATTAACCACCACGGACGCCGTCGCCGTGTACACCTTAGGCATGAATAAAGTGATTACCGTCACCACCGCGACTGTCAGCAATAAGCTGGCAAAGATGAAGCCCTTGCGCGCCTTGAGGATGAGAAAAAATTGAATGAGGTTCATGCCTAACTCCTTTAAAACAAGCTTTCCTTGACGTAGATCACGTCATCGGGCTGCACTTCGTCGTTTAAGGACGTGGTAATTGAAAGCGGCTTGCCGTCTTCACCCCGGCGTTTAATTTGGATACCGCGCTGCGTCCCGCGTGAGGTAATACCGCCGCCGACCGATAAGGCTTGCATCACACTCATATTTTTTTCGAGACGATAGGATCCAGGCTTTTGCACTTCGCCATAGATATAAAACACCGGCGCCTGCGGCACGAAAATGACATCGCCCGCCTGCACTTGCTGATCCATTGCCCCGCCTTTATCTTGATACAGCGAGCGCGTATTGATAGGAGTACGCTGGGTTTGTCCGTTCGGCAGTTTGCGGATCAGAATAATGTTGTCCGCGCCCGAGGGCAGCACACCGCCGGCGCTGGCAATTAAATCAGTCACCGTGCTGGTGGTATCCAAAATATATTTCCCGGGATCCTTCACTTGTCCCAGCACCGACACCTGTTGACTGCGGTACTCCTGCACCGTGAGATTGACTTGGGGATTTTTAAGAAAGCCGCCCTTCTCCAAAGCCGTGGCGATACGTTTTTGCGCCGTCGCCGCGGTTTCGCCCTTGACCGGAATCGCGCCTACCAATGGGAAATTGATTTGTCCCTGTTCATCTACTTGAGTGGTGAGCTGTAATTCAGGGTGATCGAATACCGATATCTTGACGATATCGCCGCTGCCCAAACGATAATCCACGGCCAATGCAGCGCCGTTCGCCAAAAACCCGCATGAAATGAAAATTAATATCTTAAAAAATGTACGCATAATGACGATCCGTGCTTAGAGTTAAAAAAGCCGACCCCGATTTTTTATAATGCAGGCGCATGCTCAAAATTCACTGTAAATGCTAAGCATCGCGCTGTTGTAGCGATATTCGGCCAACGCTTGGTTGGAGCTGCGTTTGCCATGTTGCAATAACAAACCCAATTTCGTTTTGCGTAATACCTTGTACGTTCCCTCAAGCTCGTAATTCGTGACCTGATCTTTCCGCGTCGGCGCGCTGGTGAGCACGAAGCCCGGATCACCTTCGTAACTTTGCTGCTCGCGTACCGCTCTGGTTTTAAATGTGAGCTTAGGCGTGGGCCGCCATTTAGCATTGAGTTCCACGCCCTGATTCACCGAATAGCTAGCGGTATTGTTCTCGACCACGCCGATGTCTCTATAGAGGATGGTACCTAAGCTGGTTTTTTCGGTGACGCTCCAGTCGGCTTTGAGTTTTCCGATGAAGCCCGAGAAATTTCTTTGCGGCACTTCTTGATACCGCCGCTGGGTATAGTTGAACTGGCCTTCGAGATGGGTCTTAAAGCTCGGCGACCAATCCGCCGCGACACCGTTATCGTACTGGCGATAGCCATTATCGACGGGCGCGCTCCCGACAATTTGGCGATTGGGATAGGCGCCTTCGCTATAGCGGCTATTGAACTGAATTAAACTGCCTTTTTCCGTCTGATATTGAATGCCGGCGGAGTAGCGGTTTTCGTTGTAATTCAATACGCGTTGGCTGTCCGCGCTGTTCGCCGTGATGATGCGCATCACGCCCAGATTCAACTGCCAAGGCAGCGCCAGTTTAATCCCGGTATGCGCGTAGGCTTGGCGGGTGGTGAGAAGGTTTTTGGTCGGGCTCTGAATATCGGTAAAACTGGCCTGAGTTTTTGACTCGCTCGCGCCTATGTCGCCACTGGCGTATTTACCCAACAGCCAATTCCATTGCAGCTGCCCATTGTGCCCCGAATAATCCAGTTGCCTGTATTTGTTATAACGCGTTTGGTTGAAATCGAGTCGCGCTTGCAAAACTTGCCGGCTGATCCGCCAATCCATATTCAAACCCAGGCCTAAGGTGCGATAGCTTTCCGCCATGTCGCTTGTGCCCAACAAGGTCTGCGCCTGCGTCTCGTTGGCCAAGCGAAACAAATTACTATCGTGGTTGTAAATCGCGCGCACATAGGGCCGGAAGGTATCTAGCGCTTCGTCCGGCGCATCGCCCTCATCCGCCGCCCACGCCATGCGGCTGGATAGACAGGTCAACAGCAAAGCCGTAGCAAATCGGGACAAGCGTAAAGAACGCGTTTTTTGGGTAATAAGTTTATATCTAGGCATCTTTAATTTTTATTCCTGACAGACACTGTGCCACTAAAAGCCGACCGCAATGTATCCGATCTTAGTAGGCATGACGGTCCTTAATCACGAGTTTGACGGTCTTTAAAACAATCGTCAGATCCAACCACAAAGACCAATTTTTTAAATAGCTGATATCGTAAATAACCCGGCCTTCCATCTTGTCCAAGGTGTCGGTTTCCCCTCGGTAGCCGTTAATTTGAGCCCAGCCAGTGATGCCCGGCTTCACCTTATGCCGCCACATATAGCCGCGGATAATTTTGCGATAGTGTTCATTGTGCGCGATCGCATGCGGTCTAGGGCCGACGATGCTCATGGAGCCGTTCAATACGTTTAGCAGTTGCGGCAATTCATCCAAGGAAGTCTTACGCAGAATTGCACCAAGTCGGGTCACTCTCGCATCATTTTGGGTCGCTTGCGTCACGACGTCCGCATCTTCGCACACCGACATCGACCGAAATTTGTAGACCAGGAATTCCTCGCCGTCGATGCCATAGCGTCGCTGCTTGAAGATCACCGGCCCGTCGGAGGTCAGCTTGATCAGCAAGGCGATTCCGATCAACAAAGGCGAAATCAGCAACAGCAAAACGCTAGCGGCGAGGATATCGAAGAGGCGTTTATTGATGGCATTCATCCCCGTCAACGGCGTCTCAAAAACCGAAATCACGGGTACGCCGTTTACGTTATCGACTTGCGCTTGGACCAGGTCAAACATGAACACATCGGGGACAAAATAAATCGACGCCGTGGTGTCGCGCAAGGAGTTCACTAAATCGATGACTCGGGCGTGATCCAACATCGGCAAGGTGATATACACCAGATCAATATTGTGTTTGATGACATAGGATGCGACATCATCTATGCCGCCAAAGACCACGGGTTTTAACTGGTCGTCGCAGCGCTGGTCGAATCTATCATCGAAGAAGGCTTCCACCCGCATCATCAAACTACGTTGTTGATGGATTTTGCTGGCTAATTTATGTCCTAAATCATTTGCGCCTACGATCACTGCGTGCCGGATATTGCCTCTGCTGCGCAAGACTTCCAGATAACCGCGCACCCATGCATGGCCGACAAATAAAAATAGCGGAGTAATAATGCTCCACAATATCAGCACCTGCGGATCGTAAACATGGATCATGCCGCTGAGAGCGCCAATCAAGGCGAGGCCTAGGAGGACCATCATCCAAGCGAAAATCAAATTTCGGAAGTGGAAGGCGCCCTCTGGTTTCTGCGGATTGGGGATGTCGAAAAAATCAAATCGCTCGAACACCTTGGAGGCGATAAGCGCGGTCATTACCGCGAGTAATAAATGCAAGCCATCGAAGCTCTGGCCATAAAGAGAAACGGAGAGAAGAAGCGTTAAGAAAATTACGAAGGGATTTACCAAACGTCTTGCCAAGCTCAAGACAGGATGCTCGTTACCTTTCATCATCTGCAGACCTCTTTCACTAACCGTGGGGCAAAAAAGCGCAACGAAAAAACTAAACACATAAACGTTGTACCTCCTTGCAAGTTAGCTTAAGCAAAAAACATGACAGGCTTATGGCGCACCAATATTGAACCCGTATCCGATCCAATGATGCCTAAAGAAAAAACGCGTGAGTGAGTGCGCGACGCGAACGCCAATTTCTACCTTACGTTCGGACACGAAGCGTATAGAAATTTTTTTTAAAGATATGTGCGCTAGCGTACCCAAGCAGCAGAGTTAACCTGAAATCGCGATTAAATTTCCTTTAGAAACTTTCCGCCAGAACAGCGGTCACGCCTCCTCTGTAGCGAAGTCCTCTGCTGAGTTCACCTTCTATTTAGCACCATCATCTAGCTATTGGATTTAGTTAGGGTTTATGCTTTTAGAGTATGATTTAACTCCATGCATGTGCCCTCCACCCCTTTCCTTGCCAAACTCGCCCTAGCCAGCTTTTTAATCTTCATCGCCGGCTGCTCGCCGGGACAATTTATTGCGCGTTCATCATTACCGTTATTGCAAAGCGGCGTCGCAGCCATGAATAGGGAAAGCGATTTGGACTTGGCGCAATCCGCCATCCCGTCGAATTTAAAACTCATCGAAAGCTTGATCCTAGAGCTGCCGGATAATCCCGACCTAAGACTCAATGCCGCGCAGGGTTTCTATGGCTACGCCTTTGGCTTTGTGGAAGACGAGCAATCGGCGCGCGCGGCGGCGCTGTACTTGAGATCGCGCGATCATGCTTTAGCCGCGTTGGCCATCGCCGGCTTGGCGGGCGACGTCCAGACCATGACGCTGGAAAATTTAAATTTGGCTTTGTCCAAGCTGGACCGATCCGCAGTGCCCGCGCTTTTCTGGACGGCATCGGCTTGGGCGAAGTGTATCGATCTCAATCGTACTGACCCCGCACGCATCGCCGAGCTGGGGAAAGTGGAAGCACTGATGCGCCGAGTTTTGGAATTGGATGAAACGTATTACTTCGGGGGCGCGCATATTTTTTTCGGGGTTTGGTATGGCGGGCGTTCGCCTTTCCTAGGCGGTAATTTCGCTTTGGCCGAGCAGCATTTCGCCCGCGCGCGTACGCTCTCTCAGGGCAAGATACTCGCGGTGGATGTACTTGCCGCGCAATATCTGGCGGTGCAACAACATGATCGACACGCTTTTCATGAAAAACTGCTCAATGTAATCAATACGCCTTTGAGCAATTATCCGGAGATGGCCTTAGCCAACGCTATCGCCCAGAAGAAAGCCGCCGCGCTTCTAAAAAAAGAGGAAGAATTATTTTGAAAAAAGTCTTGTTTGCGTGTTTATTGTTTACCCTGAGCAACGTCGGCGCGCGGGCGGAGGATGCCTTCGTACTGAAGTTCGCTACCCTGGCACCGGCTGGCTCAACTTGGATGAATATTATTTCCGAGTGGGCGACGAAGGTGGATAAGGAAAGCCAAGGCCGGCTGAAATTTAAATTGTATGCGGGCGGCGTGTCGGGCGATGAGCCGGATATGTTGCGCAAAATTCGCTTCGGCCAAATCCATGGCGCGGCGATGACAGGGCATGGCATAGGTTATATCTATTCGCCGGCGCGGGTTCTGGAAATTCCGTTTTTGTTTCGGACCTATGAGGAGGTCGACTATGTACGCGCGAAATTAATGCCAGAATTTCGCGCCGGATTTCGCAAGCATGATTTTGAATTATTGGGCTGGATGGAAGTCGGATTTTTACGCTTTTTCTCCCGCGCTCCCATACACAGCATGGACGATTTAAAAAAGCGACGGATTTGGCTGTGGCAAGGTGATCCCTTAGGCATAGCGGTATTTAAAGCCAGCGATATCGCGCCCGTGCCCCTGCCTATCACCGAGGTTTACACCAGCTTGTCGACGGGACTCATAGACACAGTCATCGCCCCGCCTCTGGGCGCGATTGCCTTGCAGTGGTTCACTAAGACGCCTTATATGACGGAACTGCCGATGGCGGACGGCGTCGGTGGCTTGGTGGTCTCAAGTCATTTCTTTAATAAATTGCCTGCGGACTTGCAGCAGCTTTTGCTGCGCAGCGGGAATGAGGCCAGCGAAAAGTTGATCAGCGAGACGCGCAGAGACAATGAAAAAAGTCTGGCGGTGTTAAAACAAAACGGGGTGACATTTACCCTCGCCGCTAAAGACGTGAAGGATGCGGACGCCTTTAGCATACGCGACCGCGCTGCTGCCGACTTGGCCAAGAGCGGCTATATCCCCGCCGACATTTATGAGCGCGCCCGCAAATCCTTGGAGGAATACCGCGCCAAAAACAAGGCGCCTTAGCGATTACCCACATGCGGTTCGCGTTCACTTTAGAAGGCTTATTGTTCCGCATCGAGACCTTGCTCGCGGCACTGAGCCTGGCCGGCATATTGGCGATATCGCTCATCGAAATAATCGCGCGCAATATTTGGCATACCGGCATTCCCAGTGCCAGTGTCTTTATTCAATATTTAGTTTTATGGGTGACTTTTCTCGGCGCGGTGCTCGCGGTGCAGGGACGGCATATTAAAATCGATGTCGCCACCGTGCTGCTAAGCGATGCCATGCGGCGCAAATTGGAAATCCCTATTTGCGGATTCTCCGCGCTGATTTGCGCCATATTATGCTGGGCCGCGGGGCGATTTTGGATCAGTGAATGGCAAGCGGCGGCCGCCGGCGAACGTTGGTTAGCCGCCATGGCGCTCGTCTTTCCGCTGTGTTTCGGTTTATTGAGTTTGCATTTTGTTTTGCGCATGTTCACGGCGCCTGCTGTCTCCAACCCCGCTAAGCCGACCGCGTGACGAGTCTGATTGTTATCGCTCTACTGGCTTTGGCCGCGCTCGGCGTGCCCTTATTCGTTATCCTCGCCGCTGGCGGCTTGGTTTCGGTATGGTCCGCCGACCTTGATCCTGCCGTGCTTTTGATCGAGATGATGCGGCTCGCCTCCTCGCCGAATCTGATGGCCATCCCCTTGTTCACGCTCGCAGGCGTGGTTTTATCCAAAGGCGGCGCCCCCGATAGACTAATCAAATTATTAATCGCCGCTTTCGGCTGGATGCCAGGTGGTTTAGCGGTGGTCGCGCTCACTGCGTGCGCCTTTTTTACCGCGCTCTCGGGGGCATCCGGCGTCACTATCTTGGCCTTAGGCGGATTACTTTATCCCATGCTCTTACGCGAGGGCTACTCACAGCGTTTTTCCTTAGGCTTGCTGACGAGCTCCGGTTCTCTGGGTTTGTTGTTTCCCCCTAGCTTAGTGGTTTTACTTTACGGCATCGTTGCCGGCGTCAATATAGAGCAAATGTTTGTCGCAGGTGTTGTTCCTGGGCTTTTACTCTTGCTCTTGCTGGCGGCGTATAGCATCTATAAGGGTAAGAAACTCGACATCCGGCGCCAGGCATTTTCCTGGACCGGCCTGGTCCGCGCCTTGCGCGTGGGCATATGGGATTTACTGCTGCCCGCGGGCATCATAGGCGGTTTGTTAAGCGGCTTGTTCACGGTAGTGGAAGCCGCAACTTGCACCGCCGCCTACGCTTTATTGCTGGAAGGCGTGATTCACCGCGAGCTCTATGTCACCCATAAACGTGAGCACGCCGCAGAAAACACATCGCCGCTGCTCGCGATATTCAAGGAAAGCTGCATCCTCAGTGGAAGCTTGTTAATCATACTGTGTGTCGCCATGGGACTGACAAATTCCTTGATAGACGCGCAAGTCCCCATGAAGTTAATGGCGCTGCTGCAAGGCGATGTGCACAGCAAACTTCAATTTTTACTTCTGCTGAATATTTTTCTATTGGCAGTAGGCTGCGTGATGGATATTTTTTCCGCGACCGTGGTGGTCGTGCCTTTAATTTTGCCATTGGCACGCCACTTCGGCGTCGACCCGATTCATCTTGGAATTGTTTTTCTCGCGAATTTAGAAATAGGCTATCTCACACCGCCGGTGGGGATCAATTTATTTCTCGCTAGCCAGCGCTTCAATGCCTCTATGCTGAGTTTATTTCGCGCGTCTTTGCCGTTTTTGCTGATCATGCTCATATGGCTTGCCATCATTACTTATGTTCCGGAACTGTCCTTATTCTGGAAATGACCTGCCGAAGGGGGAAGCGGAAATAAAACGGCGCAGGCATCCGTGTCACCGAATGCTGGGCCGCATGTCAGCGCAAATGAGCTTATTTGAGACTGCTTAAGGTGCTCTTGGCTTCGTCTAACCCCGGAAACGCGTTTTTGGATTCCACGGCCTTTTGTAAATGCAGCTTCGCCGCCGCTGCATCGCCCTTCTTATACAACGCCATACCCAAATGATATTGGAACAACAAAAAGTCCGGCGCCTTGTCCGCGGCTTTTTGCAGCAAGGGCAACGCTTTATCGTATTGGCCTAGCTTGTAATATATCCAACCCAAGGTATCGGCGAAAGGCGGATTGGCCGAGGTCTCAAAACGCTTGGCCACGTTCAAGGCTTTTTCTAGATTTGCCTTGTCACCTTTTTCCGCCAGCAAGGAAGCGAGATTATTCGCCACCAAGTCGACGCCCGGATTTTTCTGCAAAATCGTTTCGTATTGCGCAATGGCTTGATCATTCTCCCCGCTACGCTGAAAGATTTCAGCCAAGGACACACTCAAGCGCACATCGTTAGGCGCTATCGCCAAGCCGCGCTGCAAAGTTTGGACTGCGGTTTTTGCATCATTGCGCGCCAAAAATACATTCGCTAAATCGAGGTAGGCTGCGGCGACTTTGGGATTAATTTGTATCGCCTTATTGAAGGCGGCTTCAGCCTCCGCAGATTTCTTCTGACTGGCGTATGCCTCGCCCAGCAATAAATGCAACATGAAATTATTCGGATCAGCAGTGATGGCTTGGCTGACGCGGGCGATGGCTTTGTCGGCCTTGCCCTGGCCATTCAACACATTCACCATGGCTGCGAGGGGTTCGATTTCTTTTGGATTTTTGCTATACGCGGCCTCGTATTCCGCCACCGCCTGATCATATTTCTTCTGCGCTTGGTAAATTTGACCCAAGCGATAGTTGGCAATGGTTTGCTCAGGATGTTCTGTCTTGAGTTTGATCAAAGTAGCCTCGGCACCGCTCACGTCGCCTTTGGCCGCTTGCACTTCGGCTTTGGCCTGATAGATGCGTAAATTTTTTGGCTCTAGCGCTTGCGCGGCGTCGATTTCTTTTAAGGCGCCGTCAAAATCCTTGCTGAACGTTAAGTAGTCCGCCATAGCCATATGTAAGTTGGCGTTCTGCGGAAACTTGGCAATGGCATCGCTAATCACGCTCTTAGCGAGCTGCGGTTCCTTATTAGCCAAATGCGCTTTTACCAATAAGCTGATCACGGCTGCGGAGTCCGGCTGATCTTTAAGCACACTACGAAAATCCGTGATCGCGCTAGTGGCCTCGCCTTTGGCCAAAGCCATTTGCCCACGCATCAGCAGCGCTTGATTGTCCTTAGGGTTTTCTTTTAAAACTTCGGCGACTAATTTGCTCGCTTCCTCGGTTTTTCCGGTTTGCATATCCAAGGCAGCGAGCTGGTTGCGCGCTTTCAAACCTTCGGGACCAGTTTTATCCAGATCGATGATTGCCTGATAAGTCGCGCGTAATTTGTCTTGCTGATTAATGGCCTGATAAAGGCTCGCTAAGCCGAAGCGCAATTTGTAGGCTTTGGGCATGGCTTGAATCGCGGCCAGCAACTCTTTCTCGGCTTGGTCAATACTTCTTCTTGATGCCAAGAAATCAACGAGCAAAAGATAGCTCTGCTCATTTTTCGGATCGACCTGAATCGCATCGCGCAGCGCTTTCTCCGCTTTATCCAACTGACTGGTACGGGCATAAAAACTGGCCAAGGCAGTTCGGTATTCCAGTTTCTTAGGATCACTGGCGACGATTTCCAATAACTGCTGCTCCGCCTTGGCGAGTTCATTTTGCTTTAAATAAGTCGAGACTAAATCCATGCGCAAGGCGACCACTTTTGGGTTGGCTTTAATGCCCGCTTCCAGCGTTTGCTGAGATTTTGCGGCATCACCTTGTCTTGCATAAAGAGTTGCCAAAAGGCTGACCGCATCGGTTTGGGTGGGATCAGCAGCGACGACTTGCTCCGCTTGTTGTATACCGCCAGGCACATCGCCCTTACGCGCGATCACGGCGGCTTTTAAATTGAGTGCGGCTGCGTCTCCCGGTTTAGCCGTAAGAACTTAATTGGTCAAGGATTGGGCATTGGCAACATGGCCCGATAGCAAATAAAATTTCGCCAGCTTGGCTTTGGCTTGCAAATACTGCGGGTTCAGTTCAAGCGCCTTATTAAAGTATGCGAAGGCCTTTTGCCAGTTTTGTTGTTTTTCTTCCAGCAGGCCGGTCATGTAATAGCCTTCCGCGCTTTTCGGATCAATTTGTAAAACGTTTTTAAATTCGACCCTGGCCTTATCGTAATCGGATTGCTCAAGATAGGCCTTGCCCTTCTCCATGTGCTTGGCTTTGCGCTCTTCTTTGCCGCCGCAGGCTGATAGGGTTAAGGATCCGATTAAGACCAAGGCCGATAGCCTGGTCATGGATTGATTCAATTTCATATACTCCTCCGATATGTTTTCTTCATGGCAATGACGCGCGCATACCCAATATTAACAGAGTGGCGCAAATTACTGGGCGCAGAAGATTCCAGCGGCGCCAAATATTGGTTAACACCAGTTCAATCCCGTAAAACAAAATAATGACTTTAATGAAGCCCTCACCTAGGTTCGTATCTTGAAAATGCGCGCCAGGCAGTTTCGGGACGATGACCGCGATGAGTATGACTAAAAAATCCATGGGCGTGATGCGAAATCTATCCGCTTGCGAAAAGCGAAATCCCAAACCAATGGCAATGGCCAGGAGCACAAAAAAGAAATTGCTGTATTGAATATAATTCGCGAGCGGACCGGGTGCGACTTGCACGAGATAGACGATAAATACCGCGGCCACATATGCGCCGGCGCGCTCTATGGTGTTGACCGGTCGGCCGCTGCGCTTGTAATACAAAAACAACAAAACGGCCAACAGCATCCAGGACAAAATACCGATGTCCGCCGGCACTCGCCCTGCAGCGGCCGCCACGACCAAAAAATAAATTGAAATGGAAATGACCGAAAAATAATGTACCGCCTTTATGAGGCGCTGGTCTTGGCGCAGCCAGCGCACGCCACGCGCGATAAGAGAATTTTTTCGCCTGTCCTGGGGCGGATGCACATGCCAGCCGAGACGTTTGGCATTCTGAAAAAACACTAAGACCAAAAGACAAAAACTGGTGTAAAGCCCCAAGATTAAAAGATCGGATTGGAAGCGCAGAAAAAAAGCGCCCAAGACCAATACCGATTGCGCGACATAGATGAGAAAAACGGCTTGATAGTGGTCCAGGCCCAGCGCCAGTAATTTATGGTGGATATGATTTTTATCCGGCGAAAATGGGGAGCGGCCTTCATAAATGCGCTGCGTCATCACCATCAGGGTATCCAGTATCGGCAGGCCCAAAATCATGATAGCTACAGCGGGACTAAGCGCGGGACTAACCTCTTGAGTCAGGCGTATGACCAAGACGCCCACCGAAAAACCTAAAAATTGACTCCCGCCATCCCCCATAAAAACCCGTGCGGGATGCGTGTTGAAACGCAAGAAGCCTAATATGCTGCCTATGACGGAAACGGCGATGAGTACGAGCTCGGTGCCGTCCACGATGTAGGCCATGATGGCTATCATACCTAAGCTTAAAAGCATGGTCCCGCCGGCGAGGCCGTCTAAACCGTCGGCGAGATTTATCGCATTGGTAATCCCCAGGAGCGCGAAGATGGTAAAAGTCGTCGCGGCGAATTGAGATAAAGGATAGTCATCGAACAGCGGAAGGTATTTGATGCTCACGCCGCCATATAAGACGACGATTAACACAGCAATGATTTGCCCCAAAAACTTCAAACGGTAATCGAGATTTTTTCTGTCATCCCAGACGCCGAAGAATAGGATAACGACAACGCCGATTATGAAGCCTATAGTTTCGCGCTGCGGGGTTAACCACATCACCATGGGCAGCAAGGCGCCGGCCACCATCGCGATTCCACCCACACGCGGAATGACTTCCGTGTGCACCTTGCGCGCTTCGGGCATATCCACAATATGCAGCCAGGTCGAGGAGCGCATCAAGGGGGGAATCAACACCATGGTCACGAAGACCGCGATGATGCAGCAAAAAAACAAAATCACCGCACTATCCTATGCAGGAATATAGGCGGGCAGCGTCGGAGCGACCGCCTGCGCAAACGCGGTTAATCGCGCATCCGCTTCTTCCAAGCTTTGGCCGGGTTCAACAAAGGCAGTCAGCCGTACCAAAGCGCCGTCGGTGCGATTACGCGTCAAGGCATCATAAAATAAATACCACTTCACTAAGTATTCATTGGTGATAACCCGGCCACGCTGCTGGAACCAATAATAAACCAGCTCTTTCACATCGCCTTTTTGAATGACTGTGCGGTTCACGCGGAGAGGATGGCCCGCAACCGTGATGCCATTCAGCGTGCCCTGCGTCAGGCTGGTAATTTCCCAGCCGCCGCCGGGGATACAGGTGCGGGGCGAATGCGCGGACTCGCCTTTACGTTGCGAAGCGTAATACGCGACATAGAAATTTACTGCTTGATGCTTGTTATTCATAAAGTCCGCGATGATGTAGTCGTCGAACTTCAAGGTGTCTATGTAAATCTGCTCCAATCTATCCCCCTTGCCCTGCCACTCGCCAATTTGTAAGGGGAAGCTTGCGAAGGTAGTGCGCTGGGGTGGAATTTCCGCGCGTTTGGGAATCGCAAATGACAACGCGGTGACCGCGATGATGAGAATCAGGGCGACGATGAAAGGCGCGGGCAAAGAGCGATAAACGATGGTCGCGTCTTTAGGTGTGGGCGCGGGAAAATCCAAACCGAAGGCTTCGCGCAGCGGCAAGCGATTTTTGCCGACCTTGGTCAAGAGCCACATCTCGAGTATCAACAAGCTGGTGCATGCCATAAAAATGACCCAGCCCTCAAAGTCGTGCAAGAACCCTTCGGCCATCGATGGACCCCAGCGGTCCACTAACACACCAATGACGCCGATACGAAAACTATTCATCAAGACGGTGATGGGAATGCTGGAGAGGAAAATAATCGCGCGCTTCCAGAATGCGCCTTTGAAAAAATACGCCGCGATAAAGCCCAAAGTCATTAAAGGAAACAAGTAGCGCAAGCCGCTACAAGCCTCGACCACTTGTAGCTTAAAAACGCCAAGGTCGATCACATTACCTTCTAAATAAACACTGATGCCGAATAGTCGGATAACGGCGACGCCGAGTTCAGATGAAATTAGTTGGAGCTGGGCAGAGAGATTGTTAAACAGGAAAGTCGGCAGCGGTACCATGAACAGCAAGATGATTAAGGGCACCCTAAAATATTTAAATCCGCGCGAACCCGTGAACGCTAAAATCAAACCTGCCACCACGATAACGAAAGCGTACTGAACGAGCACGAACAAAGTTGCCAAGTCCGCTGCAAAAAATAGCGCGATCCCAACCGATGCCAGGAGAACGCCCAGCCATGATCCTGTAAACGCGGTTTTCTCCAGATGATCCTTTTTTTGCCATAAGAGAAATAAGGCGATGAAGGGCAGTAAATACGCGTGGCTATACTCCGCCGAACCCCAAGTGCCCACCATATTTTCAAGGCCGTCTCGAAATAAAAACAATGTGACACCCAAGGCAAGCACGGGGATGAGCCATAAGCCGGGCTTGAATTTCCAAATAGTGATGCCACGCATACTGCTGTTCATGAATTCATGTCCTTAACACTTATCGGTGATTCATTAGTGATTAAAAGCGATTGCATCACAGCCTCGTAGCGCCTAGCCAAGGATGTCCTGTCGAAGTGTTCAGCAACATACTTCCTACCGTTTTCACCGAGTTCCGAGCAAAGCGCAGGATTATCACGCAGTTCCAAAATACGCTGAGCCAACTGCGCGCTGTTTTCTGGCGTTATACAGCGGCCAGAATTGGCTGCCTCGATGATTTCTTGGCTCTCGCCCTCCACGCCAAGAATAATGGGTTTCTGCATTGCCATGCTTTCAAAAATTTTTGACGGGATGACCGATTTAAATAAATCGGATTTTTTTAGCAACACTAGGCTCACATTGGAACTCGCCCATAAGTGCGGCATTTTGCTTTTGGCTTGTTGACCGAGCAGCATAACGTTGCTCAGTTTCATCGCGTCGCGCATGGCCTCGATACGTGCCTTATCCGCTCCATCTCCCACCAAAAGGAAAATGATATCCCCTTGTGGCTGCAATATCTGCGCAGCCTCCAGTATCGTTTCCAAATGATGCGCCATGCCATGCGTGCCAAAATAAGAAACGACAAATTTACCGCCCAGTCCGAGATCTTGCATTGTCGAATCAATTTCTGGAAGGACTTGATAAAACTGAAGGTCTACCCCGTTTTTAATCACGGTTATTTTTTCGGGCGAGATGCCTTTTCCTATCATGTAGCGTTTAAAGGAATCCGTCACCGGAACAATATGGGTGGCTTTGCGATAAGCAAAATTTTCAAGAAACTCTAAAAAACGAATAATCCATTTATTTTTTATCGCGCCGACAACAAGAATGGATTCTGGCCATAAATCCCGTATCTCCAGTACCCAAGGCATGCGTTTCAGGCGGCTGACAAAATAGCCGGCAAGGCCGTTAAAAAATTGCGGCGAGGTGGAAATAACGACGTCCGCTTTGGGAAGAAAGGGAATAAGAAAAATAACCGCCACCATATAGGAAACGTAATTCAAAGTTCGCTTCACGAAACCTTCATTAGCGGTAACGTAAGTCCACACCCGGATCACCTTAATGCCGTCTTTTTCATCTTTTTGAAATAATTTGTTGCGATAGCCTTCGTACACCTTCCCTCGCGGATGATTGGGGGCGCAGGTCACCACGTAAACCTCGTGTCCGTCTTTCACCCATTGCTTGCAATGTTCGAAAGTTCGCGACGCGGGCGCATTTACTTCGGGGGGGAAATAATGAGATAAAAATAAAATGCGCATTCAATACTCAATATTATGGGAAAGCATTCGCGTTTCCCTGTTTTATTCTTACGGGAAGTATGAGCTTGCATCTGTACTTTCGCGCATTGGGAGTGGCGCGAGATTAAATACTCTCGGCTGCACTAGGCCCTAAATTTTTTTATTTGGTAATTCAATTGCAGTGGCAAATTGTTATCAAGCCATAAAACAATTAATACATTTTCCATTTTCACGCCGAACTCCGGAAAATACCATCCGCGTTCCACCCGAATATTTCCGCTGTTGACTTGAATAACCGCAAAAACCCGTTTATTTGGGGTTGAAATAGCTATTACATCATGATTTACCGTAACTGAAAAATCGGGATGCAAATGGATGTAGCTTTCGACTAAGTGCCTACCCCTTCCCTCCAATTTATCACAAATGCAATAGCCTTCCGTTTCATTAAAGTTAATAGAACGGGTGTGGGTGATATTGCCTTTGAGCCGCTTGTATCCATCGTGAGCGCCTTCCATATGCACAGTCGAGAGTCCCGATTGCGTGATAGAGGCAAATAAAGGATAGGCGCGTCTTGCGACTCTAAATACATCCCAGATTTCCGATTGTTCGGTCTCATCAACACTCACGGTGTTATGCGCTTTAGTGCTACGCGCGTAGCGGCGCTCGGGACTGTTTTCGTAGTCATACACCCCACTATCTACCACCACGCGTCTTCCGTTCAGGCTTAATTCATAACTTAAAATATCGCAATGGGCGTGTCCAGGCTGATAATCAGGCCCTACCGGGCCACAATCGAAGACCAAGGCATCCTCTCCCTGGCGCAGGACGAAGTAACCAGAATCCTTCTTCGCGGTCACCGTAAGGTCGTGCGGGTAAGCCGGACGTTCATACCCGATAACCCGTCTGGCATAGGCAAAGAGTTGTTCGGGCGTAGGGGCAATACCGAAGGCTGCATCGTTAAATAGGGGGATATTCCCGTCCGTCATGGTTATATCATGCAGATAATCTAGCGCCTTCGTAACTTTATCTTTAAGAAATTCGATGGTGGTTGAGGACTCCATCGCGCTATTGCGCATGAGATTTAACACATCTAAATAATCTTCGGCCACAATGGCGTGGTACATAGGACTTCTTTCGTAATGCCCCCCGTCTGGGAGGATTTGCTCCTTCGCTTCCTCTAGTAATATCGCCCGCCCCTTCTTTAGCCATCGATCTGCGTCGCTGCCGGAGGAGAATACCCCCGCAAAATAAAGAGCCTTTCCGTTCTTCAAGTAATGATTCGCGAGGATATGGTATTCAACATTGATTTCCAGCCAAGCCGCCTGCTCGCATAAGCTGCGCAGATATTCTTGAGAAGGCGGCGAAAGGTCATCGGGTTGCAAAAAGAACTTAATCCAATTGACGATACGCAAGGATGCCGTATACGGTTCCCATCCGTCTCCTTTTCCAATGGGATTTTGTTGAATCCAATCGGAAACTAATGCTGACTTTTCGCTAAGGGGCCGATTGTCATCGAGCAGGTAATCGAAATAGTGCAAGTTGTAACGCCATAATTTAGGCATCTCGGCACTCGCCCAATCGACGCTATTTGAACGAAAATCTTTACATACATTCAAAAAGCAGAATTGATTATTCGCCCTACGCGTTGTTTCCTTCGACAAGGGTGGCAAGAACTGAACCCCCGGGCGCCGCAAAATGGGTTCGGCAGGATGTTGCACTCTATTATTAGAATAAAGTCGCCGCAAGACAAAATACGCGATCTGACGGGGGCGTAAAAAACGCGCCGTGTTTAGGTAAAGCCTCGCCCGCGCGACACGCGTCTTCACGACGGAAATACCGTTAAGGTGAACAGAGGTAAGCCATCAAATTAACGCGTCGGCAATGTCAAAGCTGACGCGTGTAGCTTCAACTAGTTCGTCAAATGAAATAGGCGCGGCGGTGCCCCCCTCAATCGCGGCCACAAATGCCGCGACACAAGAGGCATTTCCTTTATCTTGTTTCCATAAATTCATTTTTCGGAAACCTGGCCAACCGTAGCCACGCAGTTTCCTAAAGTTATCAAGCTGCAAAATGCGCCCACCGCAAAACACTTCTAGGCGTTCTTTCGGAAAAGACTTATGGCCATTGGCTAAGTAATGAACGGTGCCAAATGAGCCGTCAGCAAACGTAAGATGAAAGCTAACTTTATCGTCGCGTATTCGTAGGCCTGGCGCCTCTCCCATCATCACCGCCTGACTAGAGACGATAGGGAAACCTGCAAGAAATCGCAGGAGATCGATGAAATGACAACCTTCTCCAATGATTCGGCCCCCTCCAATTGCTTTATCTTGCGTCCAATGCTCGGCAGGAATCGCGCCCGCGTTCACAGTCATCACGAAAGATTTTGGCTCCGCCATGCCTGCAAGCAAATGCTTTATTTTTTGTACCTGCGGCGCAAAGCGGCGATTAAAACCGACCATTAATAAAGGCCCGGCCTCTTTCGAGTGGCTGGCGGCATAGCTGGCTTGAACTGACTGCAATTCATCCCGCGTTAAAGCCAAAGGCTTTTCCACAAAAACATGTTTTCCGGCGCTCAGCGCTTGGCAGACGAATTTGGCGTGGCTATCATGCCGAGTGGTGATCACTATGGTATTGATTGCCGCATCGGCCAGAAGCGCGTGGCTGTCCGTGGTGGTTTCTTCGAACCCGAATTTACGCGCAGCGTGCACTCCGCTAACCCCTGCGCTGGACCCGACAGACTTTAGTTTTGCGGCTGTTTGCTTGAATGCAGGAATAAGTACCATAGTGGCGTAATTGCCTGAACCTATGAAGCCCACCACTGCGGATTTTGACGCGGCGCTTATCGTGGCAGGCGATTTGCTTAGCCGTATGGTCTGTTCCTGCAGTACAACATCGGATTTCGTTTCGGCATTTGGATATTGCAACAAAATGCCGAGGGAAAAGCCGCCCTCACCCACAAGCTGGTAGGCTTCCTCTGCCTGCTCTAGACCAAAGCGATGTGAAATCAGCGGCCGCATATCCATTCTGTGATCTGCCAACATATCCAGCACCGCTTCGAAGTTGCGCTGCTCAGTCCACCGCACATATCCAAAAGGGTAATCGTGCCCCTGCTCTTCATACACTGGATCGTAGCGTCCTGGGCCATAAGAGCACGAGACCTGAAAGGAGAGTTCTTTCTCAAAAAAATCCGCGCGCGAGAGTTCGAGGCCGGTGACGCCGACCAGTACAATTCGACCGCGCTTACGGCACATCAAGGCAGCTTGGTGAACAGGCTCATTACTTTTCGTTGACGCAGTAATCAATACACCATCCACGCCATGGGCACGCGAGAAAGCCATAGCGGCCGCGATGGGATCGTCGCCTCGGGATAAATCCACGGTCTCGGCGCCTAAGGCGCGTGCGATTTCCAGTTTCTTAGGATCAAAATCAATCCCCAACACTCTGCAGCCGTGCGCACGCAATAATTGGACTGTGACTAATCCTATGAGACCTAAACCAGTCACGACAAAATGTTCGCCCAAGGTGGGTTGCGCCAGACGTAGACCTTGCAAGGCAATGGCACTAATAACAGTGAACGCTGCTGACTCGTCATCGACCGAGCTAGGAATTTTTGCGCAGAGATTAATAGGAACGCAGACCATCTCCGCATGCTTGCCGTTGGATGCGACTCTATCACCCACCGCGAAACCCGTGACTCCGGCGCCGACGGCGACGACCCGGCCGACATTGCAATACCCCATCGGCAGCGGCTGATCTAGCTTGCTTCTTACCGCATCTAGGGTGGGCATCAGGCCGTCGGTTTTAATTTTATCTAGCACCATGCGTACCTTATCGGGCTGTTGCCTCGCCTTGTCGATGACGGCCAGCTCTTTCCTTCTTTCCTCCACCGA
>CAZKHT010000004.1:0-21873 GCA_964552595.1 uncultured Burkholderiales bacterium
TCAAGCCTCGCCCGCGGCGGCGCCGGTGAGTTCATGTTCCGGCAAGCTCGGCACCTCGATTTGTAAGTCGATACGATCGAGCAGGGGCCCGGAAATTTTTCCGCGATAGCGCGCGACTTGATCCGGCGTGCAGCGACACCGCCCACTGCCGTGCCCGAGATACCCGCAAGGACAAGGATTCATGGCGGCAATGAGCTGAAACCGTGCCGGATACTCGGCTTGATTGGCGGCACGTGAAATATGAATGCGTCCGGATTCCAAAGGCTCACGCAAGACCTCTAGCACCTTGCGATCAAATTCGGGCAGCTCATCCAAAAATAAAACCCCGCAATGCGCGAGCGAAATTTCACCGGGACGCACTTGGCTACCGCCACCTACCAGCGCGACGGCGGATGCCGTATGGTGCGGCGCCCGGTAAGGCCGCTGCCGCCAGTTCGCCAATTTGAATCCTTGCGAGCCTAGGGATTGCAGCGCGGCCGCCTCAAGGGCTTCACCCTCGGTCATGTCCGGCAAGATGCCTGGCAGGCGCGCCGCGAGCATGGATTTCCCCGTGCCGGGCGGCCCGCTCATCAGCACGCTATGGCCGCCGGCAGCAGCAACTTCCAATGCGCGTTTGGCTTGTTGCTGGCCTTTTACTTCGCTGAAATCCAAATATACGGGCGCGGCAATCTTCAGTTGCGGCGCGTAGCTTTGCAGCACCTCGCCGCCCGCAAAATGCGCGCATACCTGCAATAAATTTCGCGCGGGCAAAACCTTCGCGGCAGTTACCAAAGCCGCTTCCGCCGCGTTTTCTTCGGGCAAAATAAAGGTGCGGCCTTCGTGCGCAGTCTTATAAGTCATGGCCAACGCACCGCGTATGCGACGCAGATCGCCGGTCAAGGCCAATTCGCCCGCGAATTCATAGTCCGCCAATTGCTGCGCCGGAATTTGGCCCGAGGCGGCGAGTATGCCGAGCGCGATGGGCAAATCGAAGCGTCCGCTTTCCTTAGGTAAATCGGCAGGAGCGAGATTCACCGTGATACGCCTGGCCGGGAATTCAAACCCTGCGTTCAACAAAGCGGCGCGCACGCGATCACGCGCTTCTTTGACCTCGGCTTCGGGTAAGCCGACGATGGTGAACATCGGCAAACCATTCGCCAAATGCGCTTCCACCGTGACCAGCGGCGCGTCCATGCCAAGTAGCGCACGGCTAAAAACGACGGCCAAACTCATAGCCGCGCCACTCTCATCAGCGGCATGAAACTTGAGACGGAATCAATTACAAACTCGGCTTAAACGGATCAGAGGCAGGGCTTTGCACTTCCATCGTAGCGATCTTGGCTTCCAGCAATGTGAGTTTTTCCCGGGTGCGCAATAAGACTTCGCGTTGCACGTCGAATTCTTCTCGGGTCACCAAATCCAGTTTAGAAAAAATACTTTGCAACATGGCGCGCATATTTTTTTCGATGTCCGCGGCAGGCGACTGAGCTAAAACCTCCTTTAATTTCGCGCTGACTTCGTCGACCAACTTTTGCTTCAACATAGTTCCTCCTGTGAATACGCAATTCGAGTGTAGCAAATCTGCTGCTCTAAGCGTTTGGCATGATGCAAGAATTCAGCATTTAACCACGCCCTGGATCGCGCGCAAAAGAAGAGCACTCGTTTGGTGCGATGCACCTTCATATTGCACCGTCTTAGCACCTGAATATCCCTTGGTTTTTTTGATTGGTGAATAAGTGACTGAATTTATTTAATTTAGTTTCTGGCACGCTACATGCTCAAGGAGCAGTGCTACAAATTCACTGAACCAAATAAGGAAGAAATCATGATCAAATTCAAGCAAACCGCTTTATTAGCCAGCCTTGCGGCCGCTGGGTTGGTGGGTAGCACGGCCTTCGCAGCGGACGCGCCTCCTCCGCCTTTTACCTTAACCGCTAATGTGGGCTTGTACAGCCAATACGTGTTTCGCGGTTTAACGCAAACGAATGAAGAACCGGCTATCCAGGGCGGCTTCGATTTCACGCATTCTAGTGGCTTTTATTTGGGGACTTGGGCTTCGAATATTTCCTGGCTGAAAGAAAACGCTAGCTCCACTTCTAATTCTTCGACCGGGACTTATAAGAGCGGTGGAAGTATGGAATGGGATTTCTACGGTGGTTTCAAAAAAACCTTTGGTGATTTTGGGATTGACGTTGGCTTGCTCCAATACTATTACCCGGGCGACCTGGTAACAGGTATGGGTTATTCAAAGGCCGATACCTTGGAAGCTTACGTTGCTGGCAGTTGGAAATGGTTCACCTTGAAATATTCTCAAAGCATTGGCAATAAAACTTTCGGCGTTGCAGATTCGAGCGGCACAAATTATTTAGATCTGTCGGCCGCCCTTCCCATCGGTGAGACGGGTTTAACGCTAGGTGCTCACTACGGAATGCAGAAATACAAAGGTAAAGATCCCTTGTTAGCTGGCAGCAATCGCGATAACGATTCGGTTTATTCTTACGATGACTGGAAAGTGAGCTTAACCTACGACATGGGAAAAATGTCCAAATCCTTGGAAGGCGTCACCTTGGGTATAGCCTATACAGATACGAATAGCGCAACCTGTCAAGGATACGGCGCATATAACCAAAGCTGCACCGTGAGCGGATTTGCCGGGACTGGCGTGTTTCCCAAAAATATCGCTAACGATCAAACCACGGTCTTTATCTCCAAAACCTTCTAACGTAATAACCAAGGTGGCTGCGCGCGAGGCTCGCAGCCACCTTGGGCCGACTTAAACAAGGAGAGAACATGAAATTTGTTACGGCAATCATCAAGCCGTTCAAGCTCGACGAGGTGCGCGAAGCGCTGTCCGCCATAGGCGTGCAGGGCGTGACCGTGACCGAGGTGAAAGGCTTTGGACGGCAAAAAGGCCACACCGAACTCTATCGGGGGGCAGAGTATGTGGTGGACTTTTTACCCAAGGTGAAAATTGAAGTCGCCATCAAGGCCGAGATGCTGGATCAAGTAATCGATGCGATTACCAAGTCCGCGAACACCGGCAAAATTGGGGATGGAAAGATTTTTGTGTTCGATCTCGGCCAAGTCATCCGTATCCGCACCGGTGAAGCCGGTCCGGATGCGCTATAAGGAGAACACCATGAAGCACTGGATTACCTTGCTCGCATTAGTGGGGAGCTTAGGATTTATCAGCGGCGCGGCAGTCGCACAAGATGCCGCGGCACCCGCCGCGCCAGCCGCCGCTGCGCCCGCGACGCTTGCACCTGCCCCTGCACCGGCAACAGAGGCCGCGCCCGCGACCGCGGCACCCGCCGCAGCCGCACCGGCTGCCGCTGCCGCAGCTGCACCTGTTCCCAATAAGGGTGACACGGCTGGGATGATAGTAGCCACTGCCTTTGTCATTTTGATGACCATACCTGGCTTTGCATTGTTTTACGGTGGCATGGTGCGGTCAAAAAATATGTTGTCGGTACTCATGCAAGTGTTTGTGACCTTCTGTTTGATATCCATACTATGGATGATCTATGGCTATTCTGTTGCGTTCACAGAGGGCACGCCCTTCTTTGGCGGATTTGGCCGATTGTTTTTGCATGGAGTAACGACGGACTCCACCGTGGGGACTTTTAGCAAAGGCGTGGTGATTCCGGAATACATCTACGTCGCTTTCCAGCTCACCTTCGCGGCGATTACGCCAGCGCTGATTTTAGGTGCCTTCGCGGAGCGCGTGAAGTTTTCTGCGGTGCTGTTTTTCATGGCTCTGTGGTTTACTTTCTCCTATCTGCCTATCGCGCACATGGTGTGGTATTGGGCGGGCCCCGATGCGTACACCAACGCGGCTGCGGGTGAAGCTGCCGGCAAGACTGCGGGCTTCTTGTTCCAAAAAGGCGCGATCGACTTTGCCGGCGGAACCGTGGTGCATATCAATGCGGGTATTGCCGGCTTAGTAGTGGCGCTATTGGTGGGCAAGCGCATAGGCTATCGCAAGGAAGCCATGCCGCCGCATAGCCTGACCATGACCATGATAGGCGCGTCCTTGTTGTGGATGGGCTGGTTCGGCTTCAACGTTGGTTCCAATCTGGAAGCAAACGGAACTGCGGCTATGGCCTTCATCAACACCCATGTCGCGACTGCCATGGCAGCCTTGTCTTGGATGTTTGCGGAATGGATGTTCCGCGGTAAGCCAACAATGCTGGGCGCAGCTTCGGGCGCCGTCGCGGGTTTGGTTGCGATCACCCCTGCTTGCGGTTTTGTCGGTCCGGTGGGTGCTTTGGCAATAGGCTTTATCGTCGGCCCACTATGCTTATGGGCGGTGACTTGGCTTAAATCCAAATTGGGCTATGACGACACCTTGGACGTGTTCGGTGTGCACTGCTTGGGCGGGATCTTCGGCGCGATTGCGACTGGCGTTCTGGTTTCCCCGAATTTGGGCGGCACCGGTATCTATGACTACGTGGCAAACAAAGTCGGCGACTTCGATATGACCACACAAGTGATCAGCCAGTTATGGGCGGTGGGTACGTCGCTGGTGGTATCTTCGGTGGTGGCTTTCATTGCCTACAAGATCGTCGACGTCATCATCGGCTTCCGCGTACCGGAAGACGAAGAGCGCACGGGCTTGGATGAAACTCAGCACGGTGAGCACGCTTACCACGCTTAAATTGCAATCGCAGTAATTAAAAACGGGCGCTGCGAGGCGCCCGTTTTTTTCGCTAGAAGATGGTCACAAAAAAAGGCGCTTTGCACCCATATGCATATTCTGCCAGCCCAATCGTTCATAAAAATCCCAGGCCGGCTGGTTATCATTATCCGCGAGCAATTGCGCGCGACTTGCGCCTTGCGCTTTGGCCCATTGCAACAGGTTATCCAATAAAGCTCGCCCTATGCCGAGCCCGCGAAAATCCGCGGCGATAATTAAATCTTCCACCCAGA
This sequence comes from uncultured Burkholderiales bacterium, assembly GCA_964552595.1. Classification (GTDB taxonomy): domain Bacteria; phylum Pseudomonadota; class Gammaproteobacteria; order Burkholderiales; family Thiobacteraceae; genus RBG-16-58-11. Next base: position 4,909 of record CAZKHT010000004.1, read on the forward strand.
CCGACAAACCGCCCTCGGCGGTAGAGACAACCAGCTGCCCACTGACCATGCCCACCGCGCGCCGCGAATCGTCACGTGCCACCAACACCCGCGCTCGCTGCGTCTCTTGCAGCAGCAAACCCAAGCCACGCTTTTGTTTCTCGAGATCCGGCCGCATGTCTTGCTCCAGAGTAAAAAGCAAGCTTAGAAGTTCGGCGAGCGCGGGAATATCGGCATTACTCGCGCAGGTAATATTAAAGCTCACGTGTTTTCCTGTATTAGAAATGGCTCGGACTTCCTATAGCTTCCAGTCTTTCCGGATGCATGATCATCTCACGCATTGCATGCACCCTTTGCGGTCCCATTGCCCCATTAACACGCACGAATAGACCGCTTTATGTATGCGAATCGCCTCGCTAACGTAGCCCACGTAGCAACGTTTTTTCTTAAATTTAAATATATTTCCTTAAGGTTGAAAAGCTTAGGGCTAATTTCGGCCGTTCAGATTTTATGCCGCGCAAGCTGGTATAGCTGTTGCTATTACACAAGTAAGCGCAACGCTTCATCGCGTTGCCAAGCGAATGTAGTAGACCTGTGGGTGTAGTGAATACCGGCAGCGTCGTGTAAAGAGTACTTCCTCTCTCCAGCAATTGGGGATTTCGCGGGCGTCTTCGGACGCCCGTCTTTTCTTGTGCGGTCAGTTCCTTGCCGGCTACTGATTCCCCCTCTCATAAGCCCCTTATCCCCGTGCTGTTTTAGCTAGAATGAAATACGCTACAATCTTCTCCCCGCTTTACCAAGATGGATTTATGGTTCCCCACCTCACCACAGCTTTATCCGGCCCTCTCTTAGAAATCGAAAAACGGATTTTAGAAGCCATGCCCTCGATAGAGCATTGGTTTCGCTCCCAGTGGCAAACGCATAGCGTGCCCTTTTATTGTTCCGTGGATTTGCGTAATGCCGGTTTCAAACTGGCGCCGGTGGACACCAATTTATTTCCGGGCGGGTTTAACAATCTCAATCCGCATTTTTTATCGCTCTGCGTATTGGCGGCGCAAGCGGCGGTGGAAAAAATCTGTCCCGATGCCCAGCGCTTTTTGTTGATTCCCGAAAACCACACACGTAATTCTTTTTATCTACAAAATGTCGCGTCCTTGCGCTACATCCTGCGTCAAGCCGGTTTGCATGTGCGCATAGGCACCCTAATACCAGAAATCACCACGCCTACACCGGTGGCCTTGCCGAATGGCGAATCCTTGTGGCTAGAACCCTTGGTGCGCGAAGGCAATCGCTTGAAAGTCGCCGGCTTCGATCCTTGCGCGATTATTTTGAATAACGATTTGTCGGCCGGCATACCCGATATTTTGCGCGGCTTGGATCAAACCGTGATCCCGCCGCTACATGCCGGTTGGGCGACGCGGCGTAAATCCGATCACTTTGCCGCCTATAACGAAGTGGCGCAGCAATTCGCCAAACTCATAGGCGTGGACCCGTGGATGATTAATCCCTATTTTGAGAGTTGTGGCCGAGTGGATTTTCAAACGCGAGATGGCGAGGAATGTTTAGCGGAACATGTCGCGCATTTACTCGATGACATAGGCGCCAAATACAAAGAATACGGGATTAAAAGTGAGCCCTTTGTGATCGTGAAAGCCGACTCCGGCACTTATGGCATGGGTATTATGACCGCTAAATCGCCGGATGATGTGCGCGATTTAAATCGCAAGCAGCGGAATAAAATGGCCGTGATCAAAGAAGGCCAGCAAGTGACCGAAGTCATCATTCAAGAAGGCGTGTACACCTTCGAAAAGCTGAATGAAGCCGTCGCCGAACCGGTGGTGTATATGATAGATCGCTTCGTCGTCGGCGGTTTTTATCGGGTGCATACCGAACGTGATATCGATGAAAATCTGAACGCGCCGGGAATGCGTTTCGTGCCGCTGGCGTTTGAGACGCCGTGTTCCTTGCCGGATTGCGCCGGCCAGCCGGATGCTCCGCCCAATCGCTTTTACACCTACGGCGTGGTGGCGCGCTTGGCTTTACTGGCGGCTTCTATAGAACTCGCGCGTGCCGATCCACAGAAGACTAAAGAAGTGATAGCCGCCTAAGCATCCATGCGTCTGTCCCTCATCCTCGATCCCCTCGAGCAGCTCAAAAGTTATAAAGATTCCAGCGTCGCCATCATGCGCGCCGCGGCGGCGCGCGGCCATGACTTGTACGCGATACAACAACCAGACTTGCTGCTCAAAGCCGGCCAGGTCTTAGCGCACGCCCGGCCCTTGCGGATACATCCAGAAGATCATCCTTGGTACACGGCGGGGGCAAGTGTCGCGACCCCGCTACAAGATTTCGACGCGGTGCTGATGCGCAAAGATCCACCTTTCGATATGGAATATATTTTCAGCACCTATTTGCTGGAGGTTGCGCAAAGCCAAGGGGCGCGTGTATTTAATGATCCCGCCGCGATCCGCAATTTCAACGAGAAGCTCGCGATTGCCAAATTTCCGCAGTTCATCGCACCGACTATCGTGACCCGCCAGCGCGCGGTGATAGCTCAATTCTTGAGCGAGGAGCAAGACATCATCGTCAAGCCTCTAGACGGCATGGGCGGTGCCGGCGTGTTTCGCTTAAGGACCTCCGATCCGAATATAAATGTCATTTTGGAAACCATCACCGCCTTAGAAACGCGCAGCGTGATGGCGCAGCGTTATATTCCGGAAATAGTGAATGGCGATAAACGCATTTTGCTAGTGGATGGTGAGGTCGCGCCCATGGCGCTCGCTCGCATTCCCAAGCCGGGCGAAACCCGTGGCAATCTCGCCGCCGGTGGCACAGGCGTGGCGCAAGCCTTGAGCAGGCGCGATAGAGAAATCGCGGAAACCGTAGCACCGGTATTGAAAGCGGCGGGTTTGTTTTTGGTCGGGCTAGATGTGATAGGCGATTATCTGACCGAAATTAATGTCACCAGTCCTACCGGCATGCAAGAGATTGCCGCGCAAAGCGGCTGCGATGTCGCCGCCATGGTGGTCCATGCCTTGGAGCGCAGGGTAGGGAGCGCCTGAGCGCAAGGCAATGTTCACTTTGATGCGCCGCGCCTGCTGGGTCTTGCTGTTATTTTTATTAACCGGCTGTGGCGAAAAACCGCTCTACACCCAGCAGTCTTATGTTTTCGGCACGCAAGTCGAAATCAGCATTGCCGACGCGCCCGAGGCGCAAGCGCGCAGCGCGGCCAACGCGGTGCTGGCGGAATTTGATAGATTGCATCGCGTATTCCATGCTTGGAAACCCAGTCCGCTGACGGCGCTGAATGCGGCGTTCGCGCGTGGTGCATCCCAGCAAATCAGTCCTGAACTCGCCGCCGCCATACGCGACGCGCGGCGCTATGCCGACGCCTCGGGAAATTTATTCAATCCGGCAATAGGCGGCTTGATTCGCTTATGGGGCTTCCAGGGAGATGAATTTCCCGCGCGCTCGCCCGGGACCTCGGAAATTTCAGCTTGGCTTGCGGCGCAACCGCGCCTGGCGGATATCAGCATAGATGCCCAAAACCGCGCCCGCAGCAGCAATCGCGCCGTGCAATTGGATTTCGGCGGCTATGCGAAAGGTTTAGCCTTGGATCGCGCGCTGCAAATTTTACGGGCGCATCAAATCCGCAATGCTCTGGTCAATATCGGCGGCAATCTGATTGCGCTGGGGCAACATGGCGGACGGCCGTGGCATATCGGAGTGCAAGCACCGCGCGGCGCGGGCGCGATTGTGGAACTGGATTTACGCGATGGCGAGGCCATCGGCACCTCGGGCGATTATCAACGTTATTTTGAACTTGGCGGACGGCGTTATTGTCACATCATCGATCCGCGCACCGGCTATCCCGCCATGCATACTCAATCCCTCACCGTGTTAGCGCCGCCCGGCCCGCAGGCGGGCGTCTTGTCTGATGTGGCTTCCAAGCCGGCGTTTATCGTGGCCGATGGGGATTGGCAGGCGCAGTTGGCGAACTTAGGCATCAAAGCTGGGTTGCGCGTGGATGAAAGCGGTAAAATAGTCATGACCGAAGCCATGGCAGCGCGCGCACAGCGCGTACATCCATAAGCAGTCGATAAAAACGAGCAAGATCGCGGAACGGAAAGCAGGTGGCTTGATGATAGGCATTTTGATTATCGCGCACGGCAATTTGGGTGAAAGCTTAATTCATTGCGCGAGCCATGTATTCGGCGGCCACCCGCCGCATCTGGCGCAAATCGGCGTCGCCTTGAACGATGAGCTCGCAACCTTGGCCCCGCGTTTGCAGGAAATGGTGCAAGCACTCGATCAAGGCGAGGGCGTATTGGTGCTCAGCGATATGTATGGCGCTACGCCTTGCAATATTTGTTGCCGCTTAATGGAGCCGGGTAAATTGGAAGTCGTGGCCGGTGTGAATTTACCCATGCTGGTCAGAGTGCTCACCTATCGCAATGAACCTTTATCAGTCTTAGTCGACAAGGCCATCAGCGGCGGTCGAGATGGTGTGATCGAAGTGTCTAAGGAAGCCTGCCGTGTTGCAACAGGACGTTGAAATCATCAATAAGCTGGGCTTACATGCGCGGGCCTCGGCCAAGCTCTCGCAAATCGCGAATCAATTCCAAAGTGAAGTGCATCTGGGACGCAATGGCAATAAAGTCAACGCCAAAAGTATTATGGGCGTGATGATGTTGGCCGCCGCCAAGGGCACCACTATTGCGATTGAAACCCATGGCCCGGATGAAGCCGCCGCCATGGATGCCGTGCTTAACTTAATCAATGACAAATTTGGCGAGGGCGAATGAGTCCTTGCGACCGCGTGTATCCGGCATGAGTTTTACCATGCATGGGGTCGCGGTTTCCGGGGGCATCGCCATTGGCTTTGCCCACCTGGTGTCGCACGCCACCTTGGAAGTTCCGCACTATGTCTTGCCCAGGGACTTGGTCGCCGAGGAGGTGATGCGTTTCGATGCCGCCATCGCCACCACGCGCGCGGAAATGGAATCCATGCGCGCGCATATCCCCAGCAATGCACCGGCGGAAGTGGAAGCCTTTCTCGATGTGCATTTGATGATATTGAACGACTCCTCCTTATCTAAGGTGCCGCGGCAATTGATAGAGGCGCAAGGGTGTAATGCGGAGTGGGCCTTGACCCAGCAACTCGAGAACCTACTCGATCAATTCGACAATATCGAAGACAGTTATTTGCGCGAGCGGCAAAACGATGTGATTCAAGTCGTGGAGCGCGTATTAAAGGCTTTACTTGGTCATCCCGGGGTGCCGACCGCGGATACCACGCCGGAAGAAGCGAGTATTTTGGTGGCGCACGATTTATCGCCGGCGGATATGATTTTATTCAAGCGCCATCAGTTCGCCGCCTTCATCACCGATGTCGGCGGCGCGACTTCGCATACCGCGATTCTTGCCCGCAGTTTGAATATTCCCTCGGTCGTCGCCTTGCATCATGCGCGGCAATTAATCCGCGAACGCGAGCTCTTGATAGTGGACGGCGACCAAGGCGTGGTGATCGTGAATCCCGATCAGCACGTCTTGGCCGAATATCGGATTAAGCAAAACCAGTGGGACATTGATCAGCAAAAACTGAAGCGTCTGGCCAGCGCTGCCACGCGGACCTTGGACGGCACGGCGGTAGCGCTGATGGCGAATATCGAATTACCGCAAGACGTGGCGTTGGTGCGAGACAACGGCGCCGCCGGCATAGGCTTGTTCCGCAGCGAATTTCTGTTCATGAATCGTCCCGACTTGCCCGGTGAGGAGGAGCAATTCGAAGCCTATCGCACCGTCGCCGAGGGCTTGCAAGGTCTGCCCCTGACCATACGCACCCTGGATTTGGGCGCGGATAAACAGCTTACGCAAATGGAGCATGGGCAAAGCGCCAATCCAGCGCTGGGACTGCGCGCGATCCGTTTATGCCTGGCCGAGCCGCATTTATTCCGCACGCAAATTCGCGCGATCTTGCGTGCCTCGCACTATGGGCGTGTGCAAATACTGGTGCCCATGTTGTCCACGCTGACGGAATTAGAACAAACCTTGCAGCACATCAATGCCGCCCGGGAAAGTTTAGATGCGGAAAATATGCCTTACGATAAAGGCATTAAAGTCGGCGGCATGATAGAAATTCCGGCGGCTGCGCTAATCGTACAAAGCTTTGCCAAGAAGCTGGATTTTCTTTCCATAGGCACCAACGATTTAATTCAATATACCCTGGCCATAGACCGCACCGATGACGCGGTAGCGCATTTATACGATCCGCTACACCCCGCCGTCTTGCAATTAGTCGCGCACACCATACGCACCGCCAACCGCGCCGGCACCCCGGTCGCGGTCTGCGGCGAAATGGGCGGCGATCCGCGTCTCACCCGTTTGCTGCTAGGGTTTGGCCTGCGTGAATTCTCCATGCATCCGGCGCATTTGTTGGCGGTAAAACAACAAGTGTTAAAAACCAATTTGCCCGAAATTCATGGCTTGGTGTCGAAAATGCTCAAGAGCGAAGATTCGGAAAAAATGCACAGCTTATTGGCGAGGTTGAACAGCGTGTAACTTCTCTCTTCCGATTGCAGCCTTTCTTTTTTATCCCTTCAATTCTTATTTGGCGTTGCTATGAAATCAATTTTATTCCTTTGCTTATTTTTATTTACCAACCTAAGCCTAGGCGCGGACTCCGGCTTACTGCCGCCGCCGCCCGCGCCGGAAGTGGCGGCCCGCGCCTATGTGTTAATGGATTTCCAAAGCGGCCAAATCCTGCAAGCACAAAAACCCGATGAACGTATGGAGCCGGCGTCGCTGACCAAATTGATGACCGAGTACTTGACCTTCACCGCCCTGAAACAAGGTCGACTCCGTCTCAATCAGACCTTGCCTGTGTCAGAAAAAGCCTGGCGTACCGAGGGCTCGCGGATGTTCATTAAATTAAACACCCTGGTGCCCGTGGAAGATTTGATGAAAGGCATGATAGTGCAGTCGGGCAACGACGCTTGTATTACCTTGGCTGAAGGCATCGCGGGCAGCGAAGAGGCTTTTGTGACCTTGATGAACCGTGAGGCGCAACGCCTAGGGATGAAAAATACGCATTTTATGAATGCTACTGGCCTGCCGCATGCTCAGCACTATTCCACCGCGCGTGATTTAGCCCTGCTCGCGGCCGCTTTGATTCACGATTTCCCTGAGTATTACAAATTGTCTTCGATGAAGGAATATCGCTACAACAACATCACCCAGCCCAATCGCAATCGGCTGCTGTGGCAAGACCCTTATGTCGATGGTATGAAAACCGGGCATACGGAATCTGCGGGCTATTGCTTAATTGCCTCGGCCAAGCGCGGCCAAATGCGTTTGATTTCGGTGATGTTGGGAACCACGTCGGATAATGCGCGCACCACCGAGAGTCAAAAACTTCTTAATTTTGGTTTCCAGTTTTATGAGACATATCGCTTGTATCAGGCGAACCAAACCATCGTCAGCCTGCCGGTTTACAAAGGCAGCGCGAATACCGTGCGGGCGGGATTTTTACAGGATGCCTATCTCACCTTGCCCAGGGGGCAATACGCGCAAGCAAAAATTTCGCTTACCAGTCGCCAGCCCTTGCTCGCGCCCCTAAGCCAGGGCCAAAATGTGGGCACTTTGAATGTGTTGATTAACGCGAAGCCGGTGGCCAGTTTTCCTTTGCAAGCCTTGGATTCAGTGCCGGTTGCCGGTTTCTTCGGAAGGATGTGGGACAGCATGAAGTTGTGGTTCAAATGATTTATCTCAATGGCACCTTCATGCCCTTGGAAGAAGCGCGGATTCCGGTTTTGGATCGCGGGTTTATTTTCGGGGATGGTATTTACGAAGTCATTCCGGTTTATTCGCGGCGCCCGTTTCGCTTAAGCGAGCATTTGCGCCGGCTGCAAAATAGTTTGAATGCGATCAGCCTGGCTAATCCGCATCGCGATGAGGAATGGGCGGCTTTGATCGCGCAACTCATCGCGCACAATACTGGTGAGGACCAATACCTGTATTTACACATTACCCGTGGCGTGGCGAAAAGGGATCATGCTTTTCCGCAAACCAGCGTGCCCACGGTATTCATGATGAGTTCCGTGCTGACGCCGCCGGACGCGGCTTTGAAACAGCGGGGCTTAATCGGCATCACTACCCAGGATAATCGTTGGCTGCGTTGCGATATTAAATCGGTATCCTTGCTGCCCAATGTTTTATTGCGGCAGACCGCCGTGGCCGCCGGCGCCGCCGAGGCCATATTAATTCGCGATGGTTTCATGACCGAGGGCGCGGCGAGCAATATTTTTGTGGTGCGCAAAGGCGTGATCCTGGCACCGCCCAAAAATCATTTAATGCTACCCGGCATCACTTATGATTTAGTGCTGGAGTTGGCGCACACCCATGGCTTAACGACGCGTGTGGCGCCGGTGGCGGAATCCGAGCTACGCACAGCCGATGAAATTTGGCTGACCTCGTCCACGCGGGAAGTGCTGCCCATCACCCAGCTCGACGGCCAGCCGGTCGGCACAGGGCTTCCCGGGCCCTTGTTTCAGCGTATGGACGGGCTTTATCAAAATTTCAAAGCCACCACCATGCGCGAGCCCAGTTGATGGCGGAAGAGAAAACCACCTTATTGCAATTCCCCACCCCTTTCCCGATCAAGATCATGGGCGAGGCGAGCGCGGATTTTGCCGATCAAGTGTTGGCCATAGTCTTGAAACATGCGCCGGATTTCGACGCCAGCACAATTGAAATACGCCCCAGCAAACAAGGACGCTATAACGGCATCACTTGCACGATTAACGCCGTCTCGCAAGCGCAGTTGGACGATCTTTACCGCGAGTTGAGCGCGCAGCCTTTTGTCAAAATGATGTTGTAAGCTGGCGATGCCTGCCGCAAATCTCAGCGCGGTTGCAGAAGACGATATCCCCTTGGTGAAAGATCTCGGCTTGGTGGAGTGCGCCCTGACTTGGCGATCCATGCAAGCTTTCACCGCCGCGCGCGACGCGCATACCCGCGATGAAATCTGGGTGTTGCAACATCCACCGGTATTTACCCTGGGCCTCGCCGGCAAGCGCGAACACCTCTTACGTGAGAGCGATATTCCTGTTCTGCCGATAGATCGCGGCGGCCAAGTGACCTACCATGGTCCCGGTCAGCTGGTCATTTACCTCATGCTGGATTTAGCGCGGCGCGCTTATGGCGTGCGCGAATTGGTGACACGTATAGAGCAATCGATTCTGGATCTGCTCTTTAGCTATGGCATACACGGCCAGCGCAAAGATAAAGCGCCCGGCGTGTATGTGAACGAGGCGAAAATCGCCGCCTTGGGATTGCGGGTGAAACATGCCAGGACTTATCACGGCTTGGCGCTGAACGTAGACATGGATCTCGCGCCTTTTTCGGATATCAATCCCTGTGGCTATCAAGGCATGCGCGTCACGCAATTGCGGGATCAAGCCGTCACGGATACGCCGGAGGCGGTGGCGGCGCGTTTAATACCCATATTGATAGGCCATTTGCAGGCACAGAAAAAAAGCCAGGCTTAGCTGGCGCTGGCTTGCTGCGCGAGCGCTTCTTCGCGTGGGCGTTGCAATTTAGAGAGTATGCCTTCCAATGCCCGCAGTTGTAGCGTGAGTGCTTGTTGATTCGATTCCAGCTCGCTTAAGCGGTCTTGTAGGGAATCGATGTTGTCGTGAATCTTGCGTATATTTTCCAGGCGTCTTTCAATTTGGACCTTATGATCATTGATCTGCGTGATCAAAGGCGCCAGCACATTGCGCAACCAGGCTTCGCAATCCGCTTGAGTGCGTTCGAAAATCGTGCGGGCTTCACCGGCGACGCTTAAGAAAAATTTGCGGATTAAGAAATGTTTCTCGGTCATGATATTAATCGGGTCATGACAAAACTCTTCGGAGCGCTGAGCCAAATTGCGTATCGCCTCCATGTATTGGTCTATAGCCAACTCCGGCGCGTGCCGCCGCTCGAATCCATGTTTGACGTGGAAACGTATATAAGCGGCATCGACTAAACCCTTAATCTGCTTCGCATGCTTGTGGATGTGCTGGTATTGATGCGCGGTTTGCCGAATGAGCTGTTGCATGCCGCGCGATAAACCGGCCGTGGTCCAACTGCCTTTGATGGAGCCATGGGATTTTTCCAGAATTTCATCTAATCGGTCTATGCTCAAATTCTTGAGCAACATGCGGCCCTGCTGCGTAATCACCCCGCGCGTGACGTTGAAGGCTTTCACCGTTTCATCGTAGCTAGTGCGGTCTTGATCCAGCAGAGTCAACATTTTATGAATGACTTCTTTATTTTTACCGGAGAGCGAGGACAGTTCGCTGACTTCATGCCGGATCGCGGCCAACTGATTGCGCACACTGGTGTAAGAAGCCAAAACCATGGTGCCGATTTCCTGGGTCACGCTTTTGCGTAGGATTTCCCGGCGTTGCGGAATAATGTCCTCTGCCAGCATTTTTTCCAGATGCTCTATACCGCTGCGCTTGAGCAAGGACGCATCTTCTTTGATTTTGCCGACCAAGGCTTTTTGCGCGGACAAGGCCAGCACATTGGCCACCGGAATATTAAGCAACTGCGCCGTCGCCTGGCGCTGCCGGTCTACGCTTTCCTGAATTTTCTCCTGCGACTTTAAATCGTCCCACAACACATCGGTTTTATTCAGCACCGCGATGGTGTGTTTGGCTTGCTTTTGCACATGCTTTTGCCAAATCTCCATATCCGACTTGGTCACGCCGGTGTCCAGCGCCAGCAAAAATAACACCGCATGCGCGTTGGGTATCATGGACAAGGTCAGCTCAGGCTCCGCGCCCAGGGCATTCAAACCCGGTGTATCCAATATCGCTAGGCCACTCTTAAGCAAAGGATGCGGAAAATTAATCAAGGCATGGCGCCAAGAGGGAATTTCTATGCGGTCGCCGGCGCGCAACATATCTTGCAGCGTGGGATCTTGGTCATCCCATAAGCCCAAGGTGCGGGCTTCCACTTTGGAGACCAGTTTGGTCTCGGTCAGGCTTTGCAGCGCGGCCATCATGGCTTCGGTGGAATTGAGATTAAGCTTAGTCGTCACCCACTCTATGGGTTTGCGTTTGAGTTGGCTGATACTCTCGTCACGGTAACGGCTTTCGATGGGCAGCAGCCGGATATAGGCTTCCTCGCGCGGATCGTAAAATAATTCCGTGGGGCACATGGTGGTGCGCCCGGCGTCGGAGGGCAATAAGCGCTCTTTGAAATCGGCGAAAAACAAGGCATTGATCAGCTCGCTCTTACCCCGCGAAAATTCCGCCACAAAAGCCAAGGTGACATGATCTTGTTTCAGGCTTTCCAAGAGATCGAAAATTTTCAGCGATTGTTGCGCTTCGAATTCGGTATGCGCATCTAGCCAGCCCTGATAAATATCAATGGCGGCGATTAGCTCGTCGCGCCACTGGCGGTAATCGCGTACTTGTTGTTCGAGTTGTGCGCTCATACCATCCCCGCCCGGATTTGCCCAGCAAGCCAAGGCAAGATGAAATTGAGCAAGACCGAGCAGAGGAGCACCACCACCATGGGCGACAAATCGATATTGCCTATGGGCGGCAAGACGCGTTGTATGCGTCGGGTGAATGGCCGGTTCATAGCATTGAGTAAAGACATATACGGGCTGTGCGGATTAGCGAAGCTCACCACGAACAGCATAAACTGCAACAGGATAATCATCCATAAAGCGATTTTCGCCAGTTCGACGAAGGCGATTAAAGCCGTTCCGCCTAGCGTCGCTGCGCTGAAATGCGTGCCGCGCAGGGTTAAAAAAATGACGAGGGTGATGAGAATAAATTCTGTCAGCCAAGCGATGAGCAAGGTCGCCAAATCCCATCCGCCCCAGCCGGGAATCATACGGCGCGCAGGTTTCACCGCGAAATCGGTTAAGGTCATGGCGAATTGTGACAAGGGATTGTTATAAGGGGCACGGGTGGCTTGTAAATGAAAGCGAAGTAGCAACACGGCGATAAACGCTGTGGCCACACTGTCGAGCAAAAAAATCAAGGCATCAATAAGCATGCTGGCGCCATTTTCACAGGGTTAGCAGCATAACTCAAGGAATTAGCCGGTTTTTCCTAAGTCATCGCCCAACTCCCGCGAGCGTGCGGCCGCGGCTTTGACCGCCGCGCGTATCGCCGTTTTCACCTGGGCTTGCTCCATGGATTCAAGGGCGCGCTCGGTGGTGCCGCCCTTGGAGGTGACTTGGCTGCGCAAGGTGGCGGGATCGACTTGCCCTTTATGGGCTAATTGCGCCGCGCCCAAGAAAGTGGCGAGCGCCAATTCACGCGCCTGGGCCGGCGTTAAGCCGAGATCCAATGCGCCCTGTTCCAAGGCCTCGATGAAATAAAACACATAGGCCGGGCCGCTGCCCGAGACTGCGGTTAAAGCATCCATCTGCGCTTCATCGTTTAACCACACACAACTACCCACCGCGCTCAGAATTTTTTCCGCCAAGGCGCGCTGCTCGGCGCTGACGCTGGGCAGCGCGTACAAGCCGGTCACGCCTGCCCGTATCATGGCCGGCGTATTCGGCATCGCCCGGACGACCCGGCTGTAACCCCCCAGCCAGCGCGCGAGATCGGGGGCGCGCACGCCGGCGGCGATGGAAATCACCAATTGCTCGCGCAACCATGGCCGCACTTCGGCCGCCACCGCTGCCAATTGCTGCGGTTTCACCGCCAGTACTAAGACTGAGCAACGCAGCGCATCCTCGCTAACACCGGCATAAGTCTTGAGTTCAAAGGCCCGCGTGAGCGAGGCTCGGGCATCGGGATTGACCTCCACCACTTGAATTTCCCGAGGCGGGAAGCCCTGCTGAACCAGCCCGCTGATTAAGGCGCCAGCCATATTGCCGCCGCCTATGAAAGAAATTTGCATGCTACGCTCCCCGGAAAAATCGTTGCCAATTTGAATAACGCAAAGCCTTACTGGCTATCTTTAGTTCGCGCGCCAAAAAGCGCGGAACCCACCCGCACGATAGTGGCCCCTTCTGCTATCGCGAGTTCAAGATCGGAGGACATGCCCATGGATAAAGTATCCAAAGCATGGCCTCGCTGGATCAAGTCTTCTTGTAATAAGCGCAGGCTGCGAAATTGCGCCCGCTGCCTGTCGCTGTCAGAAGTATGCTCCGGTATCGCCATCAAACCCCGCAATTGTATTCCGGGTAGGGCTTGTAGCTGATTCGCCAAGGTCAGCGCGGCCTCAGGCGCTACGCCGCTTTTGCTGGTTTCACCACTTACATTAACTTGTATACATATATTCAGCGGGGGCGTCAGCGGATCACGCTGATCGGATAAGCGCTGTGCCGGTTTCAATCTATCCACACTGTGCACCCACGCAAAATTTGTCGCGATCAGCTTGGTTTTATTGCTTTGCAAGGGCCCGAGGAAATGCCACTCTATCGACAAAGCGCTCAAGTTTTCGATTTTTCTGACCGCTTCTTGCACATAGCTTTCACCGAAGGCTGTCAAACCCAAGGTGTAAGCCTCGTGTAATTGACTGGCGCTAACCTGTTTGCTCACCGCGAGTAAGCGTACCGAATCCGGGGCGCGTCCGGCTTGGGCAATTGCCTTGGAAATCCGCGTCCGCACGGCTTGCAATGCGTTTAAGATTGTTGTCATAATGGGCTCGCCGTGAGCCAAGCGCGCGCTCAGGAAAACATCGATGGCGCGCAAACTTGAATGTCGCGCTCGCAAAAATTGCCCGCGAAAGAAAATTGAAGGGATTATAAAATGGAAATTGCCGATCTGCTGGCCTTCTCGGTCAAGAACAAGGCATCCGACTTGCATCTCTCGGCGGGCTTGCCGCCGCTCATACGGGTGAATGGCGATATCCGTCGCATCAATGTAGAGCCCCTGGATCACAAAGGCGTGCACGGCATGGTGTACGACATCATGAATGATTCCCAGCGCAAGCAATATGAAGAAGTGCTGGAAGTCGACTTCTCCTTCGAGATTCCCAATCTGGCGCGTTTCCGGGTCAATGCCTTTAATCAACAGCGCGGTGCCGCCGCAGCCTTCCGTACCATTCCGTCCAAAGTTTTAACCTTAGAGCAGCTCAATTGTCCGCCCATCTTTAAAGAACTTTGTCAGCAGCCTAATGGCATCGTCTTGGTGACCGGACCTACCGGCTCGGGTAAATCCACCACCTTGGCGGCCATGATCAATGAAGTGAACGAAAACGATTACGGCCACATCCTGACTTTGGAAGACCCGATTGAGTTTTTACACGAAAGCAAAAAATGCTTAATCAATCAGCGCGAGGTGGGACCGCATACTTTATCTTTCGCCAATGCGTTGCGTTCAGCCTTGCGCGAAGACCCGGATGTGATATTGGTGGGCGAGTTGCGCGATCTGGAAACCATACGCTTGGCCTTGACCGCAGCGGAAACCGGCCACTTGGTGTTCGCCACCCTACACACCAGTTCGGCGGCTAAAACGGTGGACCGCATCGTCGACGTCTTCCCCGCGGCGGAGAAAGACATGGTCCGGGCGATGTTGTCCGAAAGCTTGCGCTCGGTGATCGCGCAAACCCTATTAAAAACCAAAGACGGCAGCGGCCGCGTCGCTGCCCACGAGATCATGATAGGCACGCCGGCGATACGCAATTTGATACGCGAGAACAAAGTCGCGCAAATGTATTCGTCGATACAAACCGGGCAAGCCTTGGGCATGCAGACTATGGAACAATGTTTACAAGACATGGTGCGCCGCAATGTGGTGAGCGAAGGCGAAGCGCGCAAGGCAGCGCGTAAAGATTCCAAAATTTAGGATCGAAGTTTAGCGAGTAAGAATGCGGTAAGGCGGCATAGCCACCAGGAGATCAGCATGGATAGAGAGCAGGCCCAAAAATTTATACACGACTTATTGCGTCTCATGGTGAGCAAAAAGGCGTCCGATTTATTCATCACCGCGGGTTTTCCCCCTGCGCTCAAAATTGATGGCCGCATCACCCCAGTTTCCAATCAAACTTTGACCCCGCAACACACCATGGAGCTGGCGCGCTCCATCATGAACGACAAGCAAGCGCAGGAATTCGAATCCACCAAGGAATGCAACTTCGCCATCGCGCCCCCAGAAATCGGCCGTTTCCGCGTCAATACCTTTATTCAGCAAGCGCGGGTGGGCGTCGTGCTGCGGCAGATCAATTCAACTATACCGACTTTCGAAGAACTCAATTTGCCGGAAGTGCTGCGCGATGTGTCCATGACGAAACGCGGCTTGGTGATTTTTGTCGGCGGCACGGGGTCCGGTAAATCAACTTCGTTAGCCGCTATGGTGGGTTATCGAAATGAGCATTCGCAAGATCACATCATCACCATCGAAGACCCGATAGAGTATGTGCACGAGCACAAGAAAAGCATCATCACCCAGCGCGAAGTCGGCGTCGACACCGCGGACTGGTTTGCAGCGCTAAAAAATACTCTGCGTCAGGCACCGGACGTGATTTTGATTGGCGAAATACGCGACCGCGCCACCATGGATTACGCGATTGCCTTCGCCGAAACCGGTCATCTATGTCTATCCACCTTGCACGCGAATAGCGCTAACCAAGCTTTGGATCGCATCATTAACTTCTTCCCCGAAGACAGGCGCTCGCAATTGCTCATGGATTTGTCGCTGAATTTAAAAGCCTTCGTCTCGCAGCGTTTGATCGCGCGGCGAGAGGGCAAAGGTCGGGTCGCCGCGGTGGAGATCATGTTGAATTCGCCCTTCATCGCCGACTTGATCTTCAAAGGCGCGGTGCACGAAATCAAAGAAGTCATGGCGAAATCGCGTGAGCTGGGTATGCAAACCTTCGATCAGCATTTATTCCAACTCTACGAGGCTGGCCTCATCACGTATGAGGACGCCTTACGCAATGCCGATTCTTTAAACGACCTCAGACTGAAAATCAAACTGCACGGCCAAGAATCCAAAGACCGCGACATCATGTCGGGGATAGATCATCTGGATATTGTGTAGCCTTCAGGGGTCGCATTATTTCCGATTCGATCCCGCCACCATCTCGAATAAATACAACCGGCATTCTATAGGCCCGTTGAACAACGGGATTTTGCGCGAGGGCTTAAGCCGCATGAGTTTGGGCAAACGCGTGTCCGCGGTCAGGATGGCCACCCGCCAGCCGGCAAAGCGCTGCTTAAATACCGTCGCCATTTGGGGATACAGCTCGGCCAATGCATCGGCTTCGCCCAAGCGCTCACCGTAAGGCGGATTCATGACCACTAGGCCGTTCTCCGCCGGCGCAAAGGTATCGAGTATATTTTTCTCTTCTAGGCTGACGCGCGTGCCTACGCCGGCATTCTCCAAATTTTTTCGCGCATCCATCACCGCCCATTTATCTTGATCGCTGCCGTATATCGGCAAGCTTTCCTCGGTACGTTTCACGTTTATTTCAGCGTGGATTTTTTCCCATGCGGCGGCGTCGAAATTTTTCAGCCGCTGGAAACCAAAAGCGCGATGGGCACCCGGTGGTATGCCCAAGCTCACCAAGCCCGCTTCGACCACGAAGGTCCCGCTGCCGCACATGGGGTCAAGCAAGGGCATGCCAGGCGCCCAGCCTGCCAATTTTAAAATGCCCGCTGCGAGGTTTTCACGTAAGGGCGCTTCGCCGGTGAAATGCCGGTAGCCGCGTTTGAATAAAGCCTCGCCCGAGGTGTCTAAATAATGCGCGACATGTTCGGGACCAAAATAGGCGTGGATGCGCACCTCGGGTAAATGAGTGTCGACACTAGGACGTATGCCGCTCAACTCGCGAAAGCGGTCGCATACCGCGTCCTTAATCCGCAGCGTAATGAACCCCAAGCTTTTTAAGGGACAGCGCTGCGCGGGGACTTTCACCATGATAGTTTCGTGCGCTCTAAATCACTTTTCCCCGGGCATTGCGCCAGCGTGTTGGAAACGGTTATCTGCCGTTCGCTCCCGAGCTCGCGTCCGATGACATCTT
>CAZKHT010000004.1:21883-23999 GCA_964552595.1 uncultured Burkholderiales bacterium
TTTCGGTGGCGTTAACACAATTTTCCAAGGGCAGAGCGGCACAGTGTTGGTATACGTGTTTTTCATTGCGGTAAGGTGGGCGGGCAATTTGCCAGAGTACCCGCGACGCCACGCGGCTATGTAAATTGAGGCGATAACACAGCGCCATTTCTCCACGGAAATGCACGCCGCCATCGCTGGCTTGGGTTTGCATCGCCCCCAGCGCCGCTAATTCTTCCATCAGCACGGCTTCAAGGCCGCGCGGGCAAGTCGCAAAAAAATGTTGCATAAAACTTTCTGTGCCTTGAGGCGGCTTTAAAAATTCGGTTTGAGCACGACTAATAACACCACGGCGATCAGTAATAGCACCGGGATTTCATTGAACCAGCGATACCAAATGTGGCCGCGTCGGTTGCCGCCACGTTGAAACGCGCGCAGCAAATAGCCGCAATAAATATGGTAAGCAATCAGCCCGGCGACCAAGCCCAGCTTGAGCCACAACCAAGTGCCGGCAAATCCATACGCCAGCCATAAGCCCATGCCGGTCAATACCGCGAGTAGGGCAAGCGGCGTGATAAAGCGGTATAGTTTGCGCTCCATGAGCGCGAGCTGCGCGGCGACGGCGGCATCTTGGGTCATGGCGTGGTTGACGAATAAACGGGGCAAGTAAAACAAGCCGGCGAACCAACTCACGACAAAAATAATATGAAACGATTTAAGCCAAAGCATGTCTGTTCCGGGCTAAAGACGCTGCTAGAGTATCCATGAATCTTATCGATCGCATCAAGCCTGTTTTAAAACGCCACGGCGTCACACTGCTTTTACTTATCCTCATCGCCTATATTTGGTTTCGGCCACCGGCGCGCGTGAGTGAGCTCAAGCAAGCACTGCCCTCGCTGCCTTTTACGACCTTGGACGGCCGCCAGGGTAATTTGCAAAACCTGCGCGGCAAAGTCGTGGTGGTGAATTTTTGGGCGAGTTGGTGTCCTTATTGTCTGAAAGAAATGCCCGCCATTGCGGATTTTTACAAAGACTATCAAGGGCGAGGCGTGGAAGTGTTGGCCTTGAGTCTGGACGATGACGCGGCGAAAGCCGCCGCTTATATGCGTGAGCACAATTACCCCTTCGCCTCCGCAATGGCCAGCGCCGAACTACGCCAAAGCCTGGGTCCGGTGGATCAAGTGCCCATGACGATGATCATAGACCGCGCGGGGGTCTTGCGTTACAAAGTGCATGGCCAGGTTTACTATGGGCGTCTGGAAAACCTGGTGCAACCCTTAATGCCGGGCGGCGCGCTCGCGAAACGAGAGCAATAAAAACCATGTTTAACGACTACGAGCAGAGAAATGACGCGCTGATCTCACGCGCGGCCTTTATGCGCCGCCTTTTGCGTAGCGGCTCTGTCGCCGGCATCGTGGTGCTCATCGCCTTGCTCGTCGGCATCCTGGGCTATCACCTCACCGAACATTTATCCTGGCTGGATTCCTTGCTCAATGCCTCCATGATCTTAGGCGGCATGGGTCCGGTAGCCGAATTGCAAACCGTCGCGGGAAAAATATTCGCATCCTTTTACGCCTTTTTCAACGGTTTTGTATTTTTAGGCGTCGCCAGTGTCCTCTTCGCGCCTATGCTGCATCGCTTAATGCATCGTTTTCATATGGAGAAAAAATGAGGCAGACCCGCTTATGGAAAGGCACCGTAGTGCTTGCCCTGATGCTCAATGGCAGCTGCCACGCCTCGGCTTTTGACGATTTTTTCCACGAGCTGGGCAAAGTAGGGCAAAAGCCCGCCGCGTCGAATAACGCCTCCTTGTCTGATCAAGAAGTCAAACTGGGTTTGAAAGACGCCTTGAGCGAAGGGGCGAATAAGGCCGTGGCTGTATTGGGCCGACCGGACGGCTTATGGAAAAATGACTTGAAGGGCTTCGCTACCGGGGCCAAATGGCAGCTGACCGAATGAATCTACGACGTCTCCAAGCAAGGCCAGCTGACGTCCGATCTCTTTGACAAGCATTCAGAGCTCTATTCGAAAATCTTGGAGCGGTTCGGCGGCGATGTGCCGGCCGCGAGAGAACCGCTAACGGAGCAGCTTGACGACTTCGTGAAGCAGTTCGTCCTTCTCGCACCGCAAATCAAGC
>CAZKHT010000004.1:24009-29808 GCA_964552595.1 uncultured Burkholderiales bacterium
GGGGCCAGGGCCAACGCCTAGACGAGCTCAAGCTGGCCTTGAACCGCGCCGCCGAGGCCGCCGTGCCGCAAGCCAAGACCTTGCTGGTGGATGCGATTAAAAATATGAGCGTGGCCGATGCGAAGGCCGTGCTAACCGGAGGGGACGATGCGGCGACGCAATATTTCCGCAAAGCGACGGCGGACAAATTACAGGCGCGCTTTCTGCCTATCGTCAAACAAACCGTGAACAAGCTGAAGGTCAGCGAACAATACGACCGCATCGCGGCCACCGCCGCTCAAGCGGGCTTGGTGGACCAAAATCAAGCCAGCATGGCCAGCTACGTCACCAGCAAAGCCTTGGACGGCTTGTATTTAATGATCGCCGAAGAAGAAAAAGCCATACGCCAAGACCCGCTGGGCCGCAGCAGCACCTATATCCGCAAGGTTTTTGGCAGCCTCAAATAAGCGCCACATTTCGCGGTATAGGCGGCTTGGGCTAAAATAGGCTTTGTCCGCAGTGCAAGCGCTCATGTCCACCCGCCTACGCGAAATCCCCTATAACTACACCTCCTTCTCCGACCGCGAGATCGTGATGCGTTTTCTCGGCGCGGAAATGTGGCAGGTGCTGGAGACTTTACGCGGCGAGCGGCGCACCGGCCGTTCGGCGCGTATGTTGTTCGAAGTCTTGGGCGATCTTTGGGTGATTACCCGCAATCCGTATTTGCAGGACGATTTATTATCCAATGCCAAGCGCCGCGCGGCTTTGATCGGCGCGCTCAGGCATAGGCTGAAAGATATCGAAGCACGCCGCCAAGGCAATGCCGCGGTGGCTACCCTCTTGGAATCCGCGCACGCGGCGGTGAATGCCTTCGCCGCTGAGTTTGAACATACCCACTTATTGCGCAAACGCACTTTGGAAAAACTGCGCCGGGTGACGCGCGCGGATAACATCCAGTTTGACGGCCTGGCCCGGGTCTCGCATGTCACCGACGCGACCGACTGGCGGGTGGAATATCCCTTCGTGGTGATTAATCCGGATACGGAAGAAGAAATCGCGCCTATCGTGCGCACTTTAATCGAATTGGGCCTGACCATTATTCCGCGCGGCGGCGGCACGGGTTATACCGGCGGCGCGATTCCGCTGAGCAAGCTGAGCGCGGTGATTAATACCGAAAAGCTGGAAAATTTAAGCGCGGTAATTCATCAAAATTTACCGGGCGTCGCCCAGCCTGTGCCCACCTTACGTTGCGGCGCGGGCGTGGTTACTAAGCGGGTCATGGAGGCGGCGGACGCGGCCGGCTTGGTTTTCGCCGTGGACCCGACCTCGGCCGATGCCTCTTGCATAGGCGGTAATGTGGCGATGAATGCCGGCGGCAAAAAAGCCGTGCTCTGGGGCACGGCCATAGACAATCTGGTGTCTTGGCGCATGGTCACGGCGGACGGTGAATGGCTAGAGGTCACGCGCTTAGATCACAACCTCGGCAAAATCCATGACGTGGCAAGCGCGCGTTTTCGCATCGCGCACTTGGAACACGATGGCAAGACCGCGCGCGCGGCGCATATTCTGGAAATTCCCGGCGGGCAGTTTCGCAAGGCGGGCTTGGGCAAAGACGTGACCGATAAATTTTTTGCGGGCCTGCCCGGGGTGCAAAAAGAAGGCTGCGACGGCATCATCACCCAAGCGACGTTTATTTTGCATCGCATGCCGCAGCATATCCGCACCGTGTGTTTGGAATTTTTTGGCCAAGTGCGCGAAGCGGTACCCGCCATCGTCGAGATCAAGGATTATTTAGACGGCCGCGCCGAGACTCAGTTGGCGGGGTTGGAGCATTTGGATGCGCGCTATTTAAAAGCGGTCGGTTACGCCACCAAAGCCAACCGCCAACAAAGACCCAATATGGTTTTGCTCGCGGATATCGCCAGCGATGATGAAAACGCGGTCGGCGCGGCGGCTTCGCATATTGTGCGCCTGGCCAACGCGCGTGGCGGCGAGGGCTTTATCGCGGTCAGCGCCGACACGCGGCGCAAATTCTGGCTAGATCGGGCGCGCACGGCAGCCATCGCCGCGCATACCAATGCCTTCAAGATCAATGAAGATGTAGTGATCCCCTTGCCACGTTTGGCGGATTACACCGAAGGCGTGGAGCGCATCAATATCGAGCTATCGACGCGCAATAAATTGGTATTGCTGGATGCCTTGGAAAACTTTTTGCGTGGCGAATTACCATTATTGCGCGATGAGGAAACATCGCCCGATCCTTTGCTCACTGGACAACGTCGCGCCCAGGCCCTGGAGATAATCGTTGCGGCGCGCAAACGTTGGCAATGGCTCTTGGATAATTTAGACGCGCCCTGGGCAGCCTATGCGCTCGCCTTCAACGATGTCGTGCTGCCCGAGGCGCCTGCAGGCATTGCGAATGCGACGATTTTCCATGCGCTGCAAGGCCATACTTTACGCGTGTCGTGGAAGCGCGAAGTGCGTGAGCCTTTGCGGCATCTTTTCATAGGGCGCGAATTTGAGCCGGTGTTGCAAAAACTGGACGCGATACATGGCGAGATTATTTGCAGCCGAGTTTTTATCGCCCTGCATATGCATGCCGGTGATGGCAATGTGCATACCAATATCCCGGTGAACTCGGACAACTACGCCATGCTGCAAGAAGCCAACCGCGCCGTGGATCGCATTATGGCGCTGGCGGTAGCGTTAGGCGGGGTGATCTCGGGCGAGCACGGTATAGGCATCACCAAAATGCAGTTTTTAAGCGATGAAGACATCGCGCCTTTCGTCGCGTATAAAAATAAAGTCGATCCTCATGGCCATTTCAATCGCGGCAAATTGCTGCCGGGCGGTGATTTGCGCAATGCGTACACCCCCAGCTTTAATTTGCTGGAAGTTGAATCGCTGATCATGGAGCAATCGGAAATCGGCGAGATCGCCGATTCCATCAAGGATTGCTTGCGCTGCGGCAAATGCAAGCCTGTGTGCAATACGCATATTCCGCGCGCGAACCTGTTATACAGCCCGCGCAATAAAATTTTAGGCACCAGTTTATTGATTGAAGCTTTTTTATACGAAGAGCAAACCCGGCGCGGTATCTCGCTCAAGCACTTCGATGAATTCAATGATGTGGCTGATCATTGCACCATCTGCCATAAATGCTTAAATCCTTGCCCTGTGGATATCGACTTCGGCGATGTGTCGATTGCCATGCGCAATTTCCTACGCCATAGCAAGCGCAAGAAATTCAATCCCGGCAGCGCGCTGTCTATGCTGTTCCTGAATAGCATGGACGCCGGCGTGATCAAGCTCACGCGGCAGTTGATGATACGTTTTGGTTACGCGGCGCAAAGAGTGGGTTATTTCAGCGCCAAGCGTCTGGGTTTGCTGCGCACGCAAACCACGCATCCCCCCGCCACTCATGGCAGCACGCCTATCGCCGCACAGGTCATACATTTCATCAATAAACCCATGCCGGGCGGCCTGCCTAAGCGTACTTCGCGCGCCTTGCTGGGCGTGGAAGATCCGGCCATGGTACCCATTATCCGCGACCCGCAGCGCGCGGCCGAAGATGCCGACGCGGTGTTTTACTTCCCGGGCTGCGGCTCGGAGCGCTTGTTCTCGCAAGTGGGCTTAGCGACCCAAGCCATGCTCTATCACGTAGGCGCGATCACGGTATTGCCGCCGGGGTATTTGTGCTGCGGCTATCCGCAAACCGCCGCGGGTAATCACGATAAGGGCAAGCAAATCAGCACCACTAATCAAGTGCTGTTTCATCGTGTGGCGAATACGCTGAATTACCTGGATATCAAAACCGTGCTGGTGTCCTGCGGCACCTGTATGGATCAGTTGCAAAAATACAGCTTCGAGAAAATTTTTCCCGGCTGCCGCTTGCTGGATATCCATGAATACCTCATGGAAAAGGGGGTGGCGCTGAGCGATGTGCCGGGGGTGAAATATCTTTATCACGACCCCTGTCATACGCCGATGAAGCAATATGCGCCGCTATCGGTCGCGAGTACCTTAATGGGCGGCGAGGTCAAATTAAGTGATCGTTGCTGTGGCGAAGCCGGCACTTTGGCCGTGGCGCGCCCGGATATTTCCACCCAAATACGGTTTCGCAAATTAGAGGAGCTGCAGCGCGGCCTGCAAGAAATTCGAGGCGAGGATGCGGCGGCAGTGCAGGTGAAAACCCTCACCGCCTGTCCGTCTTGTTTGCAAGGTTTGGCCCGCTATGAAGACGATACCGGCAGCCAAGCCGACTACATCGTGGTGGAATTGGCGCGGCGGATTTTGGGTGAAACTTGGATGCCGGACTACATCGCCCGCGTGAATCAAGGCGGCGTGGAAAAAGTATTGCTATAGGCCGGATGCTGACATGTCATGCGAATTATGTGAAACAGTAGGTGGCGAGCTGCTTTGGCAAGATGGGCAATGCCGCGTGGTGCGGGTTGAGGACGCGAATTATCCCGGATTTTGTCGCGTGATCTGGCAAGCGCATGTCAAAGAAATGGCGGATTTAAGCCCGGATCAGCGCCATCATCTGATGGATATCGTATTTGGCATGGAACGGGTGCTTCTCGAAATCATGCGCCCGGATAAGATTAATCTGGCGAGTTTGGGTAATCTCACACCCCACTTACACTGGCACGTAATTCCCCGATTCCGAGACGACGCGCACTTCCCTCAGCCGATTTGGACTACGCCAAGCCGTATCGGCCCGCAACGGCAGGCGCCGGCCCTAAATGTTTTGCGGAATAGACTTGATGACTTGCTCCAAACCCCATAGGATTAACAAAAATCATACGGCAGGGTGTCATGCTTTCGATTGACCAGCCATCTATCACCGGCGCAAACCGTACCACTATTTCTGATGCGAGATCGTGTCAACAATGGCTGGCTGCTCTGCCCTTAACCAATGCCACCGCCGCGCACGGCGAACTGCAACTCCAGCTTGATCTGTTAAACCACACCTCGGCCCTATCGGGGATAGAGCGCTGGCGCATCCTAGAGCAATTGCGCGAATCAATACATTTTGTCCAAGGCGAAGTCGCGAAACGCTATGTGGCGAAAGCCATGCCTTTGGACGCCAGCGAGTTAGCGGTGTGGAAAAAAACGCTGGCGCTTTGGCAGGCTTTTACCCAGGGCTACCTCATATGCTTGCAAAATTATGAGGACAGCGACAAAGCACTGGCGTCTCAGGCGCCGCATATTTTTCAGCGCATCTTGCGTTTATGCGGCCAACAAATGTTGGAATACCAGCGCCTTTACCAGGGTGTGCCCGATACGCTGTGGCGGCAACTCCATAAAACTTATGCTCAGGCGGAGCAAGCCGGGGTCGCAAGAACGCCGCTGGTTGATCCCTTAATTCGCATGGTCGAAGGCACGCGGGCCGAATCCGCTTATGTGCAAGCGCTGTTGCTAGACCTTGCCGATCCCTTTCATTTCAATGCAAAACATATAGACCAAGTGGACCGCTGGCTGGATAAATGGGCCTCGCGCGTAACTTTGCAAACTGAAAGCATCGCCATACGCCCGGAGATCCGGCTGCCAGAATTGGTGGTGGATTTAAATAGCGGAAGCGGTTTACGCCCCGCGCAGCCCGGCGATAAGAGTGCGCATTTACGCTATATCGATTTGAGTTTGCTGGCGGCCACCCTGGCCAAGCGCATACGGCATTTGCGCAAAGGCGGCGAGCCGGCGGAGTTAGATATAGGCAATGATTGCCAACAGCCTGGTTGCGAGGTGCTTCTGGTGCGCCTCTATCAAGCTTGGTGCGAGCCGCAGCAACATCGCGCCTATGAAAGGCGAACCTCGGGA
>CAZKHT010000005.1:0-15288 GCA_964552595.1 uncultured Burkholderiales bacterium
ATTTCTTGCCGGTAAAGGCCGCCAGCAAGGGATGGCCTAAAAGATATAAATCACCTATCGCATCCAAAGCCTTATGTTTTACAAATTCGTCGTCATAGCGCAGGCCATCGCTATTCAGCACCCGAAACTCATCCATCACGATCGCGTTATCCAAGCTACCGCCTAGGGCTAAACCGTGATTGCGCAAATACTCCACTTCATGCATAAAGCCAAAGGTGCGAGCGCGGCTGATTTCCTTAATGAAGGACGTATCGGCAAAATCCACCGTCACTGCTTTGCCGGAGTTTTCAAACACGGGATGATCAAAGTCGATACTCAAGGTGACGCGAAAACCCTGGTAAGGCTCTAAGCTCACCCACTTATCGCCATCGCTGACCGTGACTTTGCTTTTCACCCGTATAAATCGCTTTAAGGCGTTTTGCTCCTCTATACCTGCGGACTGAACCAGAAACACGAAGGGGCTGGCCGAGCCATCCATAATCGGCACTTCCGCCGCGTCCAAATCTATATAGACATTATCGATGCCCAGGCCGGCTAAAGCCGACATCAGATGCTCTACGGTCATCACCTTAGCGCCTTGATCTTCCAGCGCGGAACATAAGCGCGTCTCGGTGACGCGAAAAGGATCGGCTTTAATCGTAGGGCTGTCGGGCAAATCCAGACGCCGGAAAACAATCCCAGTATTGGCTGCCGCGGGGCGCAAACTCATGGTGACTTTCTGCCCGGTATGTAAACCCACACCGGTTGCGCTCACCTTATTCTTTAATGTCCGCTGCTTAATCACGCCTAACCCTTGCCGAATCCGTGGTTGATAAATGCTTAAAAACGCTCATTTTAGCATAGCGTTGACTGGCCCTTTTGCGCGGACAGCGCGCCCCGGGCCAGACTCGCCCACACTTTTAATCATCACCCGCTAGGCCGCGAATCGGCCCTAGGTTAAATAATTCTAGTCCGCCTGCTTACGCAAGAAAGCTGGAATATCCAATAAATCCACGCCCGAGGCTTTCATGGCTTCCACCGCTGCGGCGCGACGGCCTGAGCGTATGACTGCCGGCGAATCGGCTTCGGGATAAGCGCCTTCTTGACCAAAATTATCGGTGCCGGTTTTGACGATGCTCAAAGGCTTGGCTTGGCGCGCTTGCGAGGGCATGCCCAAACCCGTCGCGACCATGGTCACGCGCAAATCTTCGCCCATATTGTCGTCGAACACCGCACCGAAGATCACGGTCGCATCTTCCGCCGTGTATTCGCGTATGGTTTGCATGACTTGATGGATTTCTTTCATCTTCAAGGAACGGCTGGCAGTGATATTCACCAGCATGCCGCGAGCGCCGGATAAATTGACGTCCTCTAAAAGCGGGCTCTTCACCGCTTGCTCCGCTGCTAAGCGCGCACGTTCGTCGCCTTGCGCCTTGGCCGAACCCATCATCGCCATACCCATTTCCGACATCACGGTGCGCACGTCGGCAAAATCCACATTGACCAGACCGGGGCAACTAATCACTTCGGCGATGCCGGAGACGGCGCCATGCAAGACTTCATTGGCTTCGCGGAAAGCATCGAGCACCGACACATCTTCACCCAAGACTTGCATTAATTTTTCATTGGGAATGATGATCAAGGAATCGACATTTTGCGATAGGGCTTCAATGCCATTGTTAGCAACTTTTAAGCGCCGGCCTTCGAAAATAAATGGCTTAGTCACCACCGCTACGGTCAAAATGCCCAGCTCTTTCGCCACCTCGGCCACCACCGGTGCCGCACCCGTGCCGGTACCGCCACCCATGCCGGCGGTGATGAACAACATATCCGCGCCGTCTATCACTTCAGCGATTTTTTCGCGATCTTCCAAGGCGGATTCGCGGCCGATTTCCGGATTGGCGCCGGCACCTAAGCCCTTGGTGATGGATTGACCTAATTGCAATTTCACATGCGCGTCGCTTTTCGCCAAAGCTTGCGCATCGGTATTCGCGGCGATGAATTCCACGCCTTGCAAACCACACGCAATCATGTGATCGACCGCGTTACCACCGCAACCGCCCACGCCTATGACTTTGATGACCGCATCCTGAGACTGACTATCGAGAATTTCAAACATCATCACCTCCTAATAAAAAAGACCAAAAAAATGTACTGCAACCGCCCCGATTAAAATCCCTGAAACCACGACTTCATTTTGTCGAATACTTGTTGTATGGAAGAACTCTGAATACGTACTAATTGATGCCTTTGATACTGCTCTAAACCCGCTAGCAATAAACCCATGCCCGTGGCGTAACGTGGATTGCGCACCACTTCGGATAAGCCGCCCACGTATTGCGGCATGCCTAAACGCACCGGCATGTGAAATACTTCCTCGCCCAAATCCACCATGCCTTGCATCATGCTGGAACCACCGGTCAGCACGATGCCGGAGGAGACTAATTCTTCGAAACCACTGCGCCGCAATTCCGCTTGCGCCAGCGAGTACAACTCTTCCACGCGCGGCTCGATTACTTCCGCTAAAGTTTGGCGCGACAATTGGCGCACGCCTCTATCGCCCACGCTAGGTACTTCCAGCATCTCGGACACATGGGCGAGTTGACGCAGCGCGCAACCGTGCGCACGCTTGATGTCTTCCGCTTCCTTGGTGGGGGTGCGCAAAGCCATGGCGATATCGTTCGTGATTTGATCGCCGGCGATGGGAATCACGGCGGTGTGGCGAATTGCGCCATTGGTGAATACCGCGATATCCGCCGTGCCGCCGCCAATATCGATCAAGCACACACCCAGATCTTTTTCGTCTTCGGTGAGCACGGCCATGCTGGAGGCCAGCGGTTGCAAAATCAGATCGCGCACTTCCAAACCGCAGCGCTTCACGCACTTGATAATGTTTTGCGCGGCGGACACCGCGCCGGTCACGATATGCACTTTGACTTCCAAACGCACGCCGCTCATGCCTAAGGGTTCGCGCACGTCTTCCTGGCCGTCGATAATGAATTCTTGAGTCAGGATATGCAGGATTTGCTGATCGGTCGGAATATTCACCGCGCGCGCGGTTTCGATGACGCGATCCACATCGGCTTGCGCAACTTCTTTATCTTTAATCGCGACCATGCCGTGCGAATTCAGACTCTTGATATGGCTGCCCGCGATGCCGGTATACACCTCGCGGATTTTGCAATCCGCCATCAGCTCGGCTTCTTCCAGCGCGCGTTGGATCGCGTTCACCGTCGACTCGATATTCACCACCACGCCTTTTTTCAAACCGCGTGACGGCGTCTCGCCTATGCCTATGACTTCCAAACGGCCCTCAGGCAACACCTCGGCCACCAGGGCAACGATTTTCGAAGTGCCTATATCCAGCCCTATGATGAGATTCTTCGTTTCTTTATTCTTAGCCATCTTGTTTAACGCTCGTCCTTTTATCCTTTAAGCACGGGCTTGGCATCGGCGAAGCGCACGGCGAAACCATTGGGATAACGCAAATCCACATGCGCCACCGGACGCGGCATGCGAGCGATCGTGGCGGTATAGGCATGCACAAATTTTTCCAAGCGTTGCGGCGCTTGATCGCGGCCTAATTCCAACATCAAGCCGGTGCTTATTTTCAATTGCCAGGCGCGGCGTTCACTCATCGCCAGGGTCGCGGTTTTTAATTGCAGAGGCGCCAGCAATTGACTGAATTGCTGATACTGCTGGGCGATTTCTTGGTGCGTACCCACCGGTCCGCTCAAGGTCGGCAAATCCGCTGCCGCCGCCGCTTGAAATAGCTCGCCCTGTTGATTCACCAAACCGCCGCCCGCCCAACGCGCCAAGGCCACATGTTCTTCTAAGCGCACTTCTAAAGTATCTGGCCATTGCCGGCGCACGCTGACATTGCGCACCCAGGGCAGCTTCTGAAAACCACGGCCCACTTGGGTTAAATCCAGGGTGAAAAAATTGCCCTTGAATTGGGTCACGATGTAGCTGACCTGCTGATAGGTGACATGCCGCAAATCGCCCTTCACCTCCACGTGTTTCACCGGAAAAAGCGGCAGATGTATCATCAAAAACAAAACCGCATACAGCAGCAGTATTGCCGCCAAGGCGTATAAAAAATTCGCGCACCACAACATCAGCTGAGCTTTATCCCACATGCTTAACACGAGCGAGTTGGGCGTGGCCGCGGCCATGGGCCGGCGCAGTAAATCGCCTTTGTCTTTCTTACCCCACATGCGCCAGCTCCAAAATCCGCAGCACCAGTTGTTCAAAGCTCAAGCCACTTTGGCGCGCCGCCATGGGCACTAGGCTGTGATCCGTCATGCCGGGCGAAGTGTTCATCTCCAGAAAATAGGGCGTGCCACTGGCGTCCACGATTAAATCCGCGCGTCCCCAGCCTTGGCAGCCAAGCAACTCAAACGCTTTCAAGGCCAACGCTTGTAAGCCGCGCTCGCGTTCCGGTGATAAGCCGCAAGGGCAGAGATAACGCGTGTTGTCGGCGAAATATTTGGCTTCATAGTCATAAAACACGCGCGGCGTTTCCAAGCGAATCAAGGGCAAAGCGCTATCACCTAAAATCGCGGCCGTGTATTCATCGCCATGCACGAATTGTTCGGCGATCACGATGGGATCGTATTTCGCGGCCTCGGTATAGGCATCCGCTAGCGCCTCGGCCGCAGTCACTTTGCTCATGCCTATGGAAGAACCCTCGCTTGCCGGTTTCACCATCAAAGGCAAACCCAGTTCTTGCGCGACGCGCGCAAAATCGGTGTGCGTATTCAGCACGACATAGCGCGGGGTCGGCACACCGGCCGCCTGCCAAACCAATTTCGTGCGCCATTTATCCATGGCCAAGGCCGAAGCCAGAACGCCGCTACCGGTATAGGGAATGCCCATTAATTCCAGCGCGCCTTGCAAAGTGCCGTCCTCGCCGTACCGCCCGTGCAAGGCGATGAATACCCGGTCAAAGGCTTTTAATTCCGCCACCTCATGCTCGGCCGTATCGAAGGCTTCGGCTTGCACACCACCGGCTTGCAAGGCCGCCAGCACTGCGGCGCCGCTTTTTAACGACACCTCGCGCTCGGCCGAACGCCCGCCCAATAACACCGCGACCCGGCCGAAGTCTTTGCTCTCGCTTGAAAACGGTAAGACTTGGGCGCGCGCGGCGCCGCCGGCGCTGGATTTCTTCGATTCTTCCGCCATCGCTCGCGTGATGCGCCGGTTTAAAGCCGCTTCAAATTCGCTACGCAATAAAACATTTCTCATGCTTGCGCTCCTAGCGTGGGCGCTGCGCGTCCGACTATGCGCACTTCGCGTTCCAGATGTATCCCTGTTTGTTCGGCCACTTCCGCTTGTACGGTTTCTATCAAAGCCTCTATGTCGTGGGCGCTGGCCGCGCCGAGATTGACGATGAAATTGGCGTGTTTCTCCGACACCTGAGCATCGCCTATACGCCGCCCTTTTAAACCGCAGCGTTCAATCAAACGAGCGGCGAAATCATTCGCCGGATTACGAAATACCGAGCCCGCATTCGCTTGCTGCAAAGGCTGGGTGCGAATTCGGTGCTGCAATAATTCCTTGATCCGCGCTTGCGCCGCACGGCCGTCGCCGCGCCGGAATTGAAACCACGCGCCTATAAAAAACTCTTCGCCGGCATGCGGCGCGTCAGCGCGCAGAGCCATATGGCGATACCCGATCTCATACTCGCGTGCGGCGCGTTGCGTGAGTTCGCCGCGACGATTCAAGGTCATGACTGTTTTCACCGAAGTCCATGTTTCCGCGCCATAGCAACCCGCATTCATGGCGAGGGCGCCGCCTACTGTGCCGGGTATACCGGCTAAAAATTCCGCGCCCTCGAAGTCGTGCTTAGCGGCGAAACGCGCGAGCTTGGGGCTGGCCACACCGGCATCGGCGTAGATACGCTCGCCTTCCAATCGCACTTCATTCAATACCGCATGCATCAAAATCGCCGTCCCTTCAAATCCCGCGTCGCGCACCAGTAAATTGCTACCCAGCCCGACCAGTAACAACGCTTCCCGTGCAGGTCTGCTCTTCACGAATTCCGCTAAATCGTCCAAATCCGCCGGCACGTAAGCGCGATCCGCCGCGCCGCCGGCACGCCAACTGACATGCTTGCGCATGGGCTCTTGCAGGCGTAATTCGCCTCTCATATTCCATGCCTCACGCCTCGCCGCCGCTTTGCGCCAGTAATCCCGGCACATGCCCTATGGAGCCCGCACCCATAGTCAACACGACGTCACCATCGCGGGCGATCGCTAGAATCGCCTGCGGAATTTCGCCCGGGGTTTCGACAAATATCGGCTCGACCTTGCCCGCCACGCGTATCGCTCGCGCCAGCGCCCGACCATCGGCGGCGACAATGGGCGCTTCGCCTGCCGCATAGACCTCGCACAAGACCAAGGCATCGACGCCGGATAAAATCCGCACGAAGTCCTCAAACAAATCGCGCGTGCGGGTATAGCGATGCGGTTGAAACGCAAGTACTAAACGATGCTTGGGGTAGGCACCGCGCGCCGCCGCGAGGGTCGCTTGCATTTCCACCGGGTGATGACCGTAGTCGTCTATCAAGGTAAATTTGCCGCCATCGGCCAAGGCAACTTGGCCGTAACGCTGGAAGCGCCGCCCCACGCCTTTGAATTCCGCCAAGCCGCGCAAGATCGCCGCATCATCCACATTCAATTCAGTGGCCACGGCGATCGCCGCCAGCGCGTTCAAGACATTGTGACGGCCCGGTAAATTCAGGGTCACATCCAAGTTCTTGGCGCCTTTACGCGCAACCTGAAAATGCATTTTTTCTTTGACTGCTTTGATCTTGGTGGCGCGGACATCAGCGGCTTTATCCGTGCCGTAACTGACGATGGCTTTAGTGGTCTGAGGCAAAATCGAACGCACATGGGCGTCGTCTACGCACACCACCGCGACACCATAGAAGGGAAGACGCTGCAGGAAATATAAAAACGCCTGCTTGAGCTTTTCAAAATCGTGCTCATAGGTTTCCATATGATCGGCATCGATATTGGTGATCACCGACAGCACCGGCATCAAATGCAAAAACGAGGCGTCGGACTCATCGGCTTCCGCCACTAAGAAATCACCCAGGCCTAAGCGCGCATGCGCGCCGGCAGCCTCCAGCCGGCCACCGATGACGAAAGTCGGATCCAATCCACCCTCGGCCAGCACGCTCGCGATCAAACTTGTGGTAGTGGTTTTGCCATGCGTTCCGGCCACGGCGATGCCCTGCTTAAACCGCATCAACTCCGCCAGCATCATGGCGCGCGGCACCACCGGTATGGATTTCTCACGCGCCGCCAAGACTTCCGGATTGTCGGCTTGCACAGCGGTCGAGGTCACCATCACATCGGCTTTGTCGATATGCTGCGCGGCATGTCCGATAGACACTTTCGCACCTTGCTTGGCCAAGCGGCGAGTCGCGGGATTTTCATTCAAATCGGAGCCGCTGATTTTGAACCCCAAAGTCAGCAAGACTTCGGCGATGCCACTCATGCCCGCGCCGCCTATACCGACAAAGTGGATGTGTTTGACTTTATGTTTCACGCGGCCAACTCCATGCAAGCCTCAGCGACTTTGTGCGTGGCCTGGGGCTGGGCCAAGGCGCGTGCCCGCTGCGCCATATCCAGTAATTTTTCGCGGGTGAAATTTTTTAATAGCTTCGCCAGGACTTGCGGTGTCAATTCGGATTGCGGCAACAGCACCGCCGCGCCGGCTTCGCTTAAAAACATAGCGTTCGTCGTCTGGTGATCGTCCACCGCGTAGGGATAAGGAATGAGCACACTGGCCACACCGGCGGCGGAGAGTTCGGCAATAGTCAGTGCGCCGGCGCGGCAGACCACTAAATCGCTCCAGGCATAGCGCGCAGCCATATCGTCGACAAAAGCCAGTATCTCGGCATCTACGCCTGCCGCCAGGTAATTTTTTTGCACCGCTTGCAAATGCTTGGCGCCGGTTTGATGCACGACCTCCGGCCGCCGCGCCGCATCCAGTTCGCGCAAGGCCAAGGGCAAGGTTTCGTTCAAGGCTTGCGCACCCAGGCTGCCACCAATCACTAACACCCGCAGCGCCGCACCGCGATCTTGTAGACGCTGAGCGGGGGGCGGTAAGCGGGCGATATCCTGACGCACGGGATTGCCGCTATGCAGTGTTTTAATTTTGCGGCAAGGCAAAGGCCGGTCATTCGGCCCTTGAAACGCTTTCGGAAAACCCACCATGACGGTATTCGCAATACAAGCGAGCACGCGATTGGTTAGACCGGCGATGGAATTTTGCTCATGCAACACCAGCGGTCTGCGCAAGAGGACGGCCATCATGCCGCCGGGGAAAGCGGTATAACCGCCCATACCCAGCACCACATCCGGGCGATGTTTAAAAATTGCGCGCGCACTTTGGGTAAACGAGACCAGCATCTGCCAAGGCAGAGACAAGACGCGCAAGCCGCCCTTACCGCGCACACCGGCGAAACTCAGCCAAACGATTTCGATGCCCGTAGGCGGCACGATGTTCGCCTCTAATCCGCGCCGCGTGCCCAACCAAATAACGCGCCAGCCTTGCTCGCGCAAATAGTGCGCCACCGCCAAGCCAGGGTAGACATGGCCACCGGTGCCGCCCGCCATGATCATAATGGTGCTCACGCCGTATAACCTTTCAATAACTGCCGACTTTCCCAATCGATGCGCAATAAAATTCCGAGGGCGACGCAGTTGGCGGCGATGCCGCTGCCGCCGAAGGAGAGCAGGGGCAGCGTCAGTCCTTTGGTGGGGAGCAAGCCCATATTCACGCCCATATTGATGATGGCTTGCACGGCTATCCATATGCCTATGCCGTGGGCTACCAGTGCGCCAAACGGGCGCTCTAAAGATGCGGCCTGGCGACCTATGGCGAAAGCGCGCAGTGTGAGATAGGCGAATAAGCCGACGACCACGGCGACGCCGATGAAGCCTAATTCTTCCGCGATCACCGCCAGCAGAAAGTCGGTGTGGGCTTCCGGCAAATACATGAGCTTTTCGACGCTGCCGCCTAGGCCCACGCCCAGCCAATCGCCACGGCCAAACGCGATCAGGGCGTGCGACAGCTGATAGCCTTTGCCGAAGGGATCGGCCCAGGGATCCATGAAACCAATGATGCGCTGCATGCGGTAAGGCGAGCGCCAAATGACGACGGCGAAACCGATAATCAGCATGACGATGAGGCCGCCGAATTGTCGGCCATTGATACCACCCAGAAATAAAATTCCCATGGCGATGGCGATGATGACGGCGAACGCACCGAAATCCGGCTCCAGCAGCAGGAGCGCGCCCACGAACAACATCACCAAGAGCATCGGCAAAAAGCCACGGGTAAAACTTTGCATATGCCCGGCTTTGCGTATGGTGTAATCGGCGGCGTAGAGCACGGCGAATAATTTCATTAATTCCGAAGGCTGCAGATTCATCACGAATAAAGAAATCCAGCGCTTGGAACCATTCACTTCGCGGCCGATGTGCGGAATCAATACCAGCACCAAGGTCAGCATGCCGACAATAAAAAGATAAGGCGCGAGCTTTTGCCAAACTCGCAAGGGAAATTGAAAAGCGATGAAACCGAAAATCAAACCCAGGGCGACATAAGCCAATTGCCGTATCAGGTAATAGCTTTCTTGATAACCGGTATAGCGATTGGCGCCGGCGATATCAATAGAGGCGGAATACACCATGACCACCCCGAATGCGAGCAAGGCCAAAGTCACCCACACCAGGCCCTGATCGTAATCGGGCTTGGCGTGCTGGGTTCTCAAAGTCGTGGCGTAGAACATCATGTCCCGCGCTCCGCGCTCAATTTGCGTACGGACTCGATAAAGACCTGGGCACGATGTTCGTAATTGCGAAACATATCGAAGCTGGCGCATGCGGGCGAGAGCAAGACCGCATCGCCGGGTTCGGCGGCTTGAAAAGCGCAACGCACCGCGTCATCCATGTCGTAGGCCATGACAGGCGGCACACCGCAGCCTTCGATGGCGATTGCGATCTGGCCTGCATCGCGGCCCATTAAGATAACGCCTCGCGCGTAACGGGCGATGGCGGTTTTTAAGGGCGCGAAGTCTTGACCTTTGCCATCGCCGCCGGCAATCAGCACCACGGGTTGGCGCAGGCCGCTCAGGGCCGCGACCGTGGCGCCTACATTCGTACCTTTGGAGTCGTCGTAGAAAACCACGCCGTCGACTTCCATCACTCTTTCCACGCGATGCGGCAAGCCTCGAAACCGCCGCAAGGCCGCCAACAAAGGCGGCATGGGCAAGCCAATTGCAGTACAGAGCGCCAGGGCCGCCAGCGCATTGGCCGCGTTATGGGCGCCCGTCACCGGAATCTCCGTGACCGGAATTAATTTTTCTCGGCCATGCGCCAGCCATGCCTGCCCCGCCGCATGCACCATACCCCACTCGCTGTCATTCGCCGGCGCCTCTAAGCCAAAGGTGGAAATCACACGCCCAGGCAAAGCCATGCCGCGGCTGTACTCGTCTTCGCGATTAATGATTTGCACCCCGCCTCCGGAAAAAATCCGGCGCTTGGCGGCGGCATAGTCTTCCATGCTGTTATACCGGTCGAGATGATCTTGCGTAATATTCAGCACCGTCGCCGCATCGGCGTTTAAGGCAGTCAGCGTCTCCAATTGGAAGCTGGATAACTCCAGCACAAAAACGTCGGGCATGGGCCGCTTGCCTTGTTCAATATCACTTAAGGCATCCAATACCGGTAAACCGATATTGCCCGCGACCACGGTCTCCAACCCGGCTTCCTTGCACATTTCGCCGCACATGGTGGTCACCGTGGTTTTGCCATTGGCACCGGTGATGGCAATCAATTTGGCGCGGCGCGGCTGAAGCGCCTGCGCAAAAATCTCGACGTCGCCTATCAGCTTGCTCGGCACGGCATTGACTTCGCTCATCGCGACGCCGGGACTGATCGCGATGTAATCGCTCTCCGTCGCCCATTGCGGCGCATAACTACCCGTTGTCAGCGCGACTTGCGGATAGCGTTCGCGCAACAAGGAAGCATGCGGCGGTGCCTCGCGGCTATCCGCCGCGCGCACCTGCGCGCCGTGTTGCGTAAGCCAGCGCACCAGCGATAAGCCGGTGTCGCCTAAGCCCAACACTAAAACTTTTTTGTCCCGCCAATCCATCGCTGTGTCGTCCTAACGCAATTTCAAAGTGGATAAACCGAATAACACCAAAATCATGGTGATGATCCAAAACCGCACTACCACCTGATTTTCTTTCCAGCCTTTGAGCTCATAGTGATGATGCAAAGGCGCCATGCGGAAAATGCGTTTCCCGGTAAGCTTGAAAGACGCCACTTGCAACACCACGGAAAGCGTCTCCACCACAAACACGCCACCCATTACGAAGAACACAATTTCTTGACGCACGATGACCGCGACCGCGCCCAGCGCGCCGCCTAAAGCCAAGGCCCCGACATCGCCCATGAAGACTTCCGCCGGGTAGGCGTTGAACCATAAAAATCCCAAGCCCGCGCCCGCCATCGCGGCGCAGAACACCGCCAGCTCGCCGGCGCCGGGGATGTAAGGCAATTGCAGATACTTGGAGAACACTGCATTCCCCGCGACATAAGCAAAAATCGCCAAGGCGCTGCCCACCATCACGGTAGGCATGATGGCCAAGCCGTCCAGACCATCGGTGAGATTCACTGCGTTACTGGCCCCGACAATCACCAGATAAGCCAAGACCATAAAGCCTATGGTGCCCAGCGGAATGGAGACGGTTTTGAAAAACGGCACGATCAATTCGGTTTGCGCGGGCAATTTGGTGCTAAAGACAATGACGGAAACAGCGACCGCGGCAATGAAAGATTGGGCGATAAGTTTGCTGCGCGCCGATAAACCTTTGGGATTGCGGTGCACGACCTTGCGATAATCGTCTATCCAACCCACGGCGCCAAAACCGGCGGTAACCAGCAGCACCACCCAGACATACACATTTTTCAAATCTACCCAAAGCAAAGTCGCGATCAAAATCGCGACTAAGATTAAGGCGCCGCCCATGGTGGGCGTGCCGGCTTTAACCAAATGCGTTTGCGGGCCATCGCTGCGTACGCTTTGCCCGATTTTGTAAGCGGTGAGGCGGCGTATCATGCCTGGCCCCACCACAAAAGAAATCGCTAAGGCCGTGAGGGCGGCCAGCACCGCGCGCAAAGTGATGTAATTGAACACGCTGAAAGCGCGTATATGCAGATCTTGGCCTAGCCATTGAAATAACGCTAAGAGCACGCGACCTCCCCGCTTGCGTTTGCTGCTAAACCGCGTGGCCGCAACATCGCTCTCATTCCGCCACCTCAAAACTTTTCACCACGCGCTCCATTTCCATAAAGCGCGAGCCCTTGACCAACACGGTGACGTTGGGGTTCAAACGATGCTCCAAATCCGCGAGCAATTCCTGGATGCGCTCGAAGTGGTAGCCTTGCACACCAAAGGCGGCGGCGGCATGACGGCTCATCTCACCTAAACAGAACAGCGCTTGTATGCCTTTGCTGCGCGCATACACGCCTATATCGTGATGTAGTTGCGCGCTGGCGGCGCCCAGCTCGCCCATGTCGCCCAGGACTAAAATCTTGTGTCCGGTACTCGCGGAGAGCACGTCTATCGCCGCGCGCACGGAGTCGGGATTGGCGTTATAACTGTCGTCTATGAACACCGCCCCATTCAACATGCTGCGTTTTTGCAAGCGGCCGCGCACGCCGCTGAAACCAGCCAAACCTTGCGCGATTGCGTTTGCGCTGGCACCGGCCGCAAACGCGGCGGCACTTGCCGCCAAGGCATTGCGTACATTGTGCAAGCCCGGCACTTGCAAGCGCGTTTGCACGGTCTGCGACGGCAGGCAGATCTCTAATTGCGCGCCCTGTGCGAGCAACTCGTAGCGCGCCGAGATTTGCGCTTCGGGATGGAGACCAAACTCCAAGATCTGGCGGTCTTGGTTTAAAGCCCGCCACAAGGGTGCATAGTGATCATCGGCATTCAATATCGCGATACCACCCTGGCCTAAACCGGCAAAGATTTCACCCTTGGCTTGGGCAATGGCATCTAAGCTGCCGAGCTCGCCGACATGCGCCGCATGGGCGTTATTCACCAAGGCGATGGTGGGCTGGGCCAAGTGGGTGAGGTAGTCGATTTCGCCCAGATGATTCATGCCCATTTCTATGACGGCATAGCGATGCTGAGCGCGCAGTTGCAGCAAGGTCAGCGGCATGCCGATGTTGTTATTCAAATTGCCCACGGTCGCCAGTACGGCGCTGTCGTCGCCTGCTTGCGCGCGTAAGATGGCGGCGAGCATTTCTTTCACCGTGGTCTTACCGTTGCTGCCGGTGACCGCGATCAAGGGCAATTGAAAGCCACGGCGCCAATGCGCGGCCAATCGCCCCAGCGCTTGCAAAGTGTCGTCCACGATTAACAAGGGCGCATCGGATTTCACGCCGAGCTTTTCGGCGCTGGCGGCGGTATCCACCATGGCCGCCGCGGCGCCGTTGTCTAGCGCTTGTTTTACAAAATCATGACCATCAAATCGCGTGCCGCGCAGGGCAACGAAGAGCGCGCCGTGTTGCAAGGTGCGAGTGTCCGTGGTGACCGCCAGGAAGTTCACATCGCTGCCTTGAGTATGTGCTTGCAAGGCCTGGGCAGCCGCATTGAGTGACATCATGAGGCGCGCTCCAACACTCGCAGCGCGACTTCCATATCGCTGAAGGGCAGCTTGCGGCCCTGGATTTCTTGATAGTCTTCGTGCCCCTTGCCGGCGATCAAGACCACGTCGCCGGTTCTCGCTTGGCTGATGGCGTAATCAATGGCCTCGGCCCGGTCTTCGATTGCGTGATAATGACTGGCCAAGCCGGCGACGATCTCTTCTATGATCTCGCGTGGATTTTCGCCTCTGGGGTTATCGCTGGTCACGACCACCGCATCGGCGAGACGCGAGGCAACATCGCCCATCAGGGCGCGCTTGCCTTTGTCGCGCTCGCCGCCACAACCGAAGACGCAAATCAAACGCGCTGTCGAGGCTTTGGATTCGCCTTGCACTTCGCGCAAAGTCAGCAACACTTTTTCCAAGGCATCAGGGGTGTGCGCGTAATCGACCACCACCAAGGGTTTGCCGGGACGGCGGATTTGCTGCATGCGGCCGGGCACGGCGCGTATGTGTTGCACACTGATAATCGCTTGCTCGAAGGACACACCGCCGGCCAATAATGTGCTGAGCACGGCCAGTAAATTATGCGCATTGAAACGCCCTAGGACGCTGCTTTGTACCTGCGCCTCGCCCCAAGGACTATTCACCTCGAAGCGCAAACCTTGCGGCCCCACGTGTAAATCGCTGCCCCGCACTTCGCCTGCATCGA
This sequence comes from uncultured Burkholderiales bacterium, assembly GCA_964552595.1. GTDB lineage: Bacteria > Pseudomonadota > Gammaproteobacteria > Burkholderiales > Thiobacteraceae > RBG-16-58-11. The sequence continues at coordinate 14,370 of CAZKHT010000005.1, forward strand.
ACCCATATCCCACCACCCGCGTGCCCTGCGCTAAAGCCTGCTGCCGCAAATCATGTGCGTAGTGATCATCGCAATTTAAAATCGCGGTGCGCAAACCTGGCCAGCGAAACAACAAGGACTTCGCCGCGGCATAACTTTTCATATCGCCGTGGTAATCCAAATGGTCGCGCGTTAAATTGGTGAATACTGCCATCTCGAAATGCATGCCATGCACCCTACCCTGATCCAAGGCGTGCGAAGAAACTTCCATGGCCACGCATTGCGCACCTTCGTCGGCATAGCGGCGCAAACTTTTTTGCAAAACGATGGGATCGGGTGTGGTGTTGGGCGAAGGCTCTAGCTGTTCCGGAAAACCATTCCCCAAAGTGCCTATGATGGCGGTCGGCCGGCCAGCTTGACTCAAGGCTTGCGCCAGCCAGTGCGAGCATGATGTCTTGCCATTGGTGCCGGTAATGCCGATTACACATAAGCGCTGCGAGGGTCGTCCATAGACTTCGCTGGCCAGTACGCCGACTTTATCGCGCAAGCGCGGCACCGGCAGATTGGGAATCTGCCAAGTCGCATTCCAATGGAAATTATGCGTATCCCAGATAATTGCGTTGGCCCCCTGCGCGATGGCTTGTGGAATAAATTTCCGGCCTTCGGCACGGGGCCCGGGATAGGCTAAAAAAGTAACGCGGTCAGCCACTTGGCGGCTTTCATCATTCTTCGTAAGCAATTGATTCGATAGGCATAATCGTTTGGCCCAAACCGTGCAAAAAGCCAGGTGCAGGTTCGGGACACTTCGTTATGGGACAGATTCGCAAGACTCGTTTGGCGGCATTCACCGGAGCGGTGCTCGCGCTTGCTTGCGCGATCCTCCCGGCGCACGCGCAGGAACCGGATGATCTGAAGCGTGGCGTTGCCCGCTTAAGCCTGA
>CAZKHT010000005.1:15298-24869 GCA_964552595.1 uncultured Burkholderiales bacterium
TTTTGGAATATATTGCCGGCCATCCGCACGGGGCCCGGGATAGGCTAAAAAAGTATCGCCGGCACTCACTTGGCGGCTGTCATTGGCGAGATTGGTGACCGCGACCGGCAAGGCATCCAATAAATTGAAATCAAAACCAAGCTGGCCGTCTTGCGCGCTCATGTTTCTTCTCGCACTTCGGGCACGTCGGCGGGCGGGGTCAGCATATTCTGTGTCGGCATATCGGGCGAGATTGCCAGCATGCGTAAGGCGCCGGCCATGATGCGGGAAAACACCGGCGCCGCCACTTGACCGCCGTAATACTGTCCGGCGGAAGGCTCGTCCACCATCACCGCGATGATCAAACGCGGATCGGAGGCGGGCGCAAAGCCGACAAAAGAGGCGACATAGCGGTCCGGCGCGTAGCGGCCTTGCGCATCCAGCTTATGTGCGGTGCCGGTTTTACCCGCGACACGATAGCCCAGCACCTGAGCGCGCGGCGCCGTACCGCCGGGCAGGACCACGGTCTCTAGCATGCTGCGCATGGCCAGGGCCGTGCTCGCCGATAAGACTCGGGTTTCGGGTAAGGGAGTTTCTTGTTTTAACAGCGACACCCCGCGCAGTTCGCCATCACTCGCGAACACTGTATAAGCGCGTGCGAGTTGCAGCAGGCTAACGGAGACACCGTGACCATAGGCCATGGTTGCTTGTTCTATCGGGCGCCAAGTTTGGTAGGGGCGCAAACGGCCCGATACTTCTCCGGGAAATCCGGATTGCGGCGCTTTACCGAATCCGACTTGCGCGAACTTGCTATACATATATTGCGGCGCCAAGGTCAACGCTATTTTTGCCGCGCCGACGTTGGACGATTTTTGTATCACTTGCGCAACGGTGAGAGTCCCTTCGGGGTGGGCGTCATGGATAGTCGCCGGACCTATGCTGTAATGCCCGCCTTCGGTATCAATCAAGGTGTTGGGTTTAAAACGTCCGGTTTCCATCGCGAAACTGACAGAGAAAGGCTTCATGGTCGAGCCGGGCTCGAACACATCCGTCACTGCGCGATTGCGGGTCAGCCCGGAGCTCATATTTTTAGTACGCTTATTCGGGTTGTAAGTCGGTTGATTCACCAGCGCCAAAATCTCCCCGGTTTTGGCATCTATCACCACCGCGGCCCCGGCCTTGGCGCGGTTTTCATTGACCGCCGCGGTAAGCTCGCGATAAGCGAGATATTGGATGTTGCGATCTATGGATAGGGTGACGTCTTGACCTTCTTGCGGTGTGCGTATGCTTTCCACGCCTTCGATGATATTGCCCAAGCGATCTTTTAAAACCCGGCGCGAGCCATCGACACCCGCCAATTGCTGATTGAACGCCAGCTCTATGCCTTCTTGGCCTTTGTCATCGACGTCGGTGATGCCTAGCAAATGCGCGGTGACCTCACCATAGGGGTAGTAACGGCGGTACTCGCGCTGCAAAAACACGCCAGGAATATCCAGCTTGAGCACTCGCTCGGCGGTCTCGGGTGCGAGCTGGCGCTTGAGATAAACGAAATCACGTTCTTCCGCGAATTTTTTTTGCACCTCGCTCACACGCAAATCTAAGAGCTTGGCCAGTTTTTGCGTTTGCGTGGCGTTGACTTCCAGTTCGCGTGGATTGACCGCCACTGATTCCACCGGGCTGGAAATCGCCAGGGGTTCGTTATTCCGATCACTGATTTTTCCGCGGCTGGCATTCAGGCTGATGACGCGTGAATAGCGGGCCTCGCCCTTGGCGCGCAAAAAGTTTTTATTCACGCCTTGTAAATAAACCGCCCGCCCTACCAGCACCAAAAAACCCAGTAATAGCAATAATAAAATCGTACGCGTGCGCCATACCGGCAAGCGCACGCGCAGCTGGCCCTTATTCGTCATCGTGCTAGCGGCCAAAGCCATCATAGCTTGGCCTTTTCATTCGCGACCATAGGCACGATTTGAATTTTATCGGCGTCCGGAATCCGCATATGCAAACGCTCAGTGGCGATTTTTTCAATGCGCGCGTGCATCGCCCAAGTACTTTGTTCCAATTGTAGCTGCCCGTATTCCACGTTCATCTTGCGCGCGTTTTCTTGGGCATGCTGCAATTCAGCATAAAGTTTGCGCGCGCGGTGTTGCGAGGTAACCACGCCCAAGGCGCAGAGCACGACAATGCCTATGAGTAATAGATTGAGTCGGGTCACGCGCTTGCTCCCCCTGGCGTTCCCTGGGACATTCCGAAGGGCGCAGCAGTACGCTCCGCGATCCGCATAACCGCACTGCGAGCGCGCGGATTGCGTTGGCACTCCGCCGCGCTGGGTTTGCGTGCGCGGCCGATGAGACGCAAACGGGGCTGCGGCAGTTGCGCTGCTTTAATCGGAAATTTTGCCGGTAAGGTATCGGGCTGGGCGTGCGCTTGGAAAAAGCGTTTAACGATGCGGTCTTCCAGGGAGTGAAAACTAATCACCACCATGCGGCCGCCGGCGCGCAATAATTCCACGCATTGCGGCAGAACTAGCGAAAGCTCCTCGAGTTCCTGATTGATGTAAATCCGTATAGCTTGAAAGGTACGCGTCGCCGGATTTTGCCCTGGCTCGCGCGTGGGCACGGCTTCTGCCACGATCTGGGAAAGCAATCGGGTGTCGGTAATTGGCCCTCGCGCGCGCGCCGCAATAATCGCTCTTGCAACCTGCTTAGCAAACCGTTCTTCGCCATATTTTGCTATCGCCTCCCCTAGTGTTTTTTCGTCCACCGTTGCCAGCCATTCTGCGGCTGTTTTGCCCTGGGTCGTATCCATGCGCATGTCCAGCGGGCCGGCCGCGCGAAAACTAAAACCACGGCTGACATCGTTTAGCTGCGGTGAAGACACGCCCAAATCTAATAACACGCCATCTACTTTCTCTACACCCAACTCGCCGAGCAAACGCTGCAGCTGCGCATACCCCGCGTGTATGACTTGCAAACGCGGATCGCCCAGGCCACGCGCCACGGCGATTGCTGCAGGATCTTTATCAAAGGCGAACAAGCGTCCTTTCTCTCCTAGCCGAGCCAAGATCGCACGGGCATGCCCGCCCCGGCCGAAAGTCGCGTCCACATACACGCCTTCAGCGCGCACATTCATCCCATCGACCGCTTCCTCTAATAAGACGGCGATATGCTGTGAGCTCACGCCCACGTTTTCGCTCACAAGGAAAAATTCCCTAGCTCCGCTGGCAGCACGCTGTCGCCTTGCGCCAAGACTTCATCCAATTGCGCTTGCCAACCTTCTTGGCTCCAAAGTTCGAAGTGGCTGCCTTGCCCGACTAACATGACTTGTTTCTCGACTGCGGCGAATTCGCGCAAGACAGGTGAGACCAGCAAACGTCCTGCACTGTCTAGCTCGATGTCTTCGGCGAAACCCACTAATAGCCGCTGCAACAAGCTGGCTTGCTTGTCGAAGCTGGGCAGGCTCATGATTTTTTGCTGTATGGGTTCCCAGGCGGACTGGGGATAAAGAAGCAAGCAACGATGCGGGTGCGCGGTCAGAACCAGGCGAGCGCCGGGGTGCGCGGTGAGAGCGTCGCGGTATTTCGCCGGGACGGCGAGCCTGCCCTTAACATCCAGGCTTAAGGCTGTAGCGCCGCGAAACATTCCACCCCCTTGGACGCTTGCATTTCCCACTATCTCCCACTTTTTACCACTCTGGCCCACTATAGGGCAAAGGGATTGGAGGGTCAAGCAAAAAAATGCCTCGCAAGCAAAGTTTTTTTCAACCGGTACAAAGACTTATCGAAGCCGGGTCGCAGTAACTGTTTCACTATTAAAATAAATGGATAGGGAAATACATTCGCTCTATAGATTATATATTTAATATAACTAACTGATCTTTATATAAAATATATTTTTTAAAATTCGCAGCTTGGCAAACATAAAAAAGGGCCGCGAGAGCGGCCCCAAAACCTCGAAAAACAGTGTGAGTTAATGCATCAGCCGGGCGTTGTACGCCGTGTAAGCGGGCAGAGCAATCGCCGCGACGATGCCCAAAATGAACACGACAATCATGATCAGCGCTAACACCCCGGCCAATTTCCAAAACTTGCGCTGCGCGTGTAAGGCCGCTTCCATTTCGCCTGCATCTCCATTTTGCAAAAGCCGACCTATCGCACTGGAATAACGAACCAGATATAAGCCCAACAAAATATCGATAAAGGCCATGATTAAATACACCACGCCCATGCCTAGAAATATTCCTGCGGGCGGACCATTCGGCAGTGCGCGGGCGCCCATCCACCCACTAAAACCAATGCCTAGCGCGGCGATCACCGTAAACGCACCCGCAATAAACAGCAGTATGCCGATGAGCAGCACCCAACCCTTGGTGCCGCGCAAGGCGTCTATCATTTCCGCGCTGATCGCACTTCCCCCCATCCCCGCATGATCGACAGCCGCCGCCGGCGGCGCATAACGATTAGACATCTCTCCCCCTTTGATTTGATGAACGAGACGCATCATATGTCTTAGGCATGTTTTATTTCAAGCGCCGACAAAGGCACCGCGGGAGTGCGTGGGAATCGATTCGCAAGCCAATATGGTGCGCCCCTTCTATCACACTCGCTCGAAAAACCGCTCTCTTTCTCGGCGCTCGTTCATTTCATCGATAGAAGAGCGCTTCGAAAAGTGGCACACGGGTTGCTATATCAAATGACCATGGTCCCTAATAAGACAGCTCCTCCCTTGCGCGTCATGGTGGTCGACGCCGATCTGGCGCGCCGCGATCAGCTCGCGCAAAGTCTGCGCGCGAATGGCTGCGTCTTGGTGGAGTGCGCCGCGATTACGATGCAAACGCTGGAGCTATTGGCCCAAATCAAACCCGATGTGATCGTCATCGATGTTGATTCGCCTGATCGCGATATGTTGGAACATGTCTGCGTGATCAGCCGGAATCAGCCGCATCCCATTGTTTTATTCACCGATGACGATGATGAAACCAAGATCAAACAAGCCATACGCGCCGGCGTGACCTCGTATGTGGTCAAAGGGATAGAACCGGCCCGGATTAAACCCATATTGCAGGTTGCGATGACGCGCTTTGAAGAACATCAGGGTTTGCGTCGCGATCTGGCGCAGGCGCGACAACAATTGGCCGAACGCAAATTGATAGAACGCGCCAAGGGCATCGTGATGAAACAAAAAGGTTTGGATGAAGATGCCGCTTACCATTTACTGCGCAAGCTGGCGATGCAGCGCAATACGAAATTGGTGGATATCGCGAGCCAGGTCGTCGATCTCGCGCAAGCTTTCAGTTGATGGCACGGCATTTGCATTAAGGTAATCAGCAAGAGAGACCGCGCTCAATGGTGAGTGCAACATGCAGCAAGATCGCACTCGGACAACGACGTCCATTTCGGCAGCTTAAGGTTTGCCCGAAGTGGATTTTTTTTGCCCAACGATTTATACACAGGAGAAAAAAAATGAAAGACAAACGGCCCAATGACATCGTGCTCAGCAATCCAGAACGACGCGAATTCATTAAGAAGAGCACGGTGATTGCCGGCGCCGCGGGAGTCATGAGCATGGTGCCGGATGCCGTTCGGCAAAGCGCTTGGGCAGCCGGCTCGGATGCCCCCGAAAAAACCGAAGTCAAAATCGGTTTCATTCCGCTGACCGATTGTGCTTCGGTGGTGATCGCGTCAGTAATGGGCTTCGATAAAAAATATGGCATCAAGATTACGCCCAGCAAGGAAGCCTCGTGGGCCGCGGTGCGCGACAAATTGGTCAATGGCGAACTGGATGCCTCGCATGTGTTGTACGGCCTGATCTATGGCGTGCAAACGGGTATAGGCGGGCCTAAGAAAGACATGGCCGTCTTGATGAATTTAAATCACAACGGCCAGGCCATCACGCTATCGAAGCAGTTGTTTGATAAAGGCGTGAAGGACGGCACCAGCTTGGCAGCGTTGATCAAGAAAGAGCCGCGCGAATACACTTTCGCGCAAACCTTCCCCACCGGCACGCATGCGATGTGGCTGTATTACTACCTCGCCTCCTATGGCGTGAATCCGTTTACCGAAGTGAAAACCATCACCGTGCCGCCCCCGCAAATGGTCGCCAATATGCGGGTTGGAAACATGGACGGCTTTTGCGTGGGCGAGCCTTGGAATGCGCGCGCCATTTGGGACAAGATAGGCTTTACCGCCACCACGACTCAAGATATCTGGAAAAATCATCCCGAAAAGGTATTAGGCACCACCGCCGAGTTCGTACAAAAAAATCCGAACACCGCGCGCGCCATGATCATGGCCATACTCGAAGCATCGAAATTTATCGACACCATGGCCAATCGTTCCAAGGTCGCGGACATCATCAAGGACAAGAGCTATGTGAACACCGAATTTGATGTCATCGAAGACCGCATGCTAGGCCAGTACGACAACGGAATCGGCAAGAAATGGCAAGACGCAAACTACATGAAATTTTACGACGATGGTTTCGTGAATTTTCCATATTTATCCGACGGCATGTGGTTCATGACTCAGCATAAACGCTGGGGTCTACTGAAAGAGCATCCGGATTATTTAGCGATAGCCAAGCAAGTCAATCACATTGATTTGTACAAGCAAGCGGCGAGTCAAGTCAAAGTTGCCGTGCCGAAAGAAACCACGCGCAGCGTGAAATTCTTCGACGGCAACGTCTACGATCCAAAAAATCCCAAGGCCTATGCCGATAGTTTCAAAATCAAAGCATGAGCCCCTTAGGAGAGCTGTATGAATACCGCAACCGTCGCTAAACCTACCCTGACCGTGGTAGAAAAACTTTCTTCTCCGGCAGCATCGGCGCAGACTGCACCCGCGCCGACCGCACCGGCGCAGCCCGCCTTCGTCGCCCGCCGGGCGGCGACGCCCTGGATGAAGAAGGGTTTAAATTTCCTTCAGCTCACCCTGCCGCCCATCATTGGTTTAGTGTTGTTCGTCACAGTCTGGGCCATGGTGGCGCAACACACGCCCAATCTGCCGGGGCCTATAAAAACCTGGCATTCGGCAACTGCATTGTTCAGCGATCCGTTTTATCGCAAGACGCCGAACGATCAGGGCATAGGTTGGAATATTCTCAATTCCTTGCAACGGGTGGGCCTGGGATTTGGCATGGCGGCCTTAATTGGGATTCCCCTGGGTTTTCTCATAGGCCGATTTACTTTCCTAAATCGGATGACGGCACCCATCATCAGCCTATTGCGCCCGGTCAGTCCCTTGGCCTGGCTGCCTATAGGCTTGATGGTGTTTAAAGCGGCCAACCCGGCGGCAATTTGGGTCATCTTCATTTCCGCAATTTGGCCCATCATCATTAATACCGCTGTGGGTGTGTCGCATGTGCCCAAAGATTATATGAATGTCGCCAAGGTTCTGAATCTGTCCGAATGGAAAATCTTCACCAAGATTTTATTTCCCTCGGTGCTGCCTTATATGATGACCGGAATACGTTTATCCATAGGCGTGGCTTGGCTGGTGATTGTCGCCGCGGAAATGTTGACCGGTGGTGTAGGCATCGGTTTTTGGGTGTGGGACGAGTGGAACAATCTCAATGTCGAACACATCATCATCGCGATTTTTGTAGTCGGTATCGTCGGCTTATTGCTAGAGCTCGGCCTGCTCGCCATTGCGAAACGCTTTAATTACGAATAAAGCTCGAGGAAAGCATCATGGAAAAATACGTACAAGTGGAAAACGTGAATATGGGGTTCGACACCAAAAAAGGCCGTTTCGTGGCTTTGCAAGATGTCAACCTAAGCGTGGCACAGGGAGAGTTTGTGACCCTGATTGGTCACTCCGGATGCGGCAAATCCACGTTGTTGAATTTAGTTGCGGGCCTGCTCAAAACCCGTGAGGGTGTTTTATTATGCGCCGGCCGCGAAATCGCGGGACCGGATCCCGAGCGCGGCGTGGTTTTTCAAAACCATTCGCTACTGCCTTGGCTGACCTGCTTCGACAATGTATATCTCGCGGTGGAGCGGGTGTTCGGCACCAAGGAGGGCAAACCCAAGCTCAAGCAGCGCACCAACGACGCGCTGGCGCTGGTCGACCTCACCCACGCGGCGTATAAACATCCGCATGAAATTTCCGGCGGTATGAAACAACGCGTGGGCATTGCTAGGGCCTTGGCGATGGAGCCCAAAGTCTTATTGCTAGACGAGCCCTTCGGTGCACTGGATGCACTAACCCGTGCCCATTTGCAAGACGAGCTCATGCGCATCACGCAGGAAACGCATAGCACAGTGATGATGGTGACGCATGACGTAGACGAAGCCGTGCTGCTGTCGGATCGTATCGTGATGCTGACCAATGGGCCGGCTGCGACGATAGGCAAAATTTTAGCCGTCGATCTCGCGCGGCCGCGCGATAGGCTAGCCTTGGCTGAGGACCCGCATTATCACCACATACGCGGGCAAGTCCTGGAATTTTTATATCACCGGCAGTTGCGGCCTGCCGCGTGACGTCGCGAGGGATAGGACCGATTGCATCGTGCCAACCGATCCTATCCGTTTGGCGTTTTAATCCGCATCCTTCTTATGCCGCACGATCAATTTCGCTTGCGGGAACAGCCCGCCTTGTGGCGAATAAATCATCGGGCAATTCACCACAATATTCGTCTGAGTCAACGTTACCTCACCCTTGGCCGCCGCAGTCTTTACATCATCTTCCGAAGTCAGAGTATGCGCGTGTGCCGGATTCGCCCATGTGACTAAGCTTACGCGCCACAAGGGCGTGTAATCGGGATCGGTATTATTAGGGCCTTCGGGAATCGGTGCCGAGGGCACGATATTCGATTGCGTGAAATTGGTGACAGCGTAAATATCATCTACCGCGCTCGGAATAGCGTTGATCGCATTGGCGAGCCTAGGCACATAAGTCGCTTGTTGCGACGTTGCCAGACCCTGATCCGATGCCTCGGTTTGCAGATAAAAAACTTGCACGCCTTTATACCAGCCGGGAATCAGTGGCAGTTGCACATATTGCGCAACCGCTTCCTTGCCCTCCGTTCGCGCTGCGGCGTAGGCTGCGGACGCCCCCGCGCCAAGGGTGACCGCCATGAGCGCAGCACTGAAAAAAGGCTTGCGACCCAGTGCAGCAAGTGAATCGAGAAACGAAATTTTACGTGTCATGATTTCCATCCTTAGGGGTTGTTGAGGGAACCCCGACGCTCAATTGCACGAATCTCTATGCAACTGGGTGCCGAGCAAGCATAGATTCGCAACACACCCCCATTTGGTTACATCCACCCGACATATTTTTATATCGGCGCGATGGATTGCGGCATCGTATTACGGTGCGCGATGCGCTTATTTCTCTACATACAACGCAGGAAATTTGCGCTTTAGATCCGCAATCTTGGGCATATCATTCACCACGATATACATCTGCTGCGGATGTAGCGCTAAATAATTTTGATGGTAAGCCTCGGCAGGATAAAACGCGCTCAAAGGTGTGACCTGAGTCACGATAGGCGCGGAAAAAGCATGCACCTTTTGCAGTTGCGCGATATATGCGCTCGCTACTTTCTGTTGCTCCTCATTGCCAAAGAAAATCGCAGAACGATATTGCGTGCCG
>CAZKHT010000005.1:24879-28634 GCA_964552595.1 uncultured Burkholderiales bacterium
CCCAAGAGAATAGTCAGAAGGATAGTTCCTGCCGCCGTCCGGCCCATGGCGATTTAAATCCGTCGGATTGTGCGTCACCGACAAGAAAATTTTTAACAACTGCCCGTAGCTAATGCGCTTGGGGTCATAAGACACACGCACCGACTCCGCGTGACCCGTGGTGCCCGTACTGACCTGATCGTAAGTCGCGGTATCGGCCTTGCCGCCCGCGTAACCCGATATCACTTGAGTCACGCCCTTCACATACTCGAACACGCCTTCGACACCCCAGAAACAGCCCCCCGCAAATACGGCCGTTTGCGTACCTGTAATTTTTGCCCCATCAATATCGACTAAGGGATCGGGCAGCACTGTGGGCGACGCGGCAGCCTCGCCACCTAAGGTAGCCAATGCCACTACCCCAAAAACAATAAGGGATACCAATGCGAATAGACGTTTCATTACGTAACTCCTGTGGCAAACGGACCGAACAGGTCTGGACCTGGCGCGATGCGGCGCGACTCCTAGCGTAGTTCGCAGCAGTGAGGCAAAGGTTACATGCCGGCCACACAATTCACCACAATTTGCACCAAGGCGTAACCAAATGGCGCAGTACAACGAATGATAGACCAAGAGCGATTGAAAGCCAGGGAGCAGCAGCTTAAAAAGCTCCTAGTAAGTGGGCTGGCGGGAAACGCTGCGGACTACTACGCTTTTCTTTTGCAACTCAGCGCCCATTTGCGCGCCTTCTTTAGAAAACGCCTGAGCCGCTTACCCAACGAAGTGGAGGACCTGGTGCAAGAAACCTTGATCGCGGTACATAACCAGCGCGCCAGTTACGACGCCGATCATCCGCTCACGGCTTGGGTGCATGCCATCGGGAAATATAAACTCATCGACCTGTTACGCCGCCGCGCCAGCCGCGAAATGCTGGCCGGTCCGCGGGATGACGAAATGGAGTTTCTATCTTCGGTCGATGCGGAGGCAGAGGAAGCGAGGCGCGATCTGATTAAGCTACTAGCCTTACTTCCAGAACACCAACGTCTACCGATTATGCATACGAAACTCGAAGGCCTGTCCGTGAAAGAAACCGCCTATCTCTTAGGTATGTCCGAGTCCGCAGTAAAAGTCGGCGTGCATCGCGGTTTGAAGGCGCTGGCAAATATAATCCGAGATGAGCAGTGCGAACCGAAGACTTAGTCAGTTTGCTGGCAACCAACGAAGCCGTTGTCAGCCGCCATATCGTCGCGCGCCGTTTTACCCTCGCGTTGGCGAGTGGCGCGCTTATCGCGACCGCACTAGTGCTCGGCTTATTAGGTCCTCGAAGCGATTTGAGCGAGGCCGCGCAAGTCCCTATGTTTTGGCTCAAGATCGGCTATGTCGGCGCTTTGGTCGTAACGAGTTTATTCACAGTGCTACGTCTGTCTCGCCCGGGCCGGCCGCTAGCGTGGACACCATTTGGCATCGCCGCGCCCATCATCGTGATGTGGATAGTCGCCGCATTAGCGCTCGCCGACGCGCACCCCACGGAGCGTATGGCGTTGCTACTCGGCGCAACCTGGAACAAATGCCCGCTCCTCATCGCCATGCTTTCCCTGCCCACCTTCATCGCAACGCTGTGGGCCATGAGAGGACTAGGCCCCACGCGTCTACGACTTGCAGGTGCGACTGCGGGCCTACTATCGGGCGCAGTAGGCGCGCTGGCGTATTGTCTGCATTGCCCCGAAATGGCTGCGCCGTTTTTTGGGTCCTGGTATTTGTTGGGGATGTTGATTCCGGCGGGGGTGGGGATTTGGATAGGGCCGCGGGTGTTACGGTGGTGAAATGTATTAGAGGTTATGGAGGCACTTTTTGTCAGGCATCCCTATCCGACTAGGGCCTGGTTGGCAGCGCCGGTATTCGCATCTGTGCAGATGGAATACATCATCCGTCTACTTGGAAAAAGAATGGCACCCTAAATACCTCAATATTTGCTTTAGGCTCGATTTTATGAATTAACGATTCCAAATCATGACGCGACTTTCCAAGGCGATACTCAAAAATAGCGGCAAGGCTATAGCCGAGAAAGTCGATCATTTTCCCGCCAATAGACACAAGATCCTCACCGATTTTATTCATCGCTAGCTGAAGTGTTTTTTCTCCAGATGCCTCTAACATGGAAACGGTTACAAACTCTTCCGAATAAGAATGCAAGGTGTTCGCATAAGTTTGCCCACAAAACAGTTGAAATTCTCGTGAATCATCGAAAGAGTCCATCGCTTTTGATAAATGCTTAGACGAATAGTGGAAAGAAAAATTATTCCTTAATCCGCAAAGGAGATTCTTTCTACCGAAATATACCTTCATTGCTTCGAGAGAAGCCGCTCCTCTCGGCTCGATATCTAATGATCTAGATAGTGGATTGCTGAGGTAATCACGTTCGAGCATTTGCCATGCCTCAAATAGTTTTCCGACGTAGAGCCTGATAACGATCATAGTCTGCATATCCATCGCGGTTTTCTCTAAACCCAGGGCGTTCGCACCATTAACCACAATCAATAGCTTGTTTAAAAACGTGAGCTCATTGCATACATGCCCAAATTGCAATACTAAAGTTCGCTCAAAGTCCGTGAGCGTTTGGAGCTCCGCCTTAGTAATTTTTATTTCACATATATCCATTTTTCAATTTATATCCTTTGCGGACCAAAAAACAAATCTATTCGCTCCCTCATTTCAATCTCCCTTCCCATTCGCCAGCCACCGCGCACACTCCACGCCAAGTTCGCGCTCCGCGCGCGCCTCATACTGCGCAGAAGCTTCCGCACTCAGCGTGTCCGCCCAACGCCCATTCACGCCTTTGTTGATAAATACTTCTGCGCCGCCGTCCCAAAATGCGCCACCCAAGGGCACGCTTTTGGTCGCGTTCTTTTTCATCCAATCGAAGGAACAATATTCCAAGATATTTTCCCAGCGCGTTTCGTCTATAGCGATATTCAGAAACCGGGCGATGCGGCGCATTTCGCCGGCCATGTCGCGCTTGAGATCGTTGAAGTGGATGAACAGAATATTCGGCAACGTGCGCAAAGCCCACCAAGTGCGTAGGTTTTCCCAGAACGGCCAAAAGGGATGGCCATCTTTGTCCATCCAGGTTTGCCAATACTCGCGAATATCCGCGGGCGGTTTTTCGATAGGCGGCCCGATGCGGCCGGGCGTGTCGTTCAAGGCCGCGTACCAGCCGGCGTTGGCATTGGCGTGGTGGTTATACATGCTCCACACCACGTCGCGGCCATCGCGCGCGATGTAAATATATTTTGCCTTCGCTGAGTACACCAGCGCGTCGGCCGGGAGATGCGTTTTTAGAATTCTGCGATGCGTCTGCGCCTCGACTTGCGGCAATTTCACGTCCTTAGGCGGGATGCGCAAATCCAACCACGGCGATATTTCCGCCACCGCCAAATTCGGATCACCGTTAAACATCATCTGCGCCACGATTTGTTGCATCCAGGTCGTGCCGGATTTCGCGTAGGTAGCGATGGTGATATCGTCGTCGCGAAATACAAATTCGTTCCACACCGCGGAATCGAAAAAGATGGTGTGCATTTCCCGCGTTTTGCGCGGCCATGCGATATTGGCGCTTTCCATGCGTGCCCCCCGATTGTTGCCCTGAGTGTCGGTGACGGCTTTCAGCTTCAAATCGGCGATAAAATTCATTATCCGTTACAGAGACCGCAGCCCTTCAATTGAGGCGGAGATATCAACATCAACCGGGAACAGTTTATCCGCCTCCTCCATTAGAG
>CAZKHT010000005.1:28644-29664 GCA_964552595.1 uncultured Burkholderiales bacterium
TTAATCCAGGTGGTGTCGGATTTCGGGTGGTTTGGGATGGTGTTATGGTGGTCGAGAAATTGGAAATCATTCCAGATCGTGGAATCGAAATGATGGTTGTGCAGCTCTCGGGTCTTGATGGGCCAGGCGATATTGTCGGACATGGTGTCTCCCAACCCAAAATCCAGAAATCGTAAACTTTAATTGGCGAGTCTAAGCATTTTGGCAAGCAATAAGCTCGTATATTACAAGGGCAGCCGATCAAATGCATGATCGTTAGCGCAACCGATAAACTATACTCTTTTCTTAGTTCTACCCGGAGGCAAAGCGAAACGCTAAGTTGCTTATGCTGGAATACACCGAATACACCAAATTTTTAATCGCCCTGCTGGCCATTGTGAACCCCTTGGGCGCGGTGCCGATTTTTGTCGCCCTGACTTCTGGCGCGCAGAGTTTGGAGCGGCATCAGATCGCGCGCCTCGTCGTACTCGCGGTCCTGGGGATTTTGTTTGGCGCCTTATTTCTGGGAGATTTTTTATTGGCGTTTTTCGGTATCACCATACATTCGTTTAGCGTGGGCGGCGGCATTTTGTTATTGCTCATGGCGGTGTCCATGTTGGAAGCACGGGTGAGTCCGGTATCGCATACCGCTGAGGAAGCGGGAGAAGGCGGCGAGCTCCAGCTCTCGACCGCGTTCCGGCCGGGCATCCGGCTGACAATTGCGGCATCGGGCGAACGGGTGACGCTTCCCCTCGAAGTTCGGGTGCGCGACACCGGCCCTGGCATTGCCGACGACATGCGGCCGCATATCTTCGAGCCGTTCGTCACGACCAAGATCGGCGGCAAGGGGCTTGGCCTCGCACTCGTTGCCAAGATCGTCCACGATCATGGCGGTATCATCGAATGCGAGCCCAATGAGCGCGGTACGACTTTTCGCGTTCTGCTGCCGACCGTGAAAGAGGCGCCCGAACCTCGAACCGGCCATCTGGAGGGAGCGAAGTGAGCGCCAAGACCGTTCTGATCGCTTACGATGACAGCGCA
>CAZKHT010000006.1:0-28979 GCA_964552595.1 uncultured Burkholderiales bacterium
ATCGGAGCAACTTCTGGTGCTCGGCGAGGAGTTCGAGCGCCAGCTTCTCATTTCGTTGAGCGAGCGCGCTATGACCCACCATGTCTGTGAACATGATCGCCGCCAGCCGCCGCATTTCAAGATCAACATCACTGGATGGCATCGGCTCACGGACAGATCAATTGGAAGTGGCGGTCAATCTATTGGAATCATTCGCCACTTTCCGCCGAATCCCTGCGAGCACTTTCGCCAACCACGATAAACCAGACGTGACTGTTCGTCAATTTATGAAAGGCTACCACGTCGACCAGGCCCAAGCTTTACGCGTAGAGAAGCTTGCCCTGGCCTTGTGCGACCAAGCGGCAGCGGTATTCTCCGACGTTGCCAGCGCGCGCCGGATTTTGAGTTGGGCCGCGCGCTTGCATGAGGTGGGCGTCACGATTGCCCATGCCGGTTATCACAAGCACTCCGCCTATATCTTGGCCAACGCCGATGCGCCGGGATTTTCGAAAGTCGACCAAGCGGGCCTTTCTAATTTAGTTCGAGCTCATAGAGGCAGTTTAGCCAAAGCGACGCGAGATCTTAAACTCACGCAAGAAGATTGGGAGTTGATCGCGATACTACGCTTGGCCTCCCTGCTCTGCCGTGCCCGGCGCGATATTGATGCCAGCGCGATCCGGTTTGTACGCATCAAAAATCGCATGCGACTGACCTTACCTTCCACCTGGCTTACGGAAAACCCGTTAACCGAAACTTTGCTCGAAGACGAAATAGGGCAGTGGAAATCGGTGGGCGGGGAATTGGAAGTATGGTATGGCGAAAAAACCGCCTAGCGGTACCAATCATTTGTGTGTAATGAAGTATAAAAAAATGGCTTAACGAAGTACTCGATAAGCCATTTTATATTTGGTGCCGACAGTAAGAATCGAACTCACGACCTTCTGATTACAAATCAGCTGCTCTACCATCTGAGCTATGCCGGCATGAGGCTGCGATTATAGTGTGGCTTGGGCTGCACCGAAAGGGTGACGGATGACGGTCCAGGCGCTAGACTCGGTTTCGTTGTTTTTTTGAGTTCACCATGTCACTCGCCATATTACAAAAACAATCTCGCTTTTTTTATTCCGCGCTGCTTTTCGCCTTCCTATTTTTTCCCATCATGGCGCATGCGGCCTCAACGACATCTAAAAACCATAAGGCATCGCAAGCCGCACCCGGATATTTAGGGATGTCAGAAAATCGTTGGCCTAAAGATTTTGGGGTTAGCAGCGGACGGTGCGACCGCGAGGCAATTAGCGCGGCCTTGGCGGGTGCGATGGGCGGGGCCTTGGGTTCGCCCATTATGCGCGGCGATAATCACGCGACGGCGATCTTGGTGGGGAATAGCATTAGCGCCATGCTCGTGGAAAAACTCGGTAAAGATTTAGATTTGAGCGATAGAGCCTGTTTGGGCCATAGCTTGGAGCTGGCCAAGCATAAACAAAATGTTGCTTGGGCCAATAGTACGAGCGGAATCCGCTATAGCTTTACGCCGACTAAGACACTTAAAGAAAAGACGGGGGCATGCCGAGAATACAGCCTGTTGGCATCGACTACAGCGAAAAAGCTAAAAACCATGGGCAAGGCTTGCCGCGCCGAAGGCGGAGAGTGGGCAGTAGAAGATTCTTCGGGAAAATAAGGTGGCGATCAATGTGGCTTATCCGTGAATTAAAAATACTATTTGGCCGCCAAGGTCGATTTTTCGGACAATCCGCTGTCGCCTTGGCCCGGTCTGGCGGCATATATTAAGGATATAGAGCGCAGAAGCGCTTTTATTTTCCCGATAAATATTAGAACTTAATGATGTTGTAAAGTACTGATTGATTTGCGGCCCGCAGTCTATTCTTAAGCGAAACTATGAGCTCACCCGTCATAAAAATTGAAAATCACAACCAGCAAGAGGTGAAGTACACCACTTGTTATATGTGCGCCTGCCGTTGCGGCATTAAAGTCACTTTGGAGCAGGGCAAGGTGCGCTTCATCCAAGGCAACCGCAATCATCCGACCAACCAAGGCGTGCTTTGCGCCAAAGGTTCGGCCGGCATCATGAAACAGTATTCGCGCGCCAAGCTGTCCAAGCCTTTAATGCGTAAACCCGGCAGCGCGCGCGGCAGCGGCGAATTTGTGGAAATCGAATGGTCGCAAGCCTTGGATATTTTGACCGAGCGCTTGGATCTGATTCGTTCCACCGATCCGTCTAAGCTGGCTTTTTTCACCGGCCGCGATCAAATGCAAGCGCTCACCGGTTTGTGGGCGCAGCAATTCGGCACGCCTAACTGGGCCGCGCATGGCGGATTTTGTTCGGTGAATATGGCGGTGGCGGGGCTGTACTCGGTAGGATTTTCTTTCTGGGAATTCGGCGCGCCGGATTGGGATTACGCGAAATATTTCATCCTCTGGGGCGTGGCCGAAGACCATTCATCCAACCCTATCAAAATCGGTTTAGAAAAACTCAAACGTCACGGCGGTAAATTCGTCTCGGTGAATCCCGTGCGCACCGGCTATTCCGCCATCGCCGATGAATGGGTGCCGATCAAGCCCGGCATGGATGGCTTACTGGCGCTGTCCATCGTGCATGTGTTGTTATCACGCGAACTCTTCGACTGGGAATTCTTGGTGCGCTACACCAACGCGCCATGGCTGGTGGTGAATACGCCAGGCAAGCCTGGCGATGGATTATTTCTGCGCGACGAAGCGGGCAACCCCCTGGTCTGGGATTTAGAGAAGCAGACCTACAAAAATGGTTTGGACAAAGATATTGCGCCCGCGGTGTTTGGCGAGTTTGTCGCGCCCGATGGCAGACCCGTCAAAACCTCTATGCAATTGCTCGCGGAACGCTATCTTGATGAGCGCTATGCTCCGGAAAATGTCGCCCAGGAATGCGGCGTATCGGCAGCGACCATAGAACGCATGGCTTTGGAAATGGCGCAAATCGCCTTCAAAGAAACCGTGGAACTGGACATCGAATGGACCGATGCCTGGGGGCGTAAACACGATAAAGTGATAGGTCGTCCGGTGGCGATGTATGCCATGCGCGGCATTGCGGCGCATTCGAATGGTTTTCATTCTTGCCGCGCCATTCATTTAATTCAAATGCTCTTGGGCGCCTTGGATGGCCCCGGCAATTTCCGCGCGCGTGCGCCATATCCCAAGCCTGTGCCGCCGCATCAGCTGCCCGAAAATAATATGGATTTGATTTACGCGCCAAACACGCCTTTAGGCCGGCCGCCGCTGGGCTTTCCGACTTGCCCGGAAGATTTAGTCATAGATGGCGACGGCAATCCGCTGCGCATCGATAAAGCCTATTCCTGGGAATCGCCCATGGCCTCGCATGGCCTCATGCATATGGTGATTACCAACGCGACGAATCATGACCCCTATGCGCTCGACACCTTGATTTTATTCATGGCCAATATGGCTTGGAATTCCTCCATGAACACCGCCAATGTGCGGGATATGTTGGTGCAAGAAGATCCCGAGGAACCCGGTCAATACAAGATTCCTTTCCTGGTGATGGTGGATGCCTTTCATTCCGAGACGGTGAATTTCGCGGATTTGGTGTTGCCGGATACCACCTACTTGGAACGTCACGATTGTATTTCTTTGCTCGACAGACCTATCTCCGAGCCCGACTCGGCCGCTGACGCGATACGCCATCCTATTCTGCCGCTGGATCGTGATGTCAGACCTTGGCAAGACGTGTTGGTGGAATTGGCGTCGCGCCTCAAATTTCCGGCCTTCACTAATAAAGACGGCACGCGCAAATTTAAAAATTATCCCGACTTTATTGTCAATTACGAGCGCAGTCCCGGCGTGGGCTTCCTCGCCGGCTGGCGTGGTAAAGACGGCGAGAAATCTCTGAAAGGCGAGCCCAATCCCAAGCAATGGGAAAAATATATAGAGAACGAATCCTTCTTCGCCTATCACTGGCCGGAGAATATGAAATATAACCGCTTCGCCAATAAAGATTATTTGGAGGTGGCGGCGGATGTGGGTTTCATCGGCAAAGCCGAGCCCATCATCATGCAGTTGTACTCCGAGCCCTTGCAGAAATTCCGCTTGGCGGGACAGGGTTTGTACAAAGGTCCCCAGCCCAAAAATCAAGTCGATAGAGACCGCCTCGTGCGATATTTCGATCCGCTTCCATTGTGGTACGAGCCCATAGAAACTTCGCGCATAGATGCGGCGGAATATCCTTTCTATGCCATCACGCAACGGCCCATGATGATGTATCACTCCTGGGATTCGCAGAACGTTTGGTTGCGCCAAATCCTCGCGCAAAATTATTTGTATATGAACGCCGCCAAGGCAGCCAGCTTGGATTTGCACGATGAGGACTGGGTCTGGGTGGAATCGCATAACGGCAAAATTCGCTGCCAGTTAAAAACCATGGAAGGCTGCGAAGAAAACACCGTATGGACTTGGAATGCCATAGGCAAACAAGCCGGCGCCTGGGGTTTGAAACCTGAAGCTTCCGAAGCGACCAAGGGCTTTTTGTTGAATCATTTGATCTCCGAATTGCTGCCGGAAAAAACCGGCGAGCGGCGTTTAACCAATTCCGATCCGGTGACGGGCCAAGCGGCGTGGTTTGATTTACGCGTGAAAATTTCCAAAGCCGCCGCGGATGAAACGGGCGCTTGGCCGCATTTCCCGGCGATGAAACCGCTACCGCATGATGATGGCCAGCGCCCCAATGTCTTGCGTTACAACGCGCGCGTGGATGCGCAAGCGCTCAAGAAAAAACCATGACGTTACATAAAGCAAAGCCATGAAACTAGGATTAGTCATTGATTTGGATGTGTGCGTGGGCTGTCACGCTTGCGCCGTCGCGTGTAAGGAGTGGAATGCCTCGGGCACGACCGCGCCGCTCACCGATTATCAACCCTATGGCGCGGAGCCGTCGGGCGTTTGGTTTAATCGCATACGGCATTACGAAGTGGGCGAATATCCCAATAATAAGACCATTAATTTCCCCATGTCTTGCATGCATTGCGAGGACGCGGCTTGCGTCACCGTTTGTCCCACCGGCGCTTCGTATAAGCGTGCCGAGGACGGCATCGTTCTCATCGATCAAGATAAATGCATGGGCTGCAATTATTGTTCCTGGGCTTGTCCTTATGGCGCGCGCGAGTTGGATCGCGAGTCGGGCACCATGAAAAAATGTACGCTGTGCGTGGATCGCATCTACGATCAAAACATTCCGCTGGAAGAACGTCAGCCGGCTTGCGTGCTGACTTGTCCGGCGCATGCGCGCATGTTCGGCGATTTCGACGATCCCGATTCCGCAGTGAGTCGCACGGTGCGCGAGCGCCAGGGTTATCAGCTGATGCCGGAATTGGGTTATCAGCCCACTAACCAATATTTACCGCCGCGTACCGCCGCCCCGATTGCCACCGGCAACATCGGCCGCCCCGGGTTTAAAGACAGACTCAAGAGTCTGGCGACTAAGATAGTGAGACGTTAAGCATGCATCCAGCTTTCAGCGTGATATTTTTTACCGTGAGTTCCGGCGCCGGATTTGGGCTGTTTGCGCTCTTATATTTCTCTGATGTGTTTAAACTCGGCGGGGGCTTTAGCGCTAAGCAAATCGTCTTGACCGGTGCAATCGCTTTCGTGTTCGTGATCGCCGGCTTACTCTCCTCCGTCGGGCATCTGGCGAATCCGAAAAACGCTTGGCGCGCGTTTAGCCGCTTCCGTACTTCTTGGTTATCGCGCGAAGGCGTGTTCGCGGTCCTCTTTTTCCCAGTGGCGTTTTTGTATTTAGGGTTGACCTGGTTCGCGCCCGAAGGCTTTGAAATCGGGCGTCTGATATTGGGCGCGATAGCGACTTTGCTTGCCTGGATCACCTTGTTTAGCACAGGCATGATATACGCCTGCTTAAAAACCATACGGCAATGGAATACGCCTTTGGTCCCGGCTAGCTATTTAGTACTCGGCCATTTTTCCGGTGCTTTGCTGCTCTTAGCCCTGGCCACATGGGCCGCATTGGATTTACGTCCCTTCGCTTATCTTGCGGGCGGATTATTGCTGCTCGGCGCCTTAGTTAAGGCGATTTATTATTTTTGGATGGCCGAGCCCAGCGCCCGTTCCAACATCCAGACCGCCACCGGATTTACCCGGGCGCAAGTAAAAATTTTAGATACTGGCCATACCCATGGGACTTTTTTAACCCAAGAATTTGGATTCCAAATCGCCCGCAGCCACGCCGTTTTTCTGAAAAGCGTGATTTTTATTGTCGGGTTTTTGCTCCCCTTGCTCGTCTTGATCTACGCCGAGGGAAGGCCGGGTTTGAGTTTGGCCGGGCTGATCACGGTTTTAGCCTTGGTCGGCGTCGGTATAGAGCGTTGGCTGTTTTTTGCCCAGGCCCAGCACGTGGTCAATCTTTACCACGGCCGTCAACGCTGCTGAGTAGGTTCGCTCCGGCTTGAAAAAACCCCTTAGGCGGTATATTATCGTTTTCTAATTTATCTCAGCCTATTGAGGTGCACTATGTTTGGAAACTCGATTCAAGAAGTGGATGCCCGTGGCTTGCAGCAAATGCAGGCGCAGGGTGAGGTGGTTCTGATAGACGTGCGGACGGATGTCGAATTCGCGCAAGGCGCTATTCCCGGCGCTAAACATATTCCTTTGCATATGTTGCCTTTAGTGGCGGATCAACTCGAAACCGAGAAACCCGTGGTGTTTGCCTGCCGTAGCGGGGCACGCTCGGCGCAGGCTTGCGCCTTTCTGGCGTCTAAAGGTTTTTCCAATGTATACAATTTGCGTGGCGGGATGATGGCCTGGGCGCAGGCCGGCCTCGCTCTGGCCGCGGCCTAAGACATCGGTTGCGCCGCGCAGACAAGTAGATCAAAATGCTTTTTTGCTGTTGCAGTTGCTGGGTTAACTTTAATTTGAGGAGACAAAAATGAATTTCGATAAAGAATTGGATGCTCGCGGTTTGAATTGCCCGCTGCCCATTCTGCGTACCAAAAAATCCTTGGCCGAGTTGGGTAGCGGTCAGGTTTTGAAAATCGTCGCCACCGATCCCGGTTCGGTGAAGGATTTCCAAGCGTTTGCTAAACAAACGGGTAATGAGTTAATGTCCTCTGCGGAAGGTGCTGGTGAGTTTACTTTCTTCATGAAGAAAAAATAAAAAATAATAAGTTGTACCGCGTTTGAGTTGGATAAGAGCGAGCGGACGATTAATCCGCAATCTAAGAGGAGAAAGGAATGTCTAAAAAACTCGCGATTATCGCGACTAAAGGAACGCTGGATTGGGCTTATCCGCCGCTCATACTGGCTTCTACGGCCGCCGCGCTGGACTATGAAGTGCAAATATTTTTCACTTTCTATGGTCTGCAAATGTTACGTAAGGATGTGAGCGGATTAAAAGTGAGTCCGCTGGGCAATCCGGGCATGCCGATGAAAATGCCGTTCGGCCCTAAGTGGTTTAAGTCCATCAACTGGAATATACCCAACGCGGTACAAGCCATCGTGCCTGGCTATGAATCCCTAGCCTCCGCGCTGATGAAAAAAACCATCGCTAACAATGGCGTCGCGACCATAGAATCCTTGCGCGACGTGTGCATAGAGTCGGGCGTCAAAGCCATTGCATGTCAGATGACGGTCGATTTATTCGGATTCGAACACAGCGACTTTATTGAGGGAATAGAATTCGGTGGCGCGGCGACTTTCTTTGAGTTTGCCGGGGAAACCGATATTTGTCTTTTCATTTAAATCGCACGGCGCAAACCACGGCCAGATCCACTCGATCTGGCCGTTTGCATTTGTATTTCCGGTTGCGATTAGGACCTCCGATTGCCGCGGTGTAAAATTGCGGCACTGTCAATCTAGGTAATGGGCATGGCTAGCGTACGCGGATGCGTTCTCCCGGACGATTTGTACTACCACGTGGAAAGTAATGTCTGGGCTAGGCTGGAACAAGACGGCTCGGTGACGCTAGGCATGACCTCCTATGCTTGCGCATTGGCGGGCCAATTGGTCGCCGTCACGCCTAAAAAACCCGGACGCGAAATCGAGCAATTCAAAACCGTGAGTACCGTGGAATCGGGAAAATGGGTGGGCCCCGTCAAAGCTCCCGTAGGCGGCTTGCTGTTAGCGGTGAACGAAGTCCTGAACGACAAACCCGCCTTGGTAAATGAAGACCCTTACGGCAGGGGTTGGATGGCCAAAATTCAACCTAGCCAATGGCAGACAGAAGTGACCAGTCTGATCACCGGCGCCGAAATCGCCAGCGTATTCGAGGCCAAAATGCAGGCCGACGGCTTCGGTGGCTGTTGATGCATTTTTTATAATTCCTTTCATACCGCATGCATTCTTGGGCGCAACAGCTAGAGGCAATCGATGCGCTTGAGGATTTGGCGCTGGAGGGCGATTTAATTCGGCGCTTTGAACGCGCGCATGCGAATACGGCTTCTGATTCGCCGCTCCATTTTTATACGCCTTCTTTTAAAGCCTACGCCAATCCCGAATTGCCAAGTTGCGGCAAACAGCGTTGGCCGGCGATTTCCATCACCGGCGGCGACTGCGCCCTGGACTGCGATCACTGCCACGCTAAAATTTTAGAGCCCATGATACCCGCGCGCTCACCCGCCGCTTTATGGGAGATCACCTGCCAACACATTGAGGCGGGTGCTCAAGGCATGCTGCTCAGTGGTGGCTCCAATCATCGCAATGAGGTCGAATACGCTCCCTATCTTGCCACCGTGCGGCGGATTAAAGACAGCTTCCCCGGTTTCAAGATCGCCATACATACCGCGCTAGTCGATCACGATATGGCGAGGCGCATGGAGGACGCGGGAATAGACGCGGCGATGATGGATGTCATAGGCGCGCAAGATACGATTACTCAGGTCTACCACCTCAAACGCAGCGTGGATGATTTTGAGCGAGGTCTCGCGCATCTGGTGGCGACGCATATGCATATCGTGCCTCACATCGTCTTGGGTTTGCATTATGGACATCTGCTAGGGGAATGGCGGGCTTTGGAAATCGTGCAAAGACATAGGCCGCAGGCGCTGGTCTTGGTGGTGGTGATGCCTATTTATGCCAAGGCGCATCGTCCTTACACGACGCCCAATGCGCATGCGATAGGGCGATTTTTTCTCGACGCACGCCTTGCCTTGCCGGATCTTCCCATCTTGTTAGGTTGCGCGCGCCCGCCGGGGAAAACCAAAATGCAAATCGACGCCTACGCGGTCATGGCCGGACTCCACGGCATCGCGCATCCCAGCGAAGGCATGGTGGCTTTGGCGCAAGGCTTAGGCCGTGCTGTCCGGGTTAGCACGAGTTGCTGTTCATTGGCGCTGGGCGATGAAATTCTCGGTGAAGCACAAGCCGCATCCGCGCCTTTGAACACTCAGAATGCATTTACGAAATTGTCTAGAGCACCATCGCTGGGCGATATCGCCGTCGTGGTGCGCTAAATGACCCAAGCTTGGCGCATTCTCGATACCGGCTTGCGCTGCGCCGCGGAAAATATTGCTTTGAATAAAGCCTTGCTCGAGGCGCGTCAGCAAGCAGACAGTATGAACACTCTGCGGTTTTTGCAATTTACGCCTAGCGCCTTATTGGGTTTTCATCAGAGCGCTGAGCAAGAGCTCAACCTCGAGTATTGTCGGGCGCACCAGATTGCCGTACAACGCCGAATTACGGGCGGCGGCGCCATATATTTTGATCAAGGCCAACTAGGTTGGGAGCTGTATTTGCATAAGCGCGATGTTGCCAGCGGCGATATGCAAGCCATCGCGCGGCGTATCTGTACCGCTGCGGCACTGGGCATCAGCGCACTCGGTGTCAAAGCGCAGTTTCGGCCACGCAATGATATCGAAGTCGACGGCAAAAAAATTTCCGGTACCGGTGGCGTATTCGACGGCGATGTCTTGATGTATCAAGGTAGTTTGTTATTGCAGTTCGATATACACAAAATGCTGAAGGTTCTCCGTATTCCCGCGGAAAAATTAGCGGACAAAGCGATCAGTAGTGCCAAGGAAAGAGTCACTAGCTTAAACGCCTTACTCGGCACCACGCCCGATATTGCCCGCGTAAAAAAGGAATTGGTAAACGCTTTCGCGACAAATTTCGCCGCTCAGTTAAGCGAGGGGGGGTTGACGTCCGAGGAATCCCGGTTATTCAGCACGGCCTTAGCTGAAGTGCAAAGCGATGCATGGATTAATCAACAGCAAAGCCCTCGCAGCGCCTTACCGCTGTTAACCGCAAGCCAAAAATTTACCGGCGGCCTGGTACAAGTGACCTTGGCCTTGGATCAGCGGCAAATGCGTTTGAAGCAAGTTTGGTTTAGCGGAGATTTCTTTGTGAGCCCGCGCCGCGCTATTTTGGATCTGGAAGCCAGCTTACGCGACACGTTGGTCACGGACCTGAATGAAACCATTCCTGATTTTTTTGCGCGCAACGCAGTCGATATATTGGGCATCACGGCGGAAGATTTCCTGGCCGTGGTGCACGGCGCGCTGAAGACCGCGACCGTTCCCGCATGACGCCTATACGGGCTGAGGTTTTGGTCATCGGTTTAGGTCCGGCAGGCGCATCCGCCGCTGCCGCCGCCGCGCGCAACGGCGCCTCGGTGCTGGCGATAGAGCGCAAGCAGGCCATAGGCCTTCCGGTGCAATGCGCCGAGTTTCTACCGCGACCCATGGGCCGTTATGCGAGCAGCGCAGCAATTAAAATTCAAGATATAGAGTCCATGGCGACATACTTGCCATCAGGGAATCGCGAACTGCATCCCTTAGGCGGGCTGATGATTAATCGCGCCGCCTTTGATCAGGCCTTAGCAAACGAAGCCCAAGCGCAGGGCGCGCAGCTCATGCGCGCCACCAGCTTAGTGGCCTTAGATATCCGCGCCTCGCGGGCCTTGATAAAACAAGGCGGCTCCGCGCGAGAAGTTGCCTACAAAGTTTTAATTGCGGCCGATGGTCCGCAATCCGCGGTTGGAAAATTTTTAGGACTCCAGCCTCTAGCCACGGTGGTTACCCGGCAATATACGGTGGCGCTTAACACCACTTCGCTCACGACAGATATTTGGCTCACACCGCAGTGTCCGGGTGGCTACGCATGGCTTTTTCCTAAAGGGGGCTATGCCAATTTAGGCGTAGGCTTACATCGTGAAGGCGCAACGCGATTAAAATCCATTTTGGATCAATTGCACCAAGATTTAACCGAGCGCGGTCGCGTCGGTGGAGAAATATTTGCGCAAACCGGCGGCCACATCCCAGTAGGCGGCTTGCGTGAAAAATTATGCATGGGCAAGGTCTTGTTCGTCGGCGACGCGGCGGGATTAAGCCATCCCATTACGGGCGCCGGCATTAGCAGCGCGGTGATCTCCGGCGAGTACGCAGGCCTAGCGGCGCGAGACTATCTCAGCGCCCATAACGAGCAAGTTTTGCAGGGTTATGAAGAGACATTGCGTGATCATTACGCGGCGCATCTTCGGCACGCCAGCGCGCGCCGAGAGCAACTGCAGGCGGCGCACAATAGCATTTCCATCGATGCGCTATTTCGTCGGAGCTGGATCGCCTTTCCGGAATATTACGCAGCGCATGCCGGCCCTTCGATAACAACTCACACCATGCAAGGTCCCGCTTATGTCTGAATCCAATACTCAAACCATACAGTTTTACAAACCCGACTATCGGGTGAAGACGCCGGAAATGCGCTCGCCGGAATATGTGCAACTGAGCACCGCCGCAGCGATTACCTTAGGCTTAATCCCGGGCAAAATGTATCGCACCGCCTGCACCCATTGCTTGAATCTTCTGGTGACCTATCCCGAGGGCTGCCGCGCCAATTGTGCTTATTGTGGCTTGGCACGGCACCGCGAGGAGGCCCGCGATTACGCCGATAGAAATTTCATACGCGTGGATTGGCCCACGGCGCGTTACGAGGACATCATCGCGCGCGTTCAAGCGGGCGCCGATCAAGGGCAGTTTCAACGCATGTGTATTTCCATGATTACCCACCCGCAATCGGATGCCGACACCTTTACCTTGCTGCGCCGCTGGACCCAGGCTTTGCCGCATATTCCCGTTTCGATTTTGTCCAATCCCACGAGCTTACAGCGCGCCGATTTAGTCGAGATGAAGCGCCTGGGCGCGGAAATATTTACCGTCGCGCTGGATGCCGTCACGCCGGAAATATTCGAGCGTACGCGCGGAAAGGCCGTGGACAGCCCGCATCGATGGGAAAAATATTGGCAAACCCTAGAATGGGCGGCGGAGATTTTCGGTAAGGAAAGATTCGGCGCGCATTTAATCGGCGGCCTTGGCGAAACCGAACGCGAGATTCTGGCGCTCTGCCAACGCATCAAAGACATGGGCGGACACAATCACATGTTTGCCTTTTATCCCGAGCAAGGCTCGCTCATGGAAGACTGGCCTGCCGTCGATCAGGGCCAATGGCGGCGAGTGCAACTAGGCCGGTTTATCATCGATTATGCAGGCGGCCATTTTTCAGCCATGCATTTTGATGAGCTAGGCCGGGTAGTCGACTTTGGCTTGCCGCACGCGCGGGTGAGCGAAATCATAACCAGCGGCAAAGCCTTCCGAACCTCGGGCTGCCCTGGCAGCGACGACCCCGAGATTTCCGCCTGCAACCGGCCCTATGGCGACTCTAAGCCCTCGGATATTCTGTCCTTTCCTTTTTGCCTGGAGTCCGAAGATATCGCCCTCGTCCAAAGGCAGCTCCCGATTTGATCTGCAATGCCGATTGTTGCTTTTTTGCAACAATGTTTGGCCGACCTTAGTCTATTCCTACTAAGAAAATTGCCCGCCTTTCGGTGCATCATGTATTATCGCTGCAACAAAAAAAGCGAAACCTTGTGTACGAGCAGTTGTTTTACCCAACCCAAAAAATAGGAAGAAAAGGAGTCTCTTCATGCGCATGAATAAACTTGTTACAGCACTTGCAGTGGCCGGCATTGCGACCGTGGCGAATACTGCAATGGCAACCGATGGCTATTTTTCGGATGGCTACGGTATTAAGGCGAAAGGGATGGCGGGTGTCGCAATAGCCAATCCCCAAGACGCGATTGCAGCAGCGAACAATCCTGCGGGCATGGTCTGGTTAGGGAATCGCTTAGACGTCGGTTTAGATTACTTTCGCCCTATTCGCGAAGCAGATCTTACTGGTAACGCAGGCGGTCCCGCGATCAATGGTAATTACGACGCCAATGATAAGAAAAATTTCTTTATTCCAGAGGTTGGTTACAACCATATGCTAAATCCAAACATGTCTTTGGGCGTTTCGGTTTATGGCAATGGTGGTATGAATACGAGTTACACCAAAGCTATTCCGCTTTTTGGAACATCCAATGCAGGGATAGACCTAAGTCAATTATTCATCGCTCCAACGTTAGCGATGAAAATCGGCCCAAGCAACTCCTTAGGCGTTTCTGTCAATTTTGCGTACCAGCGTTTTAAAGCTACGGGTTTGGAAAATTTCGCCAACTCCACATACAGTTCTAGCCCCGGAAACGTTACGAACAATGGGTATGATTCTTCTACCGGTTGGGGTGTGCGTCTGGGTTGGATCGGTCAAATAACGCCAAATTTCTCCCTTGGCGCGACCTATCAGTCTAAAACCAGCATGGGGAATTTAGACAAATACAAAGGGTTGTTCGCTGAACACGGTGGTTTTGATATCCCCGAAAATTATGGTGTGGGCTTCTCTTGGAAGATGATGCCCGCCTGGACACTTGCTGGCGACATTAAGAAGATTAACTACAGCAAAGTGGCCTCCGTAGGAAATTCCGTTAATTGTTTGTTTAGTGGCGGCTGTAAACTTGGCGATAATAATGGTGCGGGATTTGGTTGGGATGATGTCACCGTCTATAAGATAGGTATAACGTACCAGCAAAGCCAAAACCTTACGCTGCGTGCCGGATATAGCTATAACAAGCAACCAATCGCGCAATCTCAGACGCTGTTCAATATGCTGGCTCCTGCAGTTACTACGGATCACTTAACCTTGGGAGCAACCTGGGCGCTAGCAAATAAAGCAGAACTGACCCTTGCCTACATGCATGCATTTGACAACCAAGTTAACGGCAGCAATTCTATTCCCGCTGGCTTCGGTGGCGGCAACGCGAACCTGAAAATGTATCAAGATTCCTTCGGCGTCGCCTATGGCATGAAGTTCTAACCAAGGCCCCACGCAGACTACAAAAAGAAGTCGTAACCTGGGCTGGAAACGTAAAGTTTTCAGCCCTTTTTTTCCCCTAAAACAATCAGAGATGGAGGCTATATGAAATTGCTAAAAATTGGGTATGTGTTTTTGCTTGCCTGGTTGCTCGCAGCCAATGCGGCATTTGCAGATGATGTGCTTAAGCCTTTTGTATTGGCGTCTAAAGGTCCTGGTACGGTAGCGGAAAAAGTGGAGGCCACAAAATCAGCGTTAACGGGGGCCGGGTTTACGATCGCAGGCAGCTATTCACCTTATCCCAATGCCACGGTGATAGTGGTGACGAACGATGAATTGAAATCCAATGCGGCGAAATCAGATAAAGGCGGCTTCGGTGCCATGGTCCGGGTTTCTGTCACCAAGGTGGGTGACGAAGTACAAGTCGCTTACACCAACCCCGTGTACATGTCTTACGCCTATCGCATGGTCGGCCGTTTGGAAAACACCAACGCGAGTTTGGAAAAAGCTTTAGGCCGTGTTGAGGAATTCGGCGCTAAAGGCTTAACGCCGGCAAAGCTCAAGAAATATCACTATATGTTCGGCATGGAGTACTTCACCGACCCCAGCGTACTTGCTGAATATGGCTCACATGAAGAAGCGATTAAAGCGGTGGAGTCGAACTTAGCCGCAGGCGCGGGCGGTGTGACTAAAGTCTATCGCATCGATATTCCCGGCAAACCCGAGTCCGTGTTCGGCGTGGCAATGAAAGCCAAGAACCCGGCCGATAAAAGCATGGATGACAAATACATCATGAGCGAAATCGATTTCAAACCCATACGCTCGACTGCACATTTGCCCTACGAAATGCTGGTATCGGGTAATAAGGTGTATGCCTTGTATGCGCGTTTCCGCATCGCAATCGACTTCCCCGATTTATCCATGATGGGTGCCAATAGCTTCATGAATATCATGAGCGCGCCGGAAGCCATACGCAAAGCCTTGGTCCAAGCCGCAGGCGGCAAGGGCGAAGAAAATAGCTTTAAATAAATTTCAGCTTTAGAAAATAAGCAGCCTATCCGCAATAAGGATAGGCTGTTTTATTTTGGGGCGACGATGCGCATATCGTGTTTACGCACAATACTTCAGGGCTGCCTGGTCCTGCTGAGTTTAAGCATTGCCGGCCCCGCCGCCGCGCTCAGCCCTTATCTCACTGGAAATAAATTAAACTGCGCCGCGTTGCAAGCTTGCGTGGACCTCGCCAAAAAAAATTTAGCAGCGGCGCGCTTCCGTGTCGTGGGGAGCTATGCTCCAGCCGGGTTGGCCAACACCGCCATCATTGTCGTGACTGATCCGCTCTATATCACCGCGATTCGCAATTTAGGCGGCAGCGCCATCGTCGCCGCCGGTATGCGGGTCTCGGTCTATGCAAATGGGCGCGTCAGCTATGCCAATCCCGAATATTGGTCGCGTGCTTATTTTCAAAAAAAATATGAGCTCGTTAGCTCTACGGTGGATCAGGTAGCGAAACGCCTAAGCCTGTGCTTGGGCAATCAAGGTGGCTTCGGCGGTGATGTGCCGGCCTTAGATCTGAGCAATTATCGATACATGCTAGGCATGGAAGGGTTTGTCTCCGACAAAACCACTCTGGCGAATTACGCGAATTTTGATGCGGCGGTAAAAGCTGTGCGCGGAAATCTCGGCCGGCATGTGGCGCATACCCGTGCCGTCTACGAAATCGTCTTGCGTGATAAAAAATTAGCGGTGTTTGGTGTGGCCATGGACGACGCCAAACACGGCGATGTCACCTGGGTGAAAAAACTCGGTGCCGAGAATAGCGCGGCGCTGCCTTGGGAAATTTATATCGTGGATGGAAAAGTATCCGCTTTGTATGCTCGCTATCGCACTGCCCTGGCTTGGCCGGCTCTAGATATGGCGACCTTCATGCACATCAGCGATCATCCCGAACAAGTACGGGAACAACTCACCGCAGTCGCGGGCGGCAAATATACCGTGTCAAAAGCGTTTTAAAAATTTTCAAGCGGGCGCGTAGCCCAAAGCACGTGAGATTTGATCGGCGGTGTGTTTTATTTCCTGGGGCCAGTTTTTATCATGCCGGTCCACCGGTGCCGAAATCGACAAGCCGGCGATCAAGCGGCCCTCCGCGTCGCGTATGCCCGCGCCTATACAAGCCACGCCTTTTTCCGCCTCTTCACGGTCAAAGGCATAGCCGGTTTTGCGTATCTTCGCTAATTCTTCGCACAGCGCCGCCGGCTGCGTAATCGTATTCTCGGTGTAGGCCGGTAAGCCCGTGCGCTCCGCGTATTCGAGGGCATGCGCGTCGCCCGCATCAGCTAAAAACACTTTACCCACGGCGGTGATATGCAAAGGCGCGCGCGCGCCGACTAGTTGCACCACGCGCATCATGGATTGCGCACCCACGGTACGCTCGACGTAAATGACTTCATCGCCTTGGCGCAAACTCAAATTCACTGTTTCGCCCAGGCTTTGGCGCAAGGCCTGCATATAAGGCAAGGCCTCGCGGCGTATATCCAAGCGCGAGCGTACCAGATTGCCCAGTTCCAACAGCTTTAAGCCCAAGCGGTAATTGCCGCCCTCGACTTTGTCGACCAAGCCCTTGCCCACCATCACATTCAAGATGCGATGCGCGCTGGAAGGATGCAATTTCGTGATTTGCGCGAGCAGTTTAAGGCTGACGGGATGAATATGACTTGCCAGTACCTCTAAAAGCAACATCATACGGTCTATGACTTGGATGGAAGACCGCCCTGGGTCCTCTCCACCGTTCCGCGTTTCTTTTTTCATATTGCGAAATTGTATTCCATATTCTCACAGGCGCAAGTGCGGCGTAGACTGGCGAAATGCGCGTGGGACTTTTCGTTACTTGCTTGGTGGATTTAATGCGGCCGAGCATAGGATTTGCCACACTGTCTTTGCTTGAAGCCGCCGGCTGCGAAGTGGTGGTGCCGGAGAGGCAAACTTGCTGCGGTCAGCCCAGTTTTAACGGCGGCGACTATGCCTCGGCGCGTGAATTGGCGATTAAGCTCGCGGTCGAGTTTGCCGGCTGCGATTATGTCGTGGTCCCCTCGGGTTCCTGCGCCGGCATGATCAGTCGCCACTATCCGCAACTCTTTCCCGATGATTCCGAACCTGCCAGGCGTGTGCGCCATCTCGCCGAGCGCTGTTATGAGCTCACCGATTTCCTGGTCAACATTGTCCACCTCCGCGATCTGCCCGGCGCCTACGAAGGCCGAGTGAGCTATCACGATTCATGTTCGGGCCTGCGCGAGCTTGGGGTTAAGCAACAACCGCGCGCCTTGCTGGCTATGCTGCCAGGCGTGGAGCTGAAAGAAATGCCGCAGTGCGAAACCTGTTGCGGCTTTGGCGGCACTTTCGCGGTGAAGTTTGGCGACGTCTCGGCGCAAATGGCCGACAACAAATGCCGCAACATCCACGCCAGCGGCGCCAATGCCGTGGTCGCGGGCGATTTGGGTTGTCTGCTTAATATCGAAGGGCGCTTGCGCCGCATAGGCGATCAAGCGACCCGCGTGTTGCATATCGCCGAAGTGCTGGCGGGCGAACAAGGCAAGGTCTCATGCGAGTAAGTTCCGCGCGCTTTGAACGCAAGGCCGCAAAAAATTTGCGCAATCCAAAATTGCAAAGCGCTTTGTCAAAAATCCAAGTGCGCTTTGTGCAAGCGCGTAGCGATGCCATTAGTCATCTGAACGATTTTTCCGCGGTGCGGACCCGCGCCACCGCTATACGCGATACCGTGCTTGCCAATCTGGACGCCTGGCTAGAACGCTTCGAAGCAGAAGCCACGCGCCGGGGTGCGGTAGTGCATTGGGCCAACGATGCGGAAGAAGCCAATCGCATCGTGCTGGAAATCGCGCGCGCCAATCGCGTCAAAAAAATCGTGAAGTCCAAATCCATGGTCAGCGAGGAATGTGCGCTCAACGAAGCATTGGAGGCGGGGGGGTTGCAAGTCGTCGAAACCGATTTAGGCGAATACATTTTGCAACTCGCGCAGGAAGCGCCTTCGCATATCGTCGCCCCGGTGCTGCATAAAACCAAAGATGAAGTCTCGGATTTATTCGCGGATAAACATCAGCTGCCGCGCAAGACGGGTATTACCGAGCTTTGCCGCGAAGCCCGCGAAATCCTGCGGCCGCAATTTTTCAGTGCCGACATGGGTATCTCCGGCGGTAATTTTTTAGTCGCGGAAACCGGCTCCGTGCTCATCGTGACCAATGAAGGCAATGGCCGCTTGGTCACGACTTTGCCGCGCATTCACGTCGCGATCACCGGCATAGAAAAAGTGGTGCCCACCTTGGAAGACGCCAGCACCTTGGTGCGCATCTTGCCGCGCTCGGCAACCGGACAAGACATCACCAACTATGTCTCGGTGCTAACGGGAATCAAAACACCCAAGGAGAGCGATGGTCCCGAGCAATGCCATATCATTTTGCTCGACAACGGCCGCAGTGCCATGTTGGGCACCGAAATGCATAGCATGCTGCGTTGTATACGCTGCGGCGCTTGCATGAATCATTGCCCGGTTTATCAAAATGTCGGCGGTCATGCTTACGGCTGGGTTTATCCCGGGCCTATGGGTTCGATATTGACGCCGCTTTACGCGGGTTTGGAAAAGACTCTGCCGCTGCCCAACGCTTCGACTTTGTGTGGGGCCTGTGCCGAGGTCTGTCCGGTCAGTATTCCCTTGCCGGATTTGTTGCGCGATTTAAGGCATAGGCAACAGCAAAAAAATTTACGTCCATGGAAAGAAAAACTGGGTCTGCGCGCATGGCATTGGTTCGCCTTAAGACCGAAGTGGTTCGCAAGGATGACTGCGGTAGTCAGCCGTAGCTTGAATCTTATGGGCGGGGCCAAGCAGCGCTTACGCCATTTACCCGGCGCAGGCGCGTGGACGGCGCAGCGCGATTTTCCCGCGCCAGCGGGTAAGACCTTCCGCCAACTTTATCGCAAGCGTGCGCGCCCATGAGTAGCCGCGAGGCCATCTTGGCGCGCATACGCGCCGCGCAGAAATCTCCGCCCGGTGAGATAGAGCGCATTCTTCATGCGCACGAGCGCGGTCCCGGGCCTACGCCGGTATCCGATTTGGTGGCGCGCTTTAGTGAGCGCGCCACCGCTTTGTCCAGCGATGTCTTACGGGCAAAGTCTCGCCAACATCTGCCGTATTTGGCGGCGCAGTATTTAGCGCAACATGAATTGAGCAAAAGCCTGCTGTGCTGGCCGGAATTTTTAGATCTGGATTGGCTGGAGGCGAGGCTAGCCATTGCCGCGCGGCCACCGGAGATGGATGATCTTGTGGGTCTCACGGGCGCCTATTGCGGGATTGCGGAAACCGGCACGCTGATGATGGTATCGGGACCAGCCACACCGGCCGCGACCAGCTTGGTGCCGGAAACCCATATTGCCGTGTTGCCGGTAAGCCGCATCGTTGCCACCATGGAAGACGCTTGGGCCGCTTTACGTCAAGAGCACGGGGCTTTGCCACGCGCAGTGAACTTTATCTCCGGCCCCTCGCGCACGGCGGATATTGAGCAAACCATTACCTTAGGCGCGCATGGCCCGTCCAGGGTCTGTATTATTTTGGTCGAACCTTAAGGCCAACACACGCCCAAAATAACTACATAGCGAAACACTTATAAACCGTTGTCTTAATTTAAAAAATTGCCCTATAGTGGGTTGAAACGGAAAAAGCGAAAGAGTACGATTCTTACATTACGATATATTTTTTCATAATATAAAAAGTCGATCAGGGTGGGACGGTCGCCGTTTTGCGACGGTGCGTAATACTTAAAAACGATAGTCTAGGAGAAAGTCCATGCATACGAAATTAAAAGTCCTCTTTGCCGCTCTGGCGCTCACCGGTGTTACCGCGTTTGCCGCCGAGCCCATCAAAATTGGTGTATCGGGTCCCTTCACCGGCGGTTCTTCGCCCATGGGTGTGAGCATGCGTGACGGCGTGAAACTCGCGGCCTCCGAGATCAATAAAAAAGGCGGCGTCCTCGGTCGTCAAATCGAACTCATAGAGCGCGATGACGAAGCCAAAAACGAACGCGGTGTGCAAGTGGCGCAAGAGCTCATCAACAAAGAACATGTGGTCGCGACCTTAGGCTATATCAACACGGGCGTTTCTTTAGCCTCACAGCGTTTTTATCAAGAAGCCAAGATTCCGGTGATCAATAACGTGGCCACCGGCTCTATCGTCACCAAACAATTCTTGCCACCGCAGTATCCGGATAATTTCATTTTCCGCACCTCCGCCAATGACACGATTCAGTCCGCGATGATCGTCAACGAGGCGATAGATAAGCGTAAATTCACCAAGGTGGCTATCCTGGCCGACTCTACTAACTACGGCCAACTCGGGCGTGAAGACTTGGAAAAAGCCTTAGCGGCGAAGGGCATCAAACCGGTCGCGGTGGAAAAATTCAATATCAAAGACGTGGACATGACCGCGCAATTATTGAAAGCCAAAGAGGCCGGCGCGCAAGCGATTTTGACTTATGGCATAGGTCCCGAGTTGGCGCAAATCGCTAACGGCATGGAAAAGCTCGGTTGGAAAGTGCCCATGATAGGCAGCTGGACTTTATCCATGGGTAACTTCATCGACAATGCCGGTAAGAATGGCGAAGGCGCGCGCATGCCGCAAACTTTCATTCAAGAGCCGAATACACCTAAGCGCAAAGCCTTCATCACTGCTTATCAAGCCGCGTATAAAGTCGATCGTATTCCTTCTCCCGTATCGGCTGCCCAAGGATATGACTCGATGTATCTCTTAGCCGCCGCGATTAAACAAGCGGGTAGTACCGATGGCAACGCGATCCGCGCCGCCTTGGAAAATCTCAATGAAAAAGTGGAAGGCGTGCTGACTGTGTATGACCATCCTTACACCCATGACGATCATGAAGCCGTCACCATGAATATGCCGGTGATGGGCGAAGTCAGAGGCGGCCACGTGGTCTACGCCTATGACGAAGATAAAAACAAAGGCTCGGTGCTACGTGAGAAAGTGAAAAAGCCGGCCAAGAAATAAGCGATTGAAGTAAGCCTCAGCCGGCGCGACTCCGCGCCGGCAGCAAGTGGAAGCCTCATGCAAATATTTCTGCAATTAGTGGTAAGCGGTATTTCTCTGGGCATGATTTACGCCGTCATCGCTTTCGGCTACCAACTCACCTTTTCCACCTCGCGCACCTTGAATTTTGGTCAGGGCGAGTCTTTGATGTTGGGCGCTTTGGTGGGCTTGACCCTAGTCGGCCATATGAGTTTTTGGGCGATGATTCCCTTGGTACTGATCTTCGGCGCGCTGCAAGGTATTTTTGTGGAGCGTATAGGCGTGCGCCCGGCTTTGAAAACCAAATCCGAGTTCGGCTGGATCATGACCACCATCGCGCTCGCGATTATTTTTAAAAACGTCGCGGAAAATATTTGGGGCCGCGATGATTTGAAATTTCCCTCCCCCTTGCCCGAAGCGCCGCTGAATTTTTTCGGCATCAGAGTGCTGCCTATGGAACTCATGATCGTCGGCGGCGCGCTGCTCATGATGTTGGCGGTCGAGATCTTCAATCGCAAATCCATTTACGGCAAAGCCGTGGTCGCGACCTCCGACGATAGATCGGCGGCCGGCTTGATGGGCATTAACACCGGCATGGTGATTACCTTTTCCTACGCCCTAAGTTCCATGACCGCGGCCTTTGCCGGCGTCTTGGTCGCGCCCGTGACTTTGACCGGCGCCACCATGGGTGCGGTACTCGGCTTGAAAGCCTTCGCCGTGGCCATCATAGGCGGCTTGAATAGCGGCTTGGGTGTGGTGGTCGGCGGTTTACTGCTGGGTATCGCAGAAACCACCACCGGGTATTACATTTCCACAGGCTATAAAGACGTGCCGGGTTTAATTCTTTTACTGCTGGTGTTGGCGATCAAGCCGGCCGGCTTATTCGGAAAAACCGTGATCAAGAAGGTCTAGCCTTGTCGCTTATCAAAAAGATTTTGCTTCTCGTCAGTTTAGTCGCGCTCGCGAGCTTGCCGCAGATTTGGAACAACCCGTATTACATCCACCTGATGGTCATCATCGGCATCTACACCATTTTGCTTTTGGGTTTGGATATCGTGGTCGGCTATGTCGGCGAAGTGTCTTTGGGTCACGCTGCCTTATTCGGCATCGGCTCTTACACGGCGGGTGTGCTGAGCTTTCAATTGCAAGTGCCGTTTTTAATTGCGATTCCGGCGAGCGTTGTTGTCACCGCGATTTTCGGTTTGATTTTGGCCCTACCGGCTCTGCGGGTGAACGGTCCTTATCTCGCCATGGTGACTTTAGCTTTTGGCACCATCATCCAAATCCTGATCAACGAGATGACGTTTTTGACCAACGGCGCCATGGGCATTTCTTTGCGCAAGCCGATTTTATTTGGGCATCAGGTCACCGCGACGGATTACTACTACATCGTGCTGGTGATGATGGTGCTGATGGTGGTCTTGGTACACCGCATTCTGAAATCCTATCTCGGTCGCGCCTTCGAAGCCTTGCGCGATAGCCCTATTGCATCGGATTGTATGGGCGTTAGCGTTTACCGTTACAAAGTCTATGCCTTCGTGATCAGCGCCGCGCTGGCGGGATTAGCGGGCGGCTTGTTTACCTATTCCGAAGAATATATTTCGCCCAACACTTATAACTTCGAGCTGACGATATTGTTTTTGCTCGCGGTGATCATGGGCGGACGCAAAACCCGCACTGGCGCCATACTCGGCGCGATTATTATTGTGATGATGCCGAATATCTTGTCCGACATCGCCTTGTTTCGGATTTTAGCGCTCGCGTTCGCGGTCATCGCGGTGCTGCAATCGGGCTTCTTACTGGCGCGCAAAAAGCGCCGCGTCAACGAGTTAATCGCCCCGGTTTTACTCACCTTTGCCCTGGCGGTGTTCTCTTACCAAATCGACAACATCACCGACTATAGGCTGACGATATTCGGCGCCATGATGTTATTCGTGATGTATTACCTACCCGATGGCATCGTCGGTTTCGTGCGCAACTTAGTGCAAGCGTATAAGCCGCAATGGGTGCATAGGCATGCCGTGATTTCCACCCAGGGCGATGCGCAACATGTTTGGACAGTGCCTGATCATCCCGTGACCACGCGCGGCAATCTTCTCGAAGCACAAAACATCTTGATGCAATTCGGCGGCTTGAAAGCGCTGGATAAAGTGGATCTTAATATCGCCAAAGGTTCTGTGCACGGCTTGATCGGGCCGAATGGTTCCGGCAAAAGCACCTTGATGAATGTACTCACCGGTATTTATCAACCGACCGCCGGCGCGATTACTTTCAACGGCAAAAATCTGGCCGGCATGTCGCCCGCCGCCATCGCCGGAACCGGGGTCGCGCGAACGTTTCAGAATGTACAGTTATTCGGAGAAATGACGGCCATCGAAAACGTGCTGGTCGGTTTACACCACACTTACCACGTTAATTTATTGCAAGTGGTTTTCAATACCAAAGCTTATAGCCAGCAAGAATCGGCGGCGCGTTTACGCGCGGCGAGTTTGCTGAATTTTGTAGGCCTCGCCAGTTTCGCCAATGAAGAAGCGCGCAATCTGCCTTATGGCAAACAACGCCTATTGGAAATCGCCCGCGCCTTGGCCTTGAGCCCTAGCCTATTATTGCTGGATGAACCCGCCGCCGGTTTGACCGCGCCGGATATTCAAGAGCTCATAGGCATGATTAAAAAAATGCGCGACCACGGCATTACCTTGGTCTTGATCGAGCATCATATGGACGTGGTCATGAGTATTTCCGACACCGTCTCGGTCTTGGATTTCGGTCACAAAATTGCCGAAGGCGTGCCGGCCGCTGTGCAAGCCGATGAGAAAGTCATCGCGGCCTATCTTGGCGGCGGCGCCGCGCCGGCAGCGGCCTGAGGAAATCCCTATGCTCATGATTAAAGATTTAGTCGCGGCCTATGGCAAAGTGCAAGTGCTGCATGGTATTTCCATAGAAGTGCCGCAAGGCAAAGTCGTCACCCTCATAGGCTCCAACGGTGCCGGTAAAACCACTACCATGCGCGCCGTCACCGGCATGATTAAACCCGTGTCTGGCGATATAAGCTTGAGCGGTAAAGCCATCACCGGCATGCCCTCGCACAAAATCACCCAAGCCGGCGTCGCCCATTCTCCGGAAGGCCGCCGTGTGTTTGCTTCACTCAGTGTCACCGATAATTTATTACTGGGCGCTTTTCCGCGACTGACCTTCGGCCGGCCCAAAGGCGATGTACAAGGCGATTTGGAGCGCATTTTTGAGATGTTCCCGCGCTTGAAAGAAAGGCGTAAACAAGTCGCCGGTACGCTCTCCGGCGGCGAGCAGCAAATGCTGGCCATGGGCAGGGCGCTGATGTTGAATCCCGACGTGCTCTTGCTAGACGAACCCTCCATGGGCTTGGCACCTATGCTGGTCGAGGAAGTGTTTCGCACCATCGCGCAGTTAAAACAGCGCGGCATCACTATGCTCTTGGTCGAGCAATTCGCCGCCGCCGCACTGCAAGTCGCCGATTACGGATATGTGTTAGAAAACGGCCGCATCGCTTGTCACGGTCCGGCCGAGGATTTGTGTAAAGACCCAGCGGTCAAAGCCGCCTATCTCGGCGCCACGCACTAAGCGCGTTCGCTGCATACGAAGCCCACCAGGATGGTATCCGCTTCCCCTATCACTGAAGCGACTGCACTGCATCATCTGCAAACGCGCATGCGGCGCTTACGCTGGTTGAGTTACGCGCTGGTGGTCCTAGGCTATATCCTGGCTTATTTTCATCGCATGGCACCCGCGTCCATCGCGCCGGATTTGCAGCGCGCTTTCCATACCAGCGGCGCGGCGCTGGGCTCGCTGGCTGCCGCGTATTTTTATACTTCCACCCTGATGCAAATTCCCGCCGGCATCATGGCCGACACCTTGGGCGTGCGCCGTGTGGTCGCCGCCG
Organism: uncultured Burkholderiales bacterium; assembly: GCA_964552595.1. Classification (GTDB taxonomy): domain Bacteria; phylum Pseudomonadota; class Gammaproteobacteria; order Burkholderiales; family Thiobacteraceae; genus RBG-16-58-11. The sequence continues at coordinate 25,167 of CAZKHT010000006.1, forward strand.
GTTGTTTGATTGCGGCCTTAGGCTCTTTCATGTTCGCGTACGCGGCGAGTCTAGGCATGGCCACGCTAGGACGTTTAGTGGTCGGCGTCGGCGTGTCGCTGATGTTTATCTCGCTCATGAAACTCAACGCCGAGTGGTTTCACGAGCGGCATTACGGCAGCATAGGCGGCTTGTCTTTATTCTTGGGAAATTTGGGCGCCGTGCTCGCGGCCACCCCTTTAACTTGGCTGGTCGCGCAAACCTCTTGGCGCAATGTCTTCGCCGGCGTCGCCGTGTATTCGCTGGTGATCGCCGCCATGGCGTGGTGGTGGGTGCGCAGTGATCCCGCCGAGGCAGGGCTGCCCAGCGTGCGCGAATTAGAAGGCGAGCCCGCGCATGCCGCGCATACCGGTCACTGGTTTTCGGGATTAAAAAGTGTCGCGAAAAATCCGGCAACCTGGCCGGGCTTTTGGCCTAATCTGGGCATAGGCGGTAGCTACTTCGCTTTCGCCGGTTTGTGGGCGGTGCCTTATTTGCGCGACGTGCACGGCTTAGACAAAGCCGACGCCGCAAGTTATACCGGTGCGTTATTGCTTGCATTTGCCGTGAGTTGTTTGGCGATCGGTGTTTTATCTGACCGCACAGGCCGGCGGCGGCCGGTGATGCTATGGGCCCTCAGTCTATATTTGCTGTGCTGGATACCACTGGTGACGAATCCGCCATTATCGAACACAGCCTTATACGCGCTTTTTATTTTGATGGGCATAGGCGCATCGGGTTTTACTTTGACTTGGGCCTGTGTGAAAGAAATCAATCCGCCCGCTTTATCCGGCATGGCCACCAGCGTGATTAATACCGGCGCCTTTCTGGGCGCGGGCATTTTGCAGCCAGTGGTGGGTTGGGTTATGGACAAAGGCTGGGATGGCAAACTGCATGAGGGCGCGCGCGTGTACGCCGCGCATAACTATCAAATCGGACTGCTCATGATGCTGGTCTTCGCTTTCATAGGCTGGCTGGGCGCTTGGCGTATACGCGAAACCTATTGTCGCAATGCGCTGCTCCCCGGCGCCTGAGCGAGTCCATGCCCGGAGGAAAATAGAATGAATAAGGCGCTTCAATTTTGGATCAATGGACGATACTGCAACGCACACAGCACGCGCCAAGCGGAAATTTTTAATCCGTCTACGGGCGCCGTCATCCGCCACGCGCCGTTGGCGAACCAGGCAGATGTCAACGCCGCTGTCGCCGCCGCGCATACCGCTTTACCTGCGTGGCGTGCGACAACCCCGCTACGCCGCGCCCGCATACTCACGCGCTTTCGCGAACTCATGGAAGCGCATCGCGATGAAATAGCCCGTCTCGCCAGCGAAGAACACGGCAAAACTTTAGCCGACGCCGCAGGCTCGGTGCAGCGCGGCATAGAAGTGATCGAGTTCGCCAGCGGCGCGCCGCATTTGCTGAAGGGCGAACAAGCGCAAGACGTAGGGCGTGGCGTGGATTGCCATTCGCTATTGCAGCCGGTGGGCGTGTGCGTGGGCATCACGCCGTTTAATTTTCCGGTGATGGTGCCGCTGTGGATGTTCCCGCTGGCCCTGGCTTGCGGGAATACTTTCGTGTTGAAGCCCTCGGAAAAAGTCCCGTCTTGCAGTTTGAAAATGGCTGAGCTGTTAAAAGAAGCCGGCTTGCCCGATGGTGTGTTCAATGTCCTCACCGGTGATAAAGAAGCCGTGGATGCGTTGCTGACGCATCCGCAAGTGGCGGCGGTTTCTTTCGTGGGTTCCACTGCCGTGGCGCAGCACGTTTACAGTACCGCGACCGCGCACGGCAAACGCGTGCAAGCACTAGGCGGTGCAAAAAATCACGCGCTCATCATGCCCGATGCCGATATGGAGTTCACCGCCGATGCTCTGGTCGGCGCGGCCTATGGTTCGGCAGGTGAACGTTGCATGGCGATCTCCACGGTGGTGGCGGTGGGTGCGGCGGGCGATGCGCTACTACCTTTGCTACGTGATAAAGCGGTGGCTTTAAAAATCGGCGCAGGCGATGCACCCCAGGTCGATATGGGCCCGGTGATATCCGCGCCGCATCGTCAGCGTATTTTAAAATTAATAGACAGCGGTATCGCGCAAGGCGCGCGTCTGGTTTTAGATGGAAGAGGGGGCAGCGTCGCCACGCATGCGAATGGATTTTTTCTGGGGCCTACCTTGTTTGATCAAGTGGGCGTCGAGATGGACATCTACCGCGAAGAAATTTTCGGCCCGGTGTTAATCGTATTGCGCGCGGATAATTTCGATGCCGCTTTAAAATTAATCAACGCCAATCCTTATGGCGATGGCACCGCCATCTTCACGCGTTCGGGTCACTACGCGCGGCGTTTTGAAAACGAAGTCGAAGTCGGCATGGTGGGCATCAACGTACCCATACCCGTGCCTATGGCTTTCTTTTCCTTCGGCGGGTGGAAGGCATCGTTGTTTGGTGACTTGCATATGCACGGCATGGAGGGCGTGTATTTTTATACCCGCACTAAAGTCGTCACCAGCCGCTGGCCCGCGCCCAGCGAACACAGCGCGGCGATACTGGCCATGCCCACCTTAGGTTAAGCAAAAGGAATCGCTATGACACACACCGTTGCATTCGTCGGGCTAGGCATCATGGGTGCGCCCATGGCGCTGAATTTACATAAGGCGGGGCATACGGTGCGGGTGCATGCGCGCCGGCCCGAATCCATGAACTCTTGCGCGCAAGCAGGATGCAGCACCCATGTCACTGCCGCCGATGCCGCCAGCGGCGCCGAAGTGATCTTTATCATGGTGTCGGACACCCACGACGTGCAACATGTGCTCTTCGCCGAGAACGGCATCGCCCAGGGTGCGAAGTCGGGCGCCGTGGTGGTGGATATGAGCACGATTTCACCGACCGCGACCAAGCGTTTCGCGGCGCAACTCGCGGAGCGCGGTGTGGAAATGTTGGACGCGCCGGTCTCGGGTGGCGATGTAGGCGCCATCAATGGCACGCTGTCGATTATGGTAGGCGGCAAGCCGGAAATTTTTTCGCGCGTGAAACCACTATTCGAATGCATGGGTAAAAACATCGTGCACATAGGCGATCACGGCGCGGGCCAAGTGGCCAAAGCCTGCAATCAAATCGTGGTGGGCGTAACCATAGAAGCGGTGGCGGAGGCGCTCACCTTTGCGCGCAAAAGCGGTGTCGATGCGGCTAAGGTGCGCGAAGCCTTGCTCGGCGGATTCGCCGCTAGCCGCATCTTGGAGGTCCACGGCAAGCGCATGCTGGATAACAACTATCAACCTGGTTTCAAAACCAAGCTGCATCAAAAAGATTTAAACATCGTTTTGCAGACCGCGCATGAAATGGGTTTGGCCTTGCCCGCCGCGGCGCTAGTGGCGCAGCACTTGAATGCGCTGATGGGATTAGGCGATGCGGAGTTGGATTCCGCCGCGGTGATGAAAATCATAGAGCGCATGTCGGGTGTGGAACGCGAATGAGTTCCAAAATCGTATTCTTAGACCGCGCGAGTTTGCCCGTGGCTGTGCGGCGGCCAAACTTCGAGCATGAGTGGCAAGAATACGAACACACATCCGCCACCGAAGTCGGCGCCCGTATTCAAGACGCGCACATCGTAATCACGAATAAAGTGGCTTTACCGGGAAACGTATTGACGCAAGCCCCGCACATCAACATGATCGCCGCCGCCGCGACCGGCACGGACAATATTGATCTGAGCTTTTGGCGTGAGCACGGCATCGTCGTTTCCAATATTCCCGGCTATGCTTTGCACAGCGTGCCCGAGCATGTGTTCATGTTGATACTCGCGCT
>CAZKHT010000007.1:0-25282 GCA_964552595.1 uncultured Burkholderiales bacterium
TAAAAATCGCTACGGAGCGCTCCTCTTGCTGGACGAAGCGCACGCGGTCGGTGTGATCGGAGACCAGGGTCGTGGCCTGGCCGATATGCTGGGCCTCTCCCGGCACGTGGATATTCAGATGGGTACGCTCAGCAAAGCGCTGGGCTGTTCCGGCGGCTACATCTGCGGCTCCCGTGCCCTCATCGATTTGCTGATCAATCGCGCGCGCTCCTTTATTTTTTCCACGGCGCCGCCGCCAGCCATCTCCGCGGCTGCAACGGCCGCGATTCAGTTTCTGATGTCACCCGCGGGCGAGCGGCGACGGCAGGATCTGCGCTCCCGGCTTTCACTTTTTGCGGTTTCACACATACCGCCAATTGCGCCAAGCGCGGATCCGGTACCTCGACCACGCCGACGTTGGGCTCGATGGTGCAGAACGGATAATTCTCGGCAGCGATACCGGCTTTGGTGATGGCATTAAACAAGGTGGATTTGCCGACATTCGGCAAGCCCACGATACCGCATTGCAAACTCATAAGCAGTCTCTTTTCTAAAAAGCTTTATCCGAGGTATGTAATTTTTGCATGGCGGCGGACATATCCCCGGCGAGGATCAAATCCAAAACCTGCTCGCTTTGCGCCAGCGCGTCGTGTATCAGCGCGGTCTCCGCCGCATTCGGCCGCTGCAACACAAAATCCGCGACCGCTTGCTTATCACCCGGATGCCCTATGCCTATGCGTAAGCGCCAAAAATCGGCGCCCATGCGCGCGATAATATCTTTCAAGCCATTATGTCCGGCGTGGCCGCCGCCTTTTTTCAAACGGGCCGTGCCCGGGGGTAAATCCAATTCGTCATGCACTACCAAAATTTCCTGGGGCGTAATTTTGTAATACTGTGCGAGTCCAGCGACCGCCTGGCCGCTGACATTCATGAACGTCTGCGGGGCGAGCAGCCATAATTCTTGGGTCTGCCCTTTGATTTTTGCAATCTGCGCCTGAAAGCGTGACTCCATGCGCAAACTCACGCCATAGCGCTGGGCAATCAGATCTAAAAACCAGAATCCGGCGTTGTGCCGGGTCGCGGCATATTCCTTGCCGGGATTACCCAAGCCTGCGATTAAACGGATACTTGTCATGCGCTAAACCAAAAGAAAAAGCCCGTCTCCGATATGCTCGGGGACGGGCTTTGGGACGGACTGGGTGTTGCCTTGCTTAGGCTCAAGACGCAGCCGGTGCAGCACCGGCCGCAGGCGCCCCGGCCGCACCACCCGCCGGCTCTTCTTCCATGCCGCGCGGCACGACACAAGCGGCGACCGCGGTATCACCGCTGCGTGCCGTGAATTCCACGCCGGGCGGCAAGCTGACTTGCGATAAATGCAAGCTATGCCCGGCTTGCAAACCGGACAAATCAACCTCGATGAACTCCGGCAAATCCTTGGGTAAGCACGACACTTCGGCTTCATTGAAAATGTGCGTGATATTACCGCCACTCAATTTCACGCCGGGCGCGACATCGCCGTTGATAAAATGCAGCGGCACTTTCACATGCACTTTTTCATTCGGATTCACGCGCTGAAAGTCGACATGCATAATCATCTGTTTCCACGGATGCACTTGCACATCGCGCAATAAAACTTGCTCTTTCGCGCCGTCGACTTGCAAGGTCAAAATCGAAGCGTGAAAGGCTTCCTTACGCAATTGTTGCACCAAACTATTGTGATCGAGCTCGATATTCGCAGCAGGTTTGTCGGCCCCATAAACGATGGCCGGAACCTTGCCCGTGCGACGCAGGCGGCGGCTCGCACCCGTGCCCTGCAATTGACGCGCTGTGGCGTTGACTTCAAATGACATGATGACACTCCATAAAATGAGGTGACCGCGACCAGAGCACCTCGGTTAACCCGCAAGCAACATGCTTGCGTTTAAAACTACTCCGTAAACAAAGAGGAAACCGAATCCTCGTTGCTGATTCTGCGCATGGTTTCCGCCAATAATTCCGCTACCGACAATTGCCGTATGCGTCCGCATTGCTTCGCTTCTTCGCGCAAGGGAATGGTGTCGGTCACGACCAATTCATCCAATTGCGATTGGGTAATCCGCTCTACCGCGCTACCCGATAAAACCGGATGGGTGCAATACGCCAACACCCGCGCCGCACCATGATCTTTCAAGGCTTGCGCGGCTTCGCACAAGGTATTCGCGGTATCCACCATATCGTCCATCAAGACGCAGGTGCGGCCTTCTACTTCGCCTATGATGTGCATCACCTTCGCCACATTGGGCTTAGGCCGGCGCTTGTCGATAATCGCTAAGTCGGCTTCCATGCGCTTGGCTAAGGCTCTTGCCCGCACCACGCCGCCGACATCCGGCGATACCACGATCAAATTCTCGTAATTCTTTTTCCACACATCGCCCAGCAAAATCGGCGAGGCATAAATATTATCCACTGGGATATCGAAAAATCCCTGTATCTGATCCGAGTGCAAATCCATGGTCAGCACGCGATCAACACCCGCCGTGGTCAACATATTTGCCACCACTTTGGCGGTGATCGCTACCCGCGCCGAACGCGGCCGTCTATCTTGGCGCGCATAGCCTAGGTACGGGATCGCGGCGGTGACGCGAGCGGCCGAAGCGCGCTTCAAAGCGTCCACCATCACCAGCACTTCCATCAAATTATCATTGGTCGGGGTGCAAGTGGATTGCAGAATGAAGGCGTCACGGCCGCGCACATTCTCTAAAATCTCCACCATGATTTCGCCATCGCTGAAACGGCCAACGCTGGCTTTCCCCATGGGCAAATTCAGTTTGCGGGCAACCTCTTCCGCGAGTCGCGGATTGGCGTTGCCGGTAAATATCATCATGCCGCTATGGCCACCCATGGTGCTTTCCCGTAAAAGCAAAAAAGCGTGTAGTGCTTACACGCTCTTTAAAACTGGCTGGGGAGGTAGGGATCGAACCTACGAATGCCGGAATCAAAATCCGGTGCCTTACCACTTGGCGACTCCCCAATATTCGCAATGTTCACCAGGCTGCGAATGCCGCCCTAAAAATCTTTCCCCTTAAAACTCTTTGAGAGGATGCTGATCCAGCCCGCGCGCCACAAACCCGCGCATGCCGCTGGGCAACTTTTCCAGCACTGCGTCCGCCGCCGCTTTTGTATCAAACGCGGCAAACACGCATGCGCCCGATCCCGTCATGCGCGCTGTGCCGAACGCGCTCAGCCAATCCAAATGCTGCGCGACTTGCGGATAACGCGCACGCACCACTTTTTCTAAATCGTTCTGAATTTGTTTAGGGTTTTGCCCGGCGGAAAAGGCCGGTATTGTGACGGGAAGCGTGTTTCGTGTCAATTCTGGAGCGGCAAAAACCTCGGCGGTAGCGACACTTACGGACGGTACCAGCACCACATACCAAGCTTGCGGCAAGCTGATGGCGGTCAATGCCTCGCCCACCCCTTCCGCCCAGGCGTTTTGACCGAATATAAATACCGGCACATCGGCACCCAAACCCAAACCCAGGGCCATTAACTCCGCGCGCGAGGCGTGAATTGACCAGAGGCGATTTAACACGACTAAAGTCGTCGCCGCATTAGAACTGCCCCCGCCTAATCCGCCGCCTAAGGGCAACTTCTTGTCCAGCGTGATCTCCACGCCAAGGCGGCAGCCGCTCATTTTTTGCAGCGCCACGGCCGCGCGAAAACATAAATCCTGTGCCGGCGCCACCCCAGGCAAAGGCTGGGTGAGCTTGATTTGCCCATCGTCGCGCACGGCAAAGGACAAGTAATCGCCGTAATCAATAAAGCGAAACACGGTTTGTAAAAGATGATAGCCATCCGCGCGACGGCCGATGACGTGTAGGAATAAATTCAGTTTCGCCGGAGCGGGATAGCGCGCGCCGGCATCTACAGCCGTTGGGTTCACGGCGCCGGAACTTGCCAGCTGTCTATCCCCAAGCGTAAGGAAATGCCGGCCCCTTCCATATAAATTTTGGTCGGCAATTGATAGCCGGCTTCAGCACGATAAGCGAAGTACTCGATTTGCCATCCCTGCTCGCTGATTTTTTCGATTTTGCCATCCGCCGCATAGCGGATTTGCGCGTCCGCGGTTTGCGCTTGCGCTTGCGCCCAGTGCGCCAAGCCGGATAGAGGCAAGGCGAAACCCAAGGCTTGTTGCGTTAAATGCTCGGCATCGGATGCTTGGCTAATCTTGCCGTCGCTGGTTTGTAGCCGCACGCCGGTGGCATCGCGAGTAATGCGCGCGACGCCTTGACCAAGTGGAGAGAGCAATAAGAAATTATCCTCGGTCGCGGTATGGCGCCAATTCAGATTGCCCGAAAACGCTTGATTGTCATGGCGTACGGAAATCCGCCCACTCAATTGGAAGGAAGCAATCACGGCCTGTTTGATCGGCGGCGCACTGGTGGTTGGCGGCAAGCTCGCGCAACCGGCGAGCAACAGGACTAGCCACAGCCCCCTCTTCGGACTCGGCCGCATTACCGGCCTTTGAACTTGGCAACGGCCGCGCTTAAGGCCTCATTTTCCGGGCTGTCTTTGAGCGCGCTGTTCCAGACTTTTTGTGCTTCGGTTTTATCGCCACTCACCCATAAAACCTCACCCAAATGGGCGGCGATCTCAGGATCGGCGCGTAAACTGAGCGCGCGGCGCAAGGTTGCAATCGCTTCCGGATAATTTTTCATGCGGTATTGCAACCAGCCCATGCTGTCGAGAATAAACGCATCCTCAGGCGCCAGTTTCAAGGCTTGGTCTAGGTAGTTTTTCGCTTCATCGAAACGTGTGGTTCTATCGGCCAAGGTGTATCCCAATGCGTTATAGGCATGGGCGTATTCCGGCTTAATCTGGATTAATTTTTTCAAGCTCGTTTCCATAACGTCCAGCCGGCCCAGTTTCTCCGCCGCCATCGCATAGTCGTAGAGCAAATCGGGATAATTCGGTAATTTTTCCAGGGCTCTTGCCAGCACATCGAAGGCGGCTTGATATTGCTTATTGTCTCTGAGCAGGCTGGCTTCGGCGCTAGCGGCTTGTGCCCGCTCCTGATTCGTGCTGACCGGCAGGCTTTGCAAATACGCTCTCGCCTCGGGCAGCTTGCCGGCATGCGCCAACATCGCGGCGATGCGCAGCCGCGCATTAAATGCCTGCTCGCCGCTGACCGAGCTATACCACTGCCGCGCCTCGTCCCAGCGCTTGCGCTCCTCACTTAATTGCCCTAAATAAAACCGCACCGCATCGCTGTCTTGGATGCCGCCGTCCAAAGCCTTACGGAAATACGTTTCCGCCGCGTCATAGTCCCGCAATTGCATGGACAATAAACCCACGGCCAAGGGCACCTCGGGGTTGTTCGGGAAATCCGCGATCAAGCGCTTAAATTCTTCACGCGCCACCGGGAAACGTTTTTCTTGCACCAGTAAGCGCGCGTAGGCCAGGCGCATTTCGCGGGCTTGCGGATAGTCACGCAAATACCGGGTGTAAAACTCCAAGGCCGAGGCCGGCGACTCGGCTTGCAAAATCTGCACTTTAAATAAAGCCGCGCCGTCCCATTGTGGGCGCAAGCTCAAGGCGGTATCGATTTCGCGCATGCTCAGTGCTTTTTCATTTGCCGCCCAGGCCGCACGGGCGATGGCGAAGTGAGCTTCTGGCAGCTTGGGATAATCTTGTGCCAATCTTTGCACCAGCCTGAGCACCGCCGGCTTATCCGGATGGCGGCCCAAGAGATTATTCAAATGCAAAAAGCCGAAGCCGACATTGGTGGACTCCGCCGCCAAGATTTTTTTCAAATGCGGTTCGGCTTCGTCCAGTTTGCCGCGCGTAATTAAGATCCCAGCCAACATTTGCCGCGCGTCGACCGAAGTCGGCTCCAGTTGCAACCAGCGTTGCGCGGCGACATAGGCTTCGTCGAAATACCGCGCGTTCAAGGCCATTTGCGCGGCGCGTTCGGCCACCCGATAGTCCTCGGTGTTTTGCATTAAATCTAAATACGCCCGGGTCGCCACGGCGCGGTCGCCGCGCTGGGCCGCGATTTCGCCCAATAACATTTCATATAGGAATTGCGGGGTGAGTTCTTGCTTAGGCAACGGCGGCCGCGGATTTTCGCGCAAAGTGGGCGTGGCTTCGGCCTCGGCAATTTTTGGCGCGGGCGCAGTCGCACAGGCAGTAAGCGCGCCGCTCAGGAGCAAAGTGCTGAGCAAACGGTAAGGGCGAATCGCAAAGCGGGTCATAGATGGGCTCGTAACTATATGAGGGGATGATAATAAGGTATATTGCCTGTCCAGCGCATCCTGCGCACAAAATTCAGCATGACCACTGCAGCCGAAATCACTTTAACCGCGCGTCAACTGAGCCGCCATTATGGCAGCCATATCGCCTTGACGAATTTAGATTTAGAGCTTAAACGCGGCGAAGTCTTAGGTTTGCTCGGACCCAATGGCGCGGGGAAATCCACGACGCTCAAAATGCTGACCGGAAATTTGGCCCCCAGTTCCGGTAGCGTCAGTATTTGCGGCATCGATTTACTTGACCGCCCCAAAGCCGCCAAGGCCCGCCTGGGTTATCTCCCAGAAACGCCCCCTCTGTATCGCGAATTGATGGTGGACGAGTTTCTGGCCTTTTGCGGCCGGCTGCATGGTTTGCGTGGCGCGGCGCTAGGAGCGGCCTTGGCTGAGACTAAGGCGCGCTGCGGCCTCAGCGATATGGGGCGGCGCTTAATCGCGCATCTGTCCAAGGGTTATCAGCAACGCGTGGGCATTGCCCAAGCCATCTTGCACGCGCCGGACGTGGTGATTTTGGATGAGCCCACGGTGGGTTTGGATCCTAACCAGATTCGCGACATTCGCCGATTGATCCGGGATTTGGCCAAGCGCCACAGTGTGATCTTATCGAGCCATATCTTGCCGGAAGTGGAAGCCGTGTGTGATCGCGTGCAGATTTTGCATAAGGGCAAAGTGGTATTCGCCGATAGCATAGAAGGCTTGCGCCGCAGTCAGCGCGCGGAAAATTTATTGCTGGGTTTGCTGCGGCCGCCTGCGCTGCAAGCTTTGCTTAGCATACCCGGGGTGCAAGAGGTACAAGTATTGGATAACAATCTGCTGCGCGTGCAGTGCACCCCGGGCAGTGCGCCGGCGGAAGCCATTGCGGTGCAGGCAGTGCAGCAAAACTGGGGGCTCACCCAATTAAGCCCGGAGCGGACCCGGCTCGAAGATGTGTTCTCGGAATTGACGCAGCACAATGCCACCCCAGCTACGATAGCGGCCGCCGCATGATAGGCGTGATTGCGCGTAAGGAATTCCGCAGCTTATTTGCCTCGCCCTTGGCCTGGATCATGCTGGCGGTGATGCAAATTATTTTGGCTTGGGTGTTCTTATTTCAATTTAGCCAATACCTTGATCATCTCGCTGAAATCAATGCCAGCGCCAATCCCCCGGGCATTACGGAAATTGTGGTGTCCGCTTTATTCGGCTTTGCCGCGATTTTATTATTGATGGCCGTGCCGCTTTTAAGCATGCGTTTATTTAGCGAAGAGCGACGCAATCACACCCTGGCGCTCTTGCTCTCGGCACCGGTATCGGCGACGGAAATCGTGCTCGGCAAATTTTTTGGCTTAATGTTTTTTTTCGCCTTGGTTCTAGGCTTGTGTTTGCTGATGTCGGCAGCACTGGCCTTGGGCACACCGCTCGATTGGGGGTTAATCGCCGCCAATACCCTGGGCTTGATATTGCTCGTCGCGGCCTTCGGCGCTTTGGGGCTGTGGATTTCCAGCTTAACTGAGCACCCGCTGATCGCCGCCTTCGCCAGTTTCGGCGCCTTGCTGTTGCTGTGGATCTTAAATGGCTTGGTGCAAGACCCCAATAGCGCGCTGGCGTATTTGTCGCTGATGAAACATTTTGAAAATTTTAATCGTGGCTTGATCGACACCACAGACGCCGCATTTTTATTGCTGTTTACAGCGACTTTTTTAGCGCTCACCGTGCGCCGCCTGGACGGGCAACGCTTGCAAGGCTAATGGATTTAAACCGCAAAACCCGTTTTCAATTGAGTATGCACCATAGGATTTTCGTGGTGCTCTTGCTGTTGCTCGCGGGCTTATTGGGTGCTTTAAGCCGCACTTACCATCACAGCTGGGATGTCACGTTCAACGGCCGCAATAGCTTAAGCCCCGGCAGCGCGCAAGCGCTCGCGCAGCTAAAACAACCCATTTTAATTACCGTGTACGCCGCGGCGAGTAGCGACGCCGGTAAAGCGGCGCAGGATTTTTTAGCTCCTTATCGCCGCCTCAAACCCAGCATACAAGTACACTACATCGACCCTTCCGAACAACCGGCCTTGGTACGCCAAGCCGGCGTACAGCGCGAAGGCGAATGGGTGGTGCAATACGCTAAACGCTCGGATCATTTAACGCAGGTTAATGAATCCAGCTTCGTCAATTTGTTGATGCGTTTGGCGCGCGATCAAGATCGCCTGGTAATGTATTTAGATGGTCATGGCGAACGCAAACTGGACGGCACGGCCAATTTTGATCTGGGAGAATTTGGTGCGCAATTAGCCAGCCGGGGTTTTAAGAGCGCGCCGCTCAATCTCGCTTTGGCTCAGGACGTACCGCGCAATATTTCCCTGTTGCTAATCGCCGGTCCACGCGTGGATTTATTGCCGGCGGAAATCAGCAAGCTCACCCGCTTCGTTCAAAGCGGAGGAAACGTTTTGTGGCTGGTGGACAATGAGCCCTTGCACGGGCTACAGGCTTTGGCGGAACAGCTAGGGGTGCGCCTGCCCCCGGGCGTGGTCATTGATCCGCAGGCGCAACAACTGAATGTCGCGGCGACCTTCGCTATCGGCACCGCCTATGCGCGTCATCCCATTTTTCAGCATTTCGACGTGCTTACCGTGTTTCCCTTCGCGCGCGAAGTCCTCTCCGAAAACACTACCCTGGGCTGGCAAAACACGGCCTTGATTCAAGTCGCGCAACGCGGTTGGTTAGAGACCGGCAAACTGGATAAAACCATTGCGTTCAATAAAGACCAGGATAAACCCGGACCTATCACTATCGCTGTCGCCTTGACCCGGCAAGTAGAAAACAAAACCCAGCGGGTCGCGGTCATCGGCAACGCCAATTTTCTGGCCAATCAATATTTGGGCAATGCCGGTAATCTCGATCTGGGTGTGAATTTAGTAAATTGGCTAGCGGGTGATGAAAACCTGATTACCTTGCAGCCGCGGGTGACCCGGGATTCCCAGCTGGTCCTGAGCCAAACCGAAAAATTATTCATCGTGGTTGGATTTTTGTTCGTCTTGCCTCTGCTGTTTTTAGCGGCAGGCATTTACACCTGGTGGCGTAGGCGTAAACCATGAAGCATCGCTTATGGATCAATTTAGCTTTGGCCGTTGTAGTCAGCGTTTTGGTGTGGACGGTTTTTTTTAAGCATGAAAAGCTCAGCAACCAGGGCTACGCCTTGTCACAACTAGATGCGGCGAGCGTCAATGAAATTATTCTGGCGCCCGCGAATCGTCCGCGCATCGTCTTGGCCAAACGCAAGGGCGAGTGGTTTATCACGGAGCCGCGTTTAGCCCGCGCGGACACGGCGCGTGTCGATAGCCTATTGGGCTTGCTCACTGCGCGCAGCGAAAAACGCCTGCCGGCCAACGATCTTGCGCGCTTCCAGTTGGATCAGCCTTTAGCCAGGGTGCGCGTGGGCGCGCAAGAATTCGCGTTTGGCGGTACCCAGCCCTTAAGCAATCAACTCTATGTGCTCACCGGGGGCGTGGTATATTTGGTTTCGCCAGTCTATTTTGTGGATGCCGCCAAGCCCGTGCCGGACTATATCTCTAAGGCGCTGCTGTCTGATAAGGAAATCCCCGTGGCTTTTGATTTTGCGCAATTCAAATTGGATCGCATAGACGGCAATTGGCAGATGACGCCGGCGTCCGCGAAATTCAGCCAAGATCAGGCCAATACTTTTGCCGATGCCTGGCAGCACGCGATTGCCAACGCGGTGTTGCCTATGCCGAGTTTACAAAGCGCGGAAACGCTCAAACTGAAATTCAAATCCGGCTTACAAGCCAATATATCCGTGCTGCGTGAGCCGGACAAACTCACTCTTTGGCGCGGCGATGAAAAGCTTGCCTATCAATTTCCCCTCGCGGCGGGTCAGGCGCTCTTAACGCCTCGCTTTGCCGCGCATTGAGTCTTACGCGACGTGCCTGAGCTCCCTGAAGTTGAAACCACCCGGCGTGGTTTGAGTCCGCATTTGCTCCAGCAACGCATAGCGCAAGTGGTGGTGCGGCAGCCCCGATTACGCTGGCCGGTTTCTTCGGAAATCACCACCCGTCTGCCGGGCGCGGATTTAATCGCGCTCCACAGGCGCGGCAAATATTTGATCTTCGAAACCTCGGCCGGCGCCTTTATCGTGCACCTGGGTATGTCCGGAAGTTTGCGCCTGGTGAAACCGGACGAAGTCCTCACCACCCATGACCACGTCGATTGGGTATTCGATCACGATAGGGTTTTGCGTCTACGCGATCCGCGGCGTTTCGGCGCGGTGCTTTGGGGTGGCGCCACGCCTCTGCAACATCCCTTGCTGGCGAGTTTAGGCATGGAGCCCATGAGTGCGGCGTTTACGCCGGAAACTTTTTTTCAAGCCCTACGCAACCGTAGCGCACCTATCAAGCAGGTCCTGATGGATAGCCATGTGGTCGTCGGCGTTGGAAACATTTACGCCAACGAAGCCTTATTCGCCGCCGGCATACGCCCCACTATCCCGGCAAAAAAATTGAGCCGGACGCGCATCGCCAAGCTGAGCGCCGCTGTGGACGCCACTTTGGCGCGGGCGATACAAGCTGGGGGCTCCAGTTTGCGGGATTTTCTCAAGGCCGATGGCACGCCTGGATACTTCCAATTAAGTTACGCTGTGTATGGCCGTGAAGGAGAACTGTGTTTTTCCTGTAAAGCGCCGATAAGGCTTTTGCGTTTAGGCCAGCGTGCCACGTTTTACTGTGCCCGCTGCCAAAAATAAAGGCGGCTTCCATGACTTTCGCATAAACTGGCTTAAGTCGGCTTTGACCCTGGCCCTTATCACCAGTAAATGCTTTAAGTTTGTACGCTAATTCGTTTGTTTTTATGTAATTTTGTGCTAGATTCGCCACCAGCGTTGGCCCGGTGGCCAAACACTTTTGCCAGTGGAGGATGGGATGACTAGAGATAAACTCGTCGCGCATTTTGAGGCTTACAGCGCTTGGCGCGGGCAGCTCATGGATAGAGTCGAGGGTCTACGCCGCTGGCTATATGATCAGGAGCTGAACGATGCGCGTATTGATATGCGCATACAGCACATCCTGGACCGCCTGAAAGACGACAAACTCAATGTCGCTTTCGTCGCCGAATTCTCCCGCGGCAAATCCGAATTGATCAACGCGATTTTCTTCGCCGGCTATAAGCAACGCTTACTTCCCTCTAGCGCCGGCCGCACCACCATGTGCCCCACCGAGCTGATGTACGAAGAAGGCCGCGATCCTTGCATTATGTTGTTGCCGATAGAAACGCGCGCAACCGACGCCAGCACCACCGAATACAAACGCTATACCGACGAGTGGAAAGTTTTTCCGCTGGAAATTAATTCCGGCGACGCGATGACCCGCGCGTTGCATCAAGTTTCCGAGACCAAACGCGTGCCGGTCGCGGATGCCGAGCGCTATGGTTTGTATCATCCTAACGACGTCGATAATGTGTTGACCGTGCACGAGGACGGCACCGTCGACATCCCCGCCTGGCGGCATGCGATTATTCATTTCCCACATCCTTTGTTGAAGCAAGGCTTGGTCATCCTCGATACGCCGGGCTTAAATGCGATTGGCACCGAGCCGGAGTTGACCTTAAATTTGCTCCCGAACGCGCACGCGATTTTATTCATACTGGCGGCCGACACGGGCGTCACCAAAAGCGATATCGAAGTTTGGCGCAACCACATCGGCAACACCCAAGGCCGGCAAAAAGGCCGCATCGTCGTCTTAAATAAAATCGACGGCATGTGGGATGACTTAAAAACCTGGGACGCGATACAGAAAGAGCTAGACGGCCAAATCGACACCACGGCGCAATTACTGGCCTTGGACTCTTCGCAGATTTATCCGGTGTCGGCGCAAAAAGGCTTGCTCGCCAAGGTAAACAATGACGACGCCTTGCTGGATAAAAGCCGTTTGCTGGAATTGGAGCGCGCCCTTTCCGACGAACTCATTCCTTCGAAACAAGAAATCGTCCGCGATCACGCGCAAAGCGAGTTGGACGAAATGTTCGACGCCACCACGGAAATTTTACGCGGCCGCTTAAGCAGCGTGCGCGAGCAACTGGATGAGTTAAAAGGCCTGCGCGGCAAGAACCAAGACGTCATCGAACACATGATGAGCAAGGTCAAAGCCGATAAAGAGAATTTCGAGAAAGGCTTACAACGCTTCCAGGCTTTGCGCTCGGTGTTTTCGACTCAGACCAATAAGCTGTATCGCTTCTTGGGCATGGAAGCGCTGAAAGCCGAAGTACGCGATATCCGCTCGCAAATGGAGAAGAGCCGCTTCACTAAAGGCATACGCGAAGCGATGAATACCTTCTTCAAGGATATCTCCGGCAATATCGGCAAAGCCACCGAGCAAGTCGAAGAAATCAAGCTGATGATGGAAGCCATGTACAAAAAATTCAGCGAAGAGCATGGCCTCAACGGCGCCGCGACCACACCCTTCTCCACCCTGAAATATCAAAAAGAAGTCGCGAAGTTAGAGAAAGCCTACAACGAGCACTTCAACACCATGATGGTTTACGCCAGCGAACGCGCAGGCCTCACCAAGAAATTTTTCGAAACCGTCGCCACCCGCGTGGTGCAAGTCTACGAAATCGCCAACCGCGATGTAGACAATTGGCTCAAAGCCATCATGGCGCCCATGGAAACCCAAGTCCGCGAACACCAGCTACAACTGCGCCGGCGTTTAGAAAGTATTAAGCGCATACACAAAGCTACCGACACTCTGGAAGATCGCATTTCCGAGCTAGAGCACATGGAAGGCAATATGCAGCGGCAGCTCAAGGAAATTCAAAGCTTGAATGCGGAAATGCAAGCGGCGCTGATGCATGATGCGAATCGGGATGTGGTTGAGGCTTGATGTAATGCTGTACCTAAACTGAAGGCAAAATTTTTATTTTGCCTTCTTCTTCGAGTTTTTGTCCGGGACCGACACGGTGTCGGTTTTCCGCGTTAAATAAACAACTAACCCTTCTGTGACGATTTCTACAAAACTCTCGCTGTACCCAAGTTCTTTCAGTTCCCATCGGAAGGTGTTTCCCAGTTTTGCCGTGCTAATAATTCCGAGCTTTTTCTCCTTTTTGAAGGCCACCGCTTTTAGATAAACATCCTCCAAGATATTAGAGATCCCTTTTGCGGAAATCTTTCTATCTACGCCACGCTCCATCGCAGGAGAGTACCTACGTGCTACCTCTACAGTTAGTTGTGTCGCAAATTCTTTGACTTCCTTACCGGGAAATAATCCCATTTTGAACTCCTTATATATTCGACCCTAGTGTCCAGGTATAACGAGTAACTTAACGAAACGTAATACCTAGAGACGTTTAGCCGCACTTCTGTAAAAGTAAAATGCTGTCTCAAATATAATAAGCTCTTATTCTATGATTAATCGGCCCAAACGTTAAACTTGTAAAAACAGCAAACTAGATTTCTCATCCTATTACAAGATTAATTTCCTCATTACATCCAATTCAAGTGAGCAGATACCTATGCTAAGTCGTTTTTTAAAAGATCTGTTTCGTCCTCGCCCGAAGTTTTCTCACGCTCTTAAAGCAGAAGATGGCCCATTTGGGGAGAAGTTACAAATGGGAATAGATGCTTTAACAAAAGACGAGTCTAAAGAGTCGTTAAAGATTGCCACTGAGCTCCTGAACATTTCGCCAGGAAATCCTCTAGCAAGGCTTTTGCTCGGTAGAAGTCTGATGCGTCTTGGGAGAATTAGCGAGGCGATAGATGTTTTAAGTAAGCTTGTAGCCCAATACCCTGATAACGCATTGCATTGGAAATCTTTGGGTGAAGCAGCGGAGAAGGGGCACCAGCCAGAATTGTTTGTCGAATGCTTTAAGGCCTCGCTCGAAATCGACCCCAACCAATATGATTTACATACTAAGCTCGGCTTGTTTTTTATGGGTTGCAAACTATTTCAAGAAGGAAGACTACACCTTGAACGGGCGATTTCGTTAAATCCGATTGGGATCACCTATGGCAACTTAGGCCATCTTCTCTACTATATAGGGCGTTCTGATTTAACGTACGAGGCATTAAAGTTTGCTTTACAGCTTGACCCTGACCTCGTTACAGCCTATCGAGGTGCGCTAACCGTTGGCTTGTACTTGTTCCGCCGTCCTGACGAAGTTAACCGTGATATATATGCAGGGTACCTCGCGTACGCGCGACGAAACTGCGCCTCCATCCCCTATCAGGAAGACCTTGTCTCCACTGGGAATAGAATCAGAGTCGCGTACATCACATCAGATTTCAGATCGCATCCGGTTGCGCGGAACATGCTGCCCATTCTAGCCAATCACGATCATTTGCAGTTTGAGATACACGCGTATGCCGACATCGAGAAAGTAGATGAAATCACAGTGGAATGCCAAAAATTAGTTGATGTTTGGCATGACACACATGGTCTATCTGATCAAGAAATTGCTAGGATAATCGCGCAAGATGGGATTCAAATCGCAGTTATTCTAGCCGGAAAATTCGATAACAACCGCCCTCAATTGTGTCTCTATGGAGCAGCACCCGTCCATGTTAGCTTCCACGATGCTTCGACAAGTGGATTAGACAAAATGGATTACATGATCACGGATATTACGATGTCACCTCGCGACACGCCGGAATGGTATAGCGAAAGGTTAGTGCGGTTACCCACCTTTTATTTGCACCCACCCATCGCTGGCGTCTCCGAAGTATCGCCTCTTCCCATGCGGAAGAACGGATTCATAAGCTTTGGTTCTTGTAATAACCCCGCTAAGCTTAGCCCAGAAATATTTAAGCTCTGGTCCGCGGTACTTCTCGCAGTACCACGTTCCCGTCTTGTACTCAAATTCTTCGCCAGGTTCAAAGAACCCGACGTATGTGATTATTGTCTTCAGGGTTTTGCAAAGTACGGTGTAGATGCGTCACGGCTTCAGTTTTTCAGTGAAGATGATGCAGTCGGGGATCATCTCTCTATCTATGAACATATCGATATTGCACTCGATCCTTTTCCTTTCAACGGCTCTACCACTACCTTTGAATCCTTGTGGATGGGTGTTCCTGTTGTTACGCTTGCCGGTGACACAATGGTGAGTCGATGGGGGGCTTCTATGTTACGCAGAATCGGACATTCAGAACTAATTGCGCATAGCGAAGAAGAATATGTCCGGATCGCGTCCAATTTAGCCGAAAACATTGACATCATAGAAAAACTACGTGTTTCACTGCGGGAGGAAGTTCGTTTTTCACCTCTATGCGATGCTCGACGTCGGACACGTCATATCGAGCGCACATATCATTATATGTGGAATAAGTGGCGAGCATCCGCCAAAAATTCGGTGCCCGATGATGCTGAACACCCAAAGCCTTCGCACAATTTAACTGAAGCGTTAACTGCGGTGGTATCTTTAGCTCATCTGGGTAAGCAAGGTCCGGCTTCTATGGCATTAGAAGAATTGTTATCACAATACAAACTTATAAATCAAGACGAAGCGCAGCTTTTCAATGACGCAGCAATTCAGTTAATGGCTGACGAACATCTTTATATTGCCTCGAGAATTTTAAGGGTTGTGCAGGAACGATGTCCAGACTTGCCCAGCGTTCTTTGCAATCTCGGAATAGTTCACGCACGGGCACGAAATCTTGAGGAAGCCTTAGGATTCTTCGAGCGCGCTCAGGTCATTGCACCAAACTTCATTCCACTAATCTTTAATCATTCGCAAACTCTAAGACAGTTGGGGCGATATTCAGAAGCGATAGCTCTATTGCGTCAATTAGTTGGCCACGAATCCACAAAACTGGATGCTTTCCTAAATTTATCGGAGATTTTCTGTGAGATTGACGAACGCGCGGAGTCCGTGCGATATGCCCAAAGTGCTGCTGCAATTGCACCGGAAACACCTGAAATTCAAGTCAAGCTTGGAGATTCGTTTCGTCTGGCCGGAGAGCTGCAACTAGCAGCTAAGCATTACCATCAAGCCCTGCGAATTACTCCCGATGACATAAACGCGCGTATAGGTGCATCGCTTATTAAGCTTAGTCTAGGGAATTGGGAAGCAGGCTGGCAGGAATATGAAGCCCGACGATCAAAGATAAAACGCATGCTCAATTTTATGGAATGGAATAACGAGCCCCTTTCAAACAAAACTCTGCTTATTTACGGCGAGCAAGGTTTGGACGAGCAAATTTTATTTTCATCGTGCATCGCAGATTTAACTCGCAGCGACGCCAAGTTAGTAATAGATTGTGACCCTAGATTAACTAAACTTCTCGAACGTTCTTTCCCCAACTGCACTGTATTCGGGGCTCTTAATTTCGGCGTCCCCCCTTGGATCAGCAAAGCACCACATATCGATTTTCAAATTCCTTTTGGCAGCCTTCCACGCCTATTTCGCAATAAGGACGAAGACTTTCCCGATAGAAAACGTTACTTAATAGCCGATCAATTTCGAGTGGAATTGTGGAAGGAAAAGCTTAAGCGACTTGGCGACGGTTTCAAAGTTGGAATTTGCTGGCAAGGTGCTGTGGCACGGCGTAAAAAACAGCACGAAGAATTTATACAACAGTGGACTTCCATTTTATCCACTTCAAATTGTCATTTCTTAAGTTTGCAAAAACACGACTTTATGTCTGACATTTCTTTGCGGAACCAGGGTTATATTATTACGCACTGGGAAGAGGCGTTTAATGACGAAGATGAACTTGCTGCGTTCATAGATGCGCTGGATTTGGTTATTACTGTGCCCGGCACTACGGCGCTTTTAGCGGGGGCTTTGGGGAAACCAACTTGGGTAATTACCCCTCCTAATTCGGATTGGTTTTATCGCACGAAGAACGGAATTTTTCTGTGGCAGCCGACAACAGAAATTTTTTCGCAATGTAAGGAAGGCGAAACGAGGGATGTTATTTTTAAAGTGGTTGCAGAAAGGCTCCATTCCTGTAGTTTAAACACCTAATTCCTCCGAGTGCCTTGCCTTAGTACGTAAATGCCCTCATACGTCACTCAAATATTAAATATAGCCAAACCGCGCTCTTGTTTTTTTCCTTTTTGAAAATTTATCTTTTTAAATCAATTCATTCCCTTAGACGTTTGCCCGAGCGCGCAAACAAGGTTGATGGCATAAGGCTTGCTCTATTACTCTCAGGGCGATGTCTTGCTATTCGCATAACAAGCCTGTTAACTTTTTTAGGAGAATCGTTATGAAATCAGTTCAACGGGGTTTTACCCTTATCGAGCTTATGATCGTGGTGGCGATCATTGGTATATTAGCGGCGGTCGCATTACCCGCCTATAAGGACTATTCAATTCGCGCCAAGGTGTCGGAAGCTATCTTAGCTGCTAGCCAATGCCGTACCACAATCACGGAGACGATACAAACAACCGCGTCTACTGTGCTACCAGCAGCGAATTCTTGGGGATGCGAAGCCAATACCGCTGGTGCTGCATCGTCTGCGCCGTCTAAATACGTGCTTTCTGTGAAAACTGATAGCGTGGGTGTCATAACGGTAACCACCAGTAGCGCTGCAGATTTGAGTAATGCAGCAAGTAAAACAATCATGCTCACACCTTATAAAGATGCGAGTACAGCGATCGCCGGTACTGACGTTGGGATTCAGGTTTATCAATGGAAGTGCACTTCTGGTGCGGCTTCTGGTATGCCAGCTAACTTTTTACCAGGTTCATGCAAATAATTTTTTCAGATGCAGTCTGATCCCCTCCTGGAGGTACTCAGACTGCTGACAAAGCCCCCACAAGTAGGGGCTTTGTGATTGAATTGAGGCATGCTCAAACCTGCCCAACCGAAGCAAAGCGAACTGGAGATGGTAACGCTGGAGCAATTGGTACCAGCCGATCACCTGCTACGCCAGATCCATCGCCACATCGACTTCTCCTTACATACGCGAGAAGACCGCCCACCTGTACTGCGCCGATAATGGCCGACCGGTCATCGACCCGGTTCAGCTATTCAAGATGCTGTTCATCGGTTATCTCTACGGCATCCGCTCCGAGCCGCGGCTGGTCAAAGAGATCGAGGTCAATGTTGCCTATCGCTGGTTCCTCGACCTGCGGCTCACCGATCGCGTAGCAGACGCCTCTACTTTCTCCCAGAACCGCCGTCGGCGCTTTGTCGGTACGGACATCGAACAAACCATCTTCGACGGCATCGTCGCACAAGCCCTGCAACACGGCTTGATCGGCGGCGAAGTGCTCTATACCGATAGCACCCATCTCAAGGCCAGCGCCAACAAGAATCGTTTTGAAGTGCATCAAGTTGCACAAAAGCCCGCTGCCTACTTAGCAGAACGGGATGCTGCGACTGATGCAGACCGAGCTCAACACGGCAAAGGCCCACTGCCTGAGAAGAACGTCCGCCCGAAGTCAAAGAAACCAAGATCAGCCGCACCAATCCTGAAGCTGGTTACATGACACGGGACGGCAAACCGCAAGGTTTTTTCTACCTCGACCATCGCACGGTAGATGGTAAACACGCCATCATCACGGATACCCATGTCACCCCGGGTAATGTGCACGATAGCCACCCCTTTCTTGCGCGCCTGGATCGGCATACGCATATTTACGAATGTATTGGCTCTTTAAGTGCAGTGCGCCAAAACGACAAAACCCCATCAAAAAGGATGGGGTTTGTCAGCAGTCTGAACTCTTCTTCGAAAGGACTTTTTTTATTTGGCTTAGAAGGTGAACAGAAAATAAGGTAGTCACCCGTTTGTAAACAGCTTTCTAGAATCTAAGATTAATACCCGGCAATCCCAGGATTCCTACCCACACCCGTCAAGTTCGGTTGATTGAGTTTCACCTTCTGCACAACCTTCACGTTGCGCAAATATTCCGCGACCACATCCCAAATCGGCGTGCCGGTTACGCCTTCTTGCACGGAAGCCCAGCCTGCGACTCTGTATTTCTTATTCGCGTCCATCGGTTTGCCGCGTAAGGTCATATTGGAAATGCGTTTGCCCATTTTTTGGTGAGGATCGCAGGTGTATTGCATGCCGCCTACCCGCACCATATCGCCGCCTTGCTGATAGTAGGGGTCGGGGTTGAAAAGATTGTCGCAGACATCTTCCATGATTTCGTGGATTTGCTGACCGGTCATTTCGTTCAGCGTGCTCGCGGGATAGGTGATCGCGGTTTGGTCGAGCACGCGTTCCATGGTGATGCTATCGCCCGGTAGCAAGGTGGTACCCCAGCGGAAACCTGGAGAGAATGCCAGGTCAGCGCCCTTCACCGCCATCATCGCATCGACGATGACTTGATCGAAGGTGCCGTTGAAGTTACCGCGGCGATATAACAAGTCTTCGCTGATGGCGAGCTTTTCATTGAGCTTGGCTTCGTAAGGGAGGCGGACTTTGCGTATGTAATCCGCCATGCCGCGATCGGGCTCGATGAGATTGGCGAAGACAGGTAATAAGCGATATTTGTAGCCTTGGACTTTACCGTTTCTGACGTCGAGATCCATGACCGCAAGATATTTTCCGTTGGAGCCTGCGTTGGTCACCAGCGTGGTGCCCTTGGAATTCTTAATGGGCACGGCTTGCGGTACGCCATCGTGGGTATGGCCGCCAAATATGACGTCTACCCCGGTGACGCGACTGGCCATTTTGAGGTCTACGTCCATGCCGTTATGCGACAGAATCACGACAACTTTAGCGCCCTTGGCACGAACTTCGTCGACCATTTTCTGCATATTGTCGTCTTGAATACCGAAGGTCCAATCCGGCACGAAATGCCGGGGGTTAGCGACCGGCGTATAGGGAAACGCTTGGCCTATCACGGCCACCGGTACACCGTTCATTACTTTCATCACATAGGGTTTGAAAACTTGATCGCCGAAATCCGCGGTTTTCACGTTTTGCGCGACGAAATCGACGCTGCCCTTAAAATCTTTCTCAACGATCTCTTTCACGCGTTCCGCGCCTAGGGTGAATTCCCAGTGCGGGGCCATGACGTTCACGCCTAATAATTTTTGCGCGCCCACCATGTCCGCGCCATTCGTCCACAAAGCCGTGCCCGAACCCTGCCAAGTATCACCGCCGTCCAGAAGCAAAGCATTGGGACGTTGCGCACGTATGTTTTTAACCAGGGTGGCAAGATGGGCGAAACCGCCGACTTTGCCATAGGTGCGGGCCGCAGCGGTGAAATCCAAATAAGTGAAGGCATGCGCTTCGGGCGTATTCGGTTTAATGCCGTAGGCTTTCAGGAAAGCATCGCCGACTAAGTGCGGAGGCTTGCCATTGGCACTCGCGACGCCGATGTTCACATTGGGTTCACGGTAGTAAATAGGCAGCAGCTGGGCATGACAATCCGTGAAATGCATGAAGCTGACGTTGCCAAACTTTGGAAGCTCGTAAAAATTCTTGGGCACCTCTCCGGCTAAGGCTTGGCGGCTATCCAGCGCCATACCACTCGCGGCGGCAACGGCCAATACTTCCAGAAATTCACGACGGGTCATAGACATCATTCAGCTCCTGCGAACAAACAAAAACTTCGGTTTAAAATTAAACGTCAATAAAATCAGACGGCACAAAAAAAAGGCTTGCCGGTATTAACCCACAAGCCCTTTAAGTATTACGAGTAACAAATTATTTGCGAAATACCGATGCTTTCATCGGTAGACCATTACTTAAATATGAGTGGAAATATTCAAGATTGTTATATTCCTCACTACCCACTGGGAAGGCTTTTGCACGGACCTGGGTGTTACAGCCTTCATAGCGTTTTTGCAATGTAACTAAGTTTTCCCCGCCGCGGAACACCGGCCAGTGAGTGGACTGACCTATGACTGGCGACAAGAACTCGGTGCGCAACACATTCCCGGCCTGTTGCACATGGCAAGATGCGCAAGAAAAATTGAGCTGGCCGCGACGTTGGTAAAAATGCTGTTTACCTTTATCAAAAGCCGCTACCGCTTCCGGGCTGTTTACCTGAACATTCATACGCATGCCGTCGGATAAGGTACGGGCATAGGCAGTCAAGACACCCATGGTCCCCATATCACCATATGCCAACTCGTCCTCGCCGTTCGCTTTGCGGCAGGCATTCAGCGCCATTTCAAATGTGGCGACCCGGCCTAATTGTTGGTCGAAATAAGGATAGCGGCCGGCTATATTTTTGCCACCATTGGGAAAGCAACTGGCGTAGGTTTTGCCATTTTTAAAGGGCGTATCCCACATTTTTTTACCTTTATCGAGCACATCCGAGAAAGGCGGGAATTCCATAATCGCGTTGTATTGATTCAATGCGTCCGGGCTGTAAATGAAGGCGCCGTTAACATAATCATCAAATTTGACGTTCGGATTTTTCGCCTTGAAATAATCGAGCAATTCCTTGCGATCTTGTTCTGGCGTTGCCTGTGCACCCACGGCGCCCAGCAATAATCCGGCACTTAAAAGAGCCAGAAGCGTTTTTTTCATTGTGTCCTCCTCATGCGTGGCGGGGTCCGGCCGGAAAATCCGGCCGGGTTGATGAATTTACGCTACAACCGCTTCAGCGTTATTTTTTTCACCTTTATTATCGGTCCAAGAGACAGTCACTTTATCGCCGGCTTTAGCGCCTTTGACTTTGAAGCCCAAGAAGGGGTTCTTAGAAACAGCTTGACTCCATTGCGCTTCCAATACCGGCTTACCATTTAACTGTGCACTGACGGTTTGGATAAAATGCGCGGGGATCAATTGGCCGGTTTTCGCGTCTTTACGCTGCCCGGTTTCCATCACATGATTCATGAGCACTTTGATGTTGGCGGCGTCGCCTTCCATCGTTGCGCGGATTTTCATTGGTTCTGCCATGTTCGTATCCTTTACTTAAAGTGGATTGATCGTTGCGGTATCGGGGCGAATTAGCCGCCGCAACCACCGATAGTGACTTTGACTTCTTTCACCGCGGTATAAGACTTGCCGCCGGCTTTCACGACCACGCGCACATTGGAGGTCTGACCCATTTTAATGCGGGTGCTAACATAACCTTCGGCGCCGTTTTCGAGATCGAAATTCGCGGTCAGGGGGTTCGCATTTTTTTCCACCATCATCGCAATCGCTGTGGTACCGGCGATTTTGCTGGTCACTTCGACAGGAACAACCGCGCCGTTTTCGGCGATGTCCGGGGCTTTAATCAGAATATCTTTGCTATCTGCGGCAGCACCGGCAATGCCCATGCCTTTCATCGCATCCGCAACATTTTTTGCGTCGAACGCGTTTTTATTCCACTCGGCAGCCATCACCGAGGTGGGCTTAATCAAACCTGCCGCGACTGCAACGGCAACGGTGCTGGCCGCGCTGGCGCTTTTTAAAAATGTTCTGCGTTTCGTGTTCATACCTACTCCTTCTAATAATTTAGAGACCATAAACGTAATCCAAGACCTTATCGAGTTCCTGTTCGGTCAGCACCTGATTTTTACCAAAGGGCGGCATCACGGAATTGGGGTTGGCCTTGGTGGCATCCCAAATCTGTGCCCGCAATTTAGCTTTGTCTGGAAAACGTGCTTTCATCGCGACGAGGGGTGGGCCTATGGTTGCGCTCGTTACGGCTTTAGCATCGCCCGGAATCATATGACAAGCGAGGCAATTGCCTTTTTTATTATCGAACGCGAGTTGCTGGCCCGTAGGCTCGGCTGGAGCTGTTTCCTGCGCATAGACTGACACCGTGGCAAAACCAAAACTTAGGGCGCCTAAACTGGCAGCCAACAGGAACGTGGGGCTCTTCCGCATTGCTTCCTCCTTAAACTATTATGTTTTGAGTGGATCGAGTCTCCGATCCCGCCGAGCTTGTAAGACTGTTCGCGACGGCGCCATTCTTGGACAATGGATTTCGCAAGGATACCCAATGTCCTCCCTCCTACGCAACAACTTCGACTAGGGAAACCCTAGAAAATTCAATGCTAGTCCAAGCCTACCAAGCATTAGATAATGCTAATGATCTATTTTTCCCTCGATGCCCGTCATTCAAGGCTTTGCCCTCGCCTCGGCATCTAGGCTTTTTAGCTCGCGCAAGCGTGCTTCCGCGCTCGACAATTGATAAAAATCCGTTTCCCCGCTCTTCAGTGCGATCTGCAATTGCTCAACAGCGGCGGTTAAATTTCCCCTTTG
Organism: uncultured Burkholderiales bacterium; assembly: GCA_964552595.1. Taxonomy (GTDB): domain Bacteria; phylum Pseudomonadota; class Gammaproteobacteria; order Burkholderiales; family Thiobacteraceae; genus RBG-16-58-11. The sequence continues at coordinate 23,349 of CAZKHT010000007.1, forward strand.
CGCATACGCCTCGGCCAAAGCACGATGGGATAAAAAGTTTTTTTGCATGCCGCCATAGGCGCGCGCTTGCAATTCTAAATATTTGTCATCTTTTGGCCGGGTCTTCAACTGCTCGCTAATAAACTTCACGGCTTCGTCATACCGCTTTAAGGTGTTCAGCATGTCGGCGTAGCCATACCCTAAGGCGCGATGAAAGGGAAAACGCTTTACGCCGGATTGATAAAGCGTCAGGGCTTGAGCCATTTGCCCTTGCGCCCGCTTCAATTCGGCGTCTAGGACTAAGACCATGGGATGCACACTCATCGAATTCAACAATGGCGCGATTTCTTTTTCGGCCCGCGCATAATGTTTTGCGCGCAACAAAGCTGCCGCTAAGCCATAGCGCTGGGCTGTTTCACTATTAAATTTTTGTTCCTTAAGCCCGGTATCGAACCAAGTCACCGCCTCCGCCGCGTTGCCGGCCGCGGCCCGCAACTTCGCCCGCACCAGTTGAAAGTCCAGGGAATCGGGAATTTGTTTATAGGGCAAATTGGCCACACGATTTTGAATGTCGGCCAAGCGCTCGGAAGTCAAAGGATGGGTCAGCAAATAAGCCGGCGCATTATTATCGTAAAGCCGGTTCACCTTCCCCATGCGATCAAAAAAACTGGCCATGCCGCGCGGATCAAAACCCGCATCTTGAAGAATTTGAAAACCCACTCTATCGGCCTCACGTTCATTCTCGCGAGTGAAATTTAAGGTGCTTTGTATGCTGCCTGCTTGCGCCACCGCCGTCGCCGCGCTGGCGACTTGGGTATTGGAGCGCGCCGCCAATATCGCTAGGGCCAGGCCCGCAATCGAAAGCAAAGTATTATTCGATTGCTGTACCACCATGCGCGAGATTTGATGCTGCGTGATATCCCCGATCTCGTGTGCCAGCACGCCACCTAGTTAAGCTTCACCCTCACCCGGAGTGTACAAGCCAGCATGCACCCAGGATTAGACACACGGCATGTCAAAAGAGTTCAGCGTATCGTCGCGAACCACAAAAAATTCGAAGTCTTGTCGATTATTGGGACTGGCCGCCGCTAAGCGATAACCGATGCGATTGATATAGTCACTGACTTCCGCATCGTTCAGAAAATCGCGGTCCACGCGAATATCCCGCATGATGGCTTCGCCGACTTTACGTTCCAATTGCGGCGAAAAACTCGCTTGGGAAACCTCGCCCAAGTCCGGCAAATTATCGGCCGCCCTCACCGGAAAAATACTCAAGGAGGTGAGCGCGGCGAGGAGCGGGAAAGCGGATACAGGCGGGAGATTCATGGAATGGTATGATACAAGTAAGTTGTTTTGGTTCACATCATGCCCAAGTCTAAGACCGCGCTTACACATTTCGATCAACATGGATTAGCCCATATGGTGGACGTCGGTGCCAAACCCGAAACCCACCGCGTCGCTCGTGCCGCCGGCACGATTGCGATGTTGCCAGCCACCTTAAAAGCCATTAACGCGGGCACCCATAAAAAAGGTGACGTCCTGGGCATCGCGCGCATCGCTGCCATACAAGGCGCGAAACGCAGCAGCGAACTCATACCGCTTAGTCATCCTCTTGCGCTAACAAAAATTGCAGTGAACTTCAGCAGCAAAACTCGCCCGGCGCGTATTGTTTGCGAAGTCACGGTGGAAACTTTCGGCCGCACCGGTGTCGAAATGGAAGCGCTTACCGCCGTGAGCACAGGACTCTTAACGATTTACGATATGTGCAAAGCCATAGATCGCGGTATGCAATTGGAAGGCATACGTCTTTTGGAAAAACGTGGTGGAAAGTCCGGACATTGGTTAGCCAAATAAAACGCATCTTTGTTGCCAGCCTTATTTTATTTTGGACAGCTTCGGCGCAAACCCAAGAAAGCAACCCCCCGATTCGCCTCCCCCACATTGTTTAAAGACCC
>CAZKHT010000007.1:25292-28592 GCA_964552595.1 uncultured Burkholderiales bacterium
AAGCAACCGGGCGATTCGCGTCGAGCATGATGTTAAAGTACCCGTACATGTTTACGGCGCTTCATCGAAAGTCATACTCTGGCTGCCGGCCGAGACCGGCATAGTCAACGCTGATGCCAAAATTGCGGCTCAGCTCGCCCAGCAAGGATATGAAGTTTGGCTGGCGGATTTATTCGGTGGCCGCTTTCTGCCGGTTGTTCCCAGCAGCCTGACGCAGATTCCAGACCAAGACGTGGCTGCCCTCTTACGCAGCGCCGCCCAAGGCCATCGCCTAGTGTATTTAATTAGCAGCAGCCATGGCGCGGGATTGGCGCTCAAAGGCCTACAGCGTTGGCAGCGTGCGGGCGGCAAGAATTTCGCGGGTGCGGTCCTGCTCTATCCCAATTTATACGCCGGTTCGCCCGAGGCGGGAGAGGCCCCGCGTTATCAACCGATTGCAAAAAACACCCGTGCGCCGATTGCCATTATTCAAGGCAATTTATCGCCCTGGTTTTGGCGTATAGAAGAAATGCAACGAACGCTGGCGCGTGGCGGCAGCACAGTGTGGGTGAAAATCTTACCGGGCACGCGTGATCGATTTTATTTTCGTGACGATGCTCTGCCAGCCGAGCGGGAACTTGCGGCGCAAATGCCGACTCTGATCGTAGAGAGCATGCAGCACCTCACGCCAACTCAGAAAAGGAAAACGCCATGAAAAAAGGCGTCGTCATCGCGCTACTGCTACCACTTCTGCTTATTCAGGCGCAGGCCAAGGAATTAAAACCGGTGGCGCCACGCGCGCCGTTTTCCACACTTAATTTACAAGACCTGAGTGGCAAAACCCATAAGCTTAGCGACTATAAAGGCAAGGTCGTCCTGGTCAACTTTTGGGCCACGTGGTGTCCGCCTTGCCGCGCCGAAATGCCTTCCATGCAGCGTTTGAAGCAAGCCCTCGCCGGTAAGCCTTTCGAGATTCTCGCGGTAGACATGGCCGAAAGCCCGGCCCAAATTCAGACCTTCATCCAGCAAATGAAACCGCCCATAGACTTCACGATTTTGCAGGACAAAGACGGCAAGGCGCTGAAGGATTGGAAGGTATTCGTTTTTCCCACTAGCTTTATCATAGACGCGACCGGCAAGCTGCGTTATTCCTTATTAGGCTCAACGGAGTGGGACGAGGCGGCGACCGTGGCGAAGATAGAAGCGCTCATGCCGCCCGCAGTGGCACAGAAAAAACCGCACTAAGGCTTAGCCTTGCGGCGGCCAGCCGTGGGTTTCTTGCTGCAAAGATTTGCACCACGTGTAGAGCGCGTCATAGATCACTAAACCTTGCTGCAACAATTCCTGATCATCGACGAAATTTTTCGACAAGCCTAAAGAAATCGCGAGTAATCCAGGCGCTTGTGGGCTCATTTCAGGTTTACCCGTATCTGCCGCACGCACAATCTCGGCAAGATGGGCTAAAGCAGGTTCGCTTAATTCATATTTCTTAAGGAACGCATCGAAGCTGCACAGTTCGCCCACGTGGCTTAATTCGACGCCGGGAATATCGTAAGGAATTGCGCCGCTTTCTATCGCCACCTCGCGCACTAAATCGCTGGGCACGAATAAAAACTCCGGCGCATCGTCGATGAAGCGCGCAATCAACCACGGGCAAGCGATGCGATCAATTTTGGGACGTTCCCGCGTCACCCATTTCATGGCGCCTCCACCTCGCCGCCGGCTTCCTTCCAAGCGACTAAGCCGCCTTCAATAAACCGTGCCGGAATACCTTGCGCGCGCAAGGTATCCAGCACCGTGTTACTCACGGAGCCGCCGCGCACGCAATACAGTATGGTCTCTTTATCCTTGGGCAGATTGGCGCTCCAACTGCTGATGTGCTCGGGGTCCTGCCAAACCGCCCCGGGGAGGCGCACATTATCCGCATCCTTATCCGCCTTGCGCCTGACATCAATCACATTAACCTTACCCAATGACGATTTTAAATCTTGTGGAGAGATAGTGCGTTGCATCATGAACTCCTATTTTTGTTTCATCAAACCCATGATCGTAGGGCGCCGCAACTCATGGCGCCCAGCTTCAGAAACTCCGTGGCAATCTCGCCTCCATGACCTCGCGTTGAAAACGCGGGATGCATCTTGCTAGCCGACTAAAGGCCGTATATACACCGACGCCAACCCCACCAGCGCGCACACGCCTATGACTTTTATGATATCGATTTTGTATTTCCATAGCGCGATGAAAGCGGCGATTGCGATCACCACCGACAAGCCTTCAAAAGCTCCGGCAAAAGGCGCCGCGATGGTCGCCTTGGGCCAGAACGCGTGCCACGCAAAAAAAACCGCGAGGTTAATAATCACCCCGACCACTGCTGCGGTAATGCCGGTTAAAGGCGCGGTGAATTTAATTTCATTGCGGGTGGATTCGATCAGGGGGCCACCGGCTAGGATAAATAAAAATGAAGGCAAGAAGGTGAAGAAAGTCGCTACCGCCGCGCCCGCGATGCCGGCGAGTATGGGATGTTGCGACACACCCTGCGCCACCCCACCCAGATAGCCCACCCAGGTGACTATCATGATCAAAGGCCCGGGCGTGGTTTCACCCAAAGCCAAGCCGTCCATCATTTGCGGCCCGGTCAGCCAATGGTAATGCTCCACGCCGCCTTGATACACATAAGGCAAGACAGCGTAGGCGCCGCCTATGGTAAGAAACGCCGCCCGAGTAAAAAACGCGCCCATGTCATAGAGCGTTTTTTGTCCGCCAATCGCAAACATCGCCGCCAGCCAAATCAGCACGAAAAAGCCCACGGTCAAGGCCAACTTAGGCCAAGAAAATTTCGCATGGGCGGGCGTGGGCGTATCGTCGTCTATGAGGGCCGGGCCAAATTCTTTATTGCTGGCACCGTGCCCGCCGCCGCTTTTAAATTTGGCCGGCCATAATTTTCCCCCTATGGCGCCTATGATCCCTGCCACGAGCACTATCCAGGGAAAGCTAATATCGAAGTAAAAAATACCGAGGAAGGCCAAGGCCGCCAGCCCCCATAACACTGCATTTTTTAACGCCCGCGAGCCGATGCGCCAGGCCGCGAACAAGACCACGGCGACTACCGCGGGTTTAATGCCATAGAAGATTCCTTGCACCAGCGGCACATCGCCCCAAGCCAGGTATATACCAGCCAGTGCCGAGAGCAGCACAAATGCCGGCAAGAAAAACAGCACGCCCGCCACCACCGCGCCACGCACGCCATGCATCAACCAGGAAAAAGAAATCCCCAAATGGCTCCCATCGTGGAGAAGAACAACATCGCCTCCACAAATCAAC
>CAZKHT010000008.1:0-28349 GCA_964552595.1 uncultured Burkholderiales bacterium
CGAATAGAACGCAGGACTTTGACTTTCTCATCGCGCACGGCGTCGGCATCCATATTCGCCGGCGGCTCCATGGCCACCACGGTCAACAATTGCATCAAATGGTTTTGCAGCATATCGCGCAGCGCGCCGGCTTTGTCGTAGTAGTCGGCGCGCTTACCTATGCCTACCTCTTCGGCCACGGTGATCTGCACATGATCAATAAAGTTGCGATTCCACAGGGGTTCGACCAAGGTATTGGCGAAGCGGAATACCAATAGGTTTTGCACCGATTCCTTGCCCAGATAATGGTCGATGCGATAAACCTGCTCTTCGTCGAAATGTTTGTGCAGCAGGCCGTTGAGCATCTGCGCGGTTTCGATGTCTTCGCCAAAAGGCTTTTCCACCACGATGCGATGGTGGCCGCGCGGATGATTCAAGCCGGATTTGTCTAGATTGTGGATCACCGCGCCAAACTCTGTGGGCTTGATCGCCAGGTAAAAAATCACATTGGTGGCCTTGCCGGTTTTTGCCGTGCTCAAGGCTTCTTTTAATTTGGCATAGCTTTCGTGCTGATGTAATTCACCCTGCACATACACAAAACGGTCGGCGAATTTCGCGAATAAATCGGGATCGAATTTTTGACCCAAGCTGCGCTTGAGCGCGTCTTCCATGAAAGCACGCCAATCCTCGGGCGAAAAAGGCCGGCGCCCGAAGGCGAATAAGCTCATATCAGACGGCAAACGCTTGGCTTTATCGAGGTGATATAAAGCCGGCAGTAATTTAATCTGGGCTAAATTCCCCGTTGCGCCAAAAATCACGAAGCTGCAGGGCCCTTGGTGCATAACCGGTGGCTTGCTCATTTATCACCCCCGGTTTTGATCGCATGGCCGCCAAAGCCTTTGCGCATCAGCGCAATCAACTTGGCCGGATAATCATTCTTGCCCTGGGTAGCGAAGCGCATCATCAGGGCTAAAGTCATCACGGGCGTGGGTACGCCCTGCTCTACGGACTCCAGCGCGGTCCAGCGGCCTTCACCGGAATCGGGCACAAAGGGTTGAATATCGTTGAGCACTTGATCACCGGCCAAGGCCTCGGCAGTCAGATCCAATAACCAAGAACGCACCACGCTGGAGTGTCGCCACATCTCGGCGATGGCCGCGATATCGAGGTTAAATTCGGATTTGGATTTAAGCAGCGCGAAGCCTTCACCAAAGGCTTGCATCATGCCGTATTCGATGCCGTTATGTATCATCTTGGTGAAGTGCCCTGACCCCGCCGGACCGCAATGCAACCAGCCGGTGGTCGGCGTAGGCGCCAGCACTTTGATGAAGGGTTCTATGCGCTTGGCCGGCTCGGCCTCGCCGCCATACATAATGCAATAGCCGTTGTCTAAACCCCAGATGCCGCCGGAAACGCCAGCATCCACAAACTGCAAACCGCGCGCTTTGAGTTCTTGCGCATGACGCATCCCGTCTTTATAAAATCCATTCGCGCCATCGACGATTAAATCGCCGGGCGATAATAAATCGCACAACTGCGCCATCGCGCTATCGGTCGCCTCGCCCGCCGGCAACATCAGCCAGACGATGCGCGGCGCGGGTAAGGCGGCGACTAATTCTTTTAAATCGTGCACCGCTTGCGCACCGGTTTCTTTCGCCAAGGCGGCGCTGACATCGAAGCTGCGATTAAAGGCGACGACTTCAACGCCGCCCCGGCGCCAACGCCGCGCCATATTGCCACCCATGCGTCCCAATCCAATTATTCCGATTTTCATTCGCTGTCCTTTTTTTGTTGATCCCGACGGGCGGATAAAGAAACGCGCTGCATCCGCTTTGTTATAATCCCCGGCCGTTCTATTACTGTAGCGCACGCATTTCGCTATTCAACCATGCCGCCTGCATTGCCTAAAGTTTTATTCGCGACCTCGGAAGCTTATCCTCTGATTAAGACCGGCGGCCTCGCCGATGTTTCCGGCGCGCTCCCCGCCGCGTTGCATGGTTTAGGTGTAGACATCAAAATTTTATTGCCGGGTTATCCCGCTGTGCGTAGCCAGTTCCCCATGGCGCGGCATTTTGCGGAATTGCCTCATCCCTTCGGCCCCGGTGTGGTGACGGTGTGGGAAGATCAGTTGCCTGATAGCGCTGTCTCTGTCCTTATCGTCGTACACGAGCCCTACTTTAGTCGCATAGGCGGGCCTTACCAAATGTCGAATGGCGCGGAATGGCCGGATAACGCCATGCGCTTCGGTTTATTGTCCTATGTCGCCGCTTGGCTGGGCAGTCAATTCGAGGGCAGGTGGCAGCCTGATATCGTGCATTGCAATGACTGGCAGACCGGCTTGGCGCCGGGGTATTTGCGTTTTTGGCAAGGCCGCAAACCGCCTAGCATTTTGACCATACACAATCTCGCCTATCAAGGTTTGTTTCCCGCCGAGACCTTGGCCCCACTGCAATTACCCACCGATAGTTTCAAAATGCAGGGCCTGGAGTTTTGGGGAAATTTATCTTTCCTCAAAGCCGGCATCGTGTATAGCGATCGCGTCACCACCGTCAGCCCCAGCTATGCCGAAGAAATTCAACACGAACCCTTGGGGTTTGGCATGCATGGCTTGCTCTATCAACGCCGCGGCGTGCTGACCGGGATCTTAAATGGCATAGACGAAACGGAATGGAATCCAAAGTGCGATAGCCATTTATTGCACAACTACGATGCAAGCCAACTCGATATCAAAGCCAAAAATAAAAGCGAGTTACAACAGGCTTTAAAACTCGCGGTCGCGCCAGCCACACCCTTAGTCGCGATTATTTCTCGGGTGACTTATCAAAAAGGCTCGGATGTCACTTTGAGTGTGATGCAAGAATTAGTCGCCGAGGGCGTGCAGTTCGCGCTCTTAGGATCGGGTGATAAGGCGCTGGAGCAAGCGTTCTTGGAATTCGCGGCCGCGCATCCGGGGCAAGTCAGCGTCACCATAGGCTACGACGAGCAGTTATCGCACCGCATAGAAGCGGGCGCGGATTTGTTTCTCATGCCTTCGCGCTATGAACCCTGCGGCTTAAATCAAATGTATAGCCAACGCTATGGCACCCCACCCATCGCCCATGCTACCGGCGGTTTAGCCGATACCATCGTCGATGCCACGCCGGAAAATCTGGCGAATGGCACGGCCAGCGGATTTTTATTTCACCCTATGACGCACCAGGATTGCGTCGCCGCCGTGCGCACTGCCCTGCGTTGTTATCAGGACCAGACGCAGTGGCGGCAAATTCAAATCGCGGGCATGGCGCGGGATTTTTCTTGGACGCGCAGCGCGCAAGCGTATCTGGATTTATATCAATCGCTGCTGTAGTTCACAACCATTGCAGCAAGCCCATTTCCAAGGCATGGGTGAGTAGAGAATGATAGGGATAGACCCGGATTTTATAATCCAGCCGCCCGCACAAGCTGGGCGCTAAATCCATGCCGAAGCGGTGCTCGCCGGTCTTGGCATCAATGCCGCGAAATTGGAAAGGGTAATGATGAAAATCTTTGTTCTCCAATTTATTCGGGCGCGAAATCAACATTTCCACCACCACGTCTTCCGGCTGCAGGCCGTTTAAATTCAGCGCGACTTCGAATTCCAGCATATCGCCGAACTGAATGCGTTTTTTTGGGGTATCTATGCGATGCAAGCTGACCCCTGCCCAAGCGGCGCTGACCCGGGTTTTCCAGGCGGCCAAGATACGGGCATTGTCGAAATCTTTTTGCGCATACAGGCGCCCGCGTTTGCTCGCGGGTATATAAAAACGGCTCACATATTCGCCCACCATGCGGCTGGAATTAAAGCGCGGCAGCAAAGAGGCGATGGAGTGCTTGGCCATTTTCACCCAGGCCGCCGAGTAACCCAGTTTGTCGCGCGCGTAGTACAAGGGCAGCACATGGTCTTGCAATAACTCATACAAGGTTTGGCTGTCTTCCTTATTGCGCCGATATTCTTCCATATACTCCGGCGAGGGTTTGATCGCCCAGCCATTATTGCCGTCGTAGCCTTCGCCCCACCAACCATCCAGCACCGATAAATTGATCACGCCATTGATGCCCGCTTTCATGCCCGAGGTGCCCGAGGCTTCCAAGGGATAGAGCGGCGTGTTCAACCACACATCCACGCCGGATACCATGCGCCGCGCCAATCCCAAATCGTAGCCTTCTATCATCAGCACCTTGCCGACGAATTCCGGCATATGGGTGATGTGATAAATCTGCCGGATTAAATCCTGGCCGGGTTGATCCGCGGGGTGCGCCTTGCCGGCGAATAAAAATAAAACCGGCCGTTCCGCATCGGACAAAATTTCGCGCAGCCAATCTAAGTCCTCGAACAATAGCAATGCGCGTTTATAGGTGGCAAAACGCCGCGCGAAACCTATGGTTAACACGTTCGGATTGCTGGAGTCGGCCAGCTTAAACATGCGGTCCAGATGCGCCTCGGAACCATGATTGCGGAAATGCTGATGCGTCATGCGGGTGCGCACGAGTTGCAGCATTTGCGATTTAAGCGACTGATGCACGCTCCAAAATAAATGATCGGGTATGGCTTCCAGCTTGGACCAATACTCGATATCGGACATGCGGTGACGCCACTCATAGCCTAGATATTGGTCGAATAAATCCGCCCATTCCAGCGCCAAGAAAGTCGGCACATGCACGCCATTGGTGACGTAACTCATGGGGCTTTCGCTGGGATCGATTTGCGGCCACAGATCGGCGCAGATGCGCGAAGACACGGTGCCGTGTATCTGCGAGACGCCGTTATGGTGACGCGAGCCGCGCAAGGCCAAGGCGGTCATATTGTAGTCGGGGCCATCATCTTTACGGCCCATGGCCATGAACTCGGCATGGCTGATGCCGAGCTCCGGCAACATATCGCGGAAGTAGGCTTCTATCATGCCTTCGTTGAAATGATCATGACCGGCCGGCACCGGGGTGTGAGTGGTGAACACGGTATTGACCGCGACCGCTTCTAGGGCGCTGGCGAAATCCAAGCCTTGCGCGCGCAAAGCGCGTATGCGCTCCAGCACCAAAAACGCGGCATGACCTTCGTTGATATGCCAGACCGTGGGTTTGAGACCCATGGCTTCCAAGGCACGCGCGCCACCCACGCCTAAAATAATTTCTTGCTGTATGCGCATGGTGCGATCACCGCCATATAGCTGATGGGCGATGGCCCGGTCTTCAGAGGTGTTTTCTTCGAGGTCGGTGTCGAGCAAATACATGCGCACATGGCCGACTATGGTCTCCCAGATTTTGACCGCGACTTGCCGGCCCAGCATGGGCACGTGCACATGCAACTCGCCGCCGGTGTCGTTGTATACCGGTGTAATCGGCAGATCATCGAAATCTGAGTCGGCATAGCTGGCGATTTGCCGGCCTTCGGCATCTATGGTTTGGGTGAAATAGCCTTGCCGATATAAAAGGCCCACCGAGACAAAAGGCAGGCGCATATCACTGGCGGCCTTGCAGTGATCGCCGGCCAAAATGCCCAGACCGCCGGAGTAAATCGGCAAGCTTTCATGAAAGCCAAACTCGAAACAAAAATAAGCAACCAGATCGCTTTCTTTTAAAGTTTCATGATTCGACGGCCGCATGGGCTCGCCATGATAGGTATCGTAAGCCGACAACACGCGGTTATAAGTGGCGAGAAACACTTGGTCATCCACCGCGTCGACCAGGCGTTGCTCGTCGATGCGCCGCAAAAATACTTTTGGATTGTGGCCGACCACACCCCATAGCGCGGGATGCAGGCGCGCGAACAAAGTGCGCGTGGGTTTGTCCCAGCTATACCAAAGATTGTTCGCCAACTCTTCCAAGCGCGCTAATTTACGCGGCAGCTTAGGTGTGACTTCCAAAGTAAAAACAGTGCCCGGTTTCATTGCTATTCCTTAGCCTCTAGCGAGGGCTGATGTTATGCGACACAGATTACGCCCTAGGAAATGGCGCGCAAGATTAAACGCTCGCCGCGTTGCGTGAACTCCACCCGCTTCAAAAAACTCATCCCTAATAATACGGCATCGTCCGGCATACCCTCGGAGAAAACCGCACTTACGTCGGCGACCACGATGGAACCTAAACGCACTTGCTTGAGCCGCGTTTGGTACCCGCGCGCCAGGCCATTCGCCGTCACGACTTGGATGGCCGCGCCTTGACGCAAATCCAGTTCGCGGGCTAAACGCGTCGATAAGGCCACCGTGGTTGCCCCAGTATCAAGAATAAAGGTCACGCGCTTGCCGTTGATTTCGCCATCCGCCACATAGTGGCCTTCGCGATTGCGGGTGAGGACCACGTCCCCGCTGGCATTGACCGCGGGCTCGCGATTGGGGTTAGCCTGCTGCGCTAGCCAGCGGTCGGCGGCCCACCAGCCGCCCCCCAAAATCAATAGCCAGGCCATCCACAGCATGACCACACCGGAGCGACGATGCGGATTGTCGCTGGCCATGCTTAAGCTTTGATGAAATGCTCGCGGTAATATTTCAGTTCCGCGATGGATTCATAAATATCGGACAGCGCCGTGTGCTTGCCGTCCTTGACCACGCCGGAGGCGATTTCCGGTTTCCAGCGTTTAACTAATTCCTTAAAAGTAGACACATCCAAATTGCGGTAATGGAAATAGGCTTCCAGAGTGGGCAAGTAGCGCGCGAGAAACCGTCTGTCCTGGCAGATGGAGTTGCCGCACATAGGCGATTTGCCCTTGCCGACCCAAGGCGTTAAAAATTCTATCAACTGCGCTTCGACGTCGGCTTCGGAAAGCGTGGAAGCGCGCACCTTGTCGATCAAGCCGGTACGCGCATGCGTGGATTTATTCCAATCATCCATGCCGTCCAGCACCGCATCGTCTTGATGCACCACCAGCGCAGGCGATTCCGCCAATACATTGAGATCGCTGTCGGTCATCACCAAGGCGACCTCTAATACACGGTCCTTGTCGGGGAACAGACCGCTCATTTCCATGTCTATCCAGATCAGATTATTATTGTCCGGCGCTTGTGCCATAATGTTTTCCTAGTCTTTTGAGCCATTCACCGATGCCTACCTTCACTGTCGTTTTTCTCGCCGCGCTTGCTCTGACCACGGCTTTACAGCTTTGGCTCGCACATCGCCATATCGCCCACATTCTAGCGCATAAGGCGCAAGTGCCCGCTGCCTTCGGCGATAAAATCGGCCTAAGCGCGCACCAAAAAGCGGCCGATTACACGGTCGCGAAAACGCGCATGTCGTATTTACACATTGCCATCGAAGTCATCGTGCTCCTGGGTTTTACCTTGGGCGGCGGCATCGAATGGCTGGTGCAGTTTTGGTCGGTTTGGTTGAACTCGCCCTTATTGCAAGGCGCGGCCTTGATTCTAAGCGCATTACTGATTATGGCGGCTTTGGAATTGCCGCTGCGCATCTATCGCACTTTTAATCTAGAGGCGCGTTTCGGGTTTAATAAAATGACGCCGAAACTTTTTGTCCTGGATCTCCTCAAACAAACGCTACTCGCTTTGGTCATAGGTCTGCCTATATTGCTGGGCATCCTTTGGCTGATGGGCGCCATGGGCGCGTACTGGTGGTTGTATGCCTGGCTGGGCTGGATGAGTTTTAATTTGCTCATCATTGCTATTTACCCCACGTGGATCGCGCCGCTGTTCAATAAATTCGAGCCGCTACAGGATATGCAGTTGAAAGCACGCATAGAAGCGTTGCTGCAAAAATGTGGGTTTCGCGCGGCAGGCTTGTTCGTGATGGACGGTTCTAAGCGCAGTAGCCATGGCAATGCGTATTTCACCGGCTTTGGTAAGACCAAACGGATCGTGTTTTTCGATACCTTATTAAAGAGTCTGACGCCTGACGAAATCGAAGCGGTGTTGGCGCATGAATTAGGCCATTTCAAGCGCAAGCACATTTTGAAACGCATGGCGTGGTTATTCGCCGCCAGCCTGGTGGGTCTATGGTTACTCGCGCAGCTTATGCAAGCGGAGTGGTTTTATACCGGCTTGGGCGTGAGCACGGCGACTACCGCGACGGCCTTATTGTTATTTTTAATGGTGAGCCCGGTGTTCAGTTTTCTGCTGCAACCTTTGTCCGCGCGCTTATCGCGCAAACATGAATTTGAAGCCGATCAGTACGCGGCGCAAACCGCGAGTGCAACTGCCCTGGTGCGCGCCCTCGTGAAATTGTATGAAGACAATGCCTCTACACTGACGCCTGATCCCGCGCATTCGGCGTTTTATGACTCACATCCACCGGCGGGTATACGTATCGCGCGCTTGCAAACCGCTCTATCTTAAGTAGTTGAAGGAGTTCTCATGCGTTCTTGGATACATTATTCAATTTTGCTATCCGCGTTTTGTGTTTCCGCTGCCACGGTCGCCGCGCCCTTTGAAAAAGGCGATCCCGCGAAAGGTAAAACCCTGACCGATAAGCATTGCGTGGCTTGCCATGTGTCTTTATTTCAGGGGGATGGTTCGGCGGTCTATACTCGGCCCGATCATAAGGTGAGAAATCCAACCCAATTAGCCGCGCGGATTTCGGCGTGTAATGCGAATACCGGCGCCGGCTGGTTCCCGGAAGACGAGTTGGATGTGGCAGCGTATTTAAACAAGCGGTTCTATCAATTTAAATAAGGAGCATCCATGGCCACTAGCGAACTCGCAAAAGAAAAATGCACGCCGCAAAAAGGTGGTCAGGCCCTCACCGAAACGCAAATCGCGGCCAAGCTCCAACAACTCGCGGGCTGGGAAATTCAAAACGGCGAGTTGGTAAAGACCTACCCTTTTAAAAATTACTACGAGACCCTGGCCTTCGTGAACGCCACGGCCTGGGTTTCGCATCGCGAAGACCATCATCCCGATCTGAAAGTCGGCTATAACAAATGCCAGGTGCGTTATTCCACACACGATGTGCAGGGCTTGTCGAATAACGATTTCATTTGCGCGGCTAAGCTTGACGCCTTGTTTGAAATTTAATTCTCTGGCGCCGCCTGCGTTCGCGGCTGTCTGCTTTATTTTCTGTTTTCATTCCACTACGCGATGGCCGCTTTAAAAAAACGGCCTAAGGCAGCCGCCAGTGCTACGCTTTCTGCGCGCATTGTCGCCGCGCATGGTCAATATTTCCGCGCCGAGCTGGCGGATGGGCGCATGGTCTCTTGCGTCACACGTGGCAAAAAAACCGGCGTTGCCTGCGGCGATGAAGTCGATATCGCCATGACAGCCACCGATCAAGCCGTGATCGAAAAAATCGGTCCGCGTAAAACCTTGCTCTACCGCTCCGATTTGTACCGCGAAAAAATCATCGCCGCCAATGTCGATCAAATCGTGCTCGTGGTCGCGGCTGTGCCTAGTTTTTATGAGGGTCTGCTGGCACGCGCTTTAGTCGCCGCCGAGAGCGCGGGCATTACTGTACTCATTGTTTTAAACAAAACCGATCTTCCGGAAACTGCCGCCGCACGCGCCCAACTCGCCTTATATGAAAACTTGGGCTATTCCTTATTAGCACTCAGCGCCAAGCAATCCATATTAGATTTGCGCCCGCGCTTGCAAGACCAGACCAGCGTCCTGGTCGGACAATCGGGTGTGGGCAAATCGACCTTGATTAACGCGCTGTTACCGGATGCGAAGGTGCGCGAAGGTGAAATTTCCGCCGCATTGGATTCCGGCATACACACCACGACGCGCGCGACGATGTATCACTTGGACGCGACTAGCCACATCATCGATTCGCCGGGCTTACAGGAATTTGGGCTGCATCATTTGGAAGTCGAAGATATCGCCAACGCCTTTCGCGAATTTCGGCCTTATCTAGGCGAGTGCAAGTTTCACAATTGCCGGCATTTAGTCGAGCCGGATTGCGCGGTGGAGGCGGCATTTAAAGCAGGTGTAATCGATCCCGGTCGCTTTAACCCCTGTCGAGATGTGGCCGCTGCGAAGCTGCTCTAGATTCAAATTTACTGACTATGCAGTATAATTTCGTATCGCTTTTTATGCGGTCTAGTGCGCATGACTGAACAACTCAATCCCTTGCAAACTACTTTACGCGCCGCGATCACGCAGGCCGCGCAAGTGATCTTGGGCAAGGATCACCAAATACGCTTAAGCCTCGCCTGCTTACTCGCGCGCGGCCATTTGCTGATAGAAGATTTGCCCGGCATGGGCAAGACGACTTTGGCGCATGTCTTGGCCCAGACCTTAGGTTTGAGTTTTCATCGCATCCAATTCACCAGCGATTTATTGCCGGCGGATATTTTGGGCGTGTCGGTGTATGACCGTGAGCGCAATAGTTTTGTATTTCACCCCGGCGCGATTTTCGCGCAACTGGTATTGGCCGATGAGGTAAACCGCGCCACGCCCAAAGCGCAAAGCGCGCTGCTCGAAGCCATGGAAGAACACCAAGTCACCGTGGAAGGCGAAACCCGCGCTCTACCCGAACCTTTCTTCGTTATCGCCACCCAAAACCCGGCACATCAAGTCGGCACTTTTCCTTTGCCCGAATCGCAGTTGGATAGATTCTTGATGCGCATCGCGCTGGGCTATCCGGATCGCGGTGCGGAGCGCGCATTACTGGGTGGCAAAGATAGGCGCGAGATATTGGCGGAAATTAAGCCGGTGCTGGACGCGGCGGGACTTGCGGCGCTGCAACGCGAAGTGAGCCATGTGCATGTGGCAGATGCGCTGCTCGATTATGTGCAGGTTTTGCTCGCCGCCACGCGGCAACCCGCTGGCTTCACCATGGGACTGTCGCCACGCGCCGGCATAGGCTTGATTCGTGCGGCGCAAGCTTGGGCTTTCATGCATGGGCGGCGGCAAGTGGTGCCGGAAGATGTGCAAGCCGTGTTCATCGCGGTCGCCGGCCATAGGTTACGCCCCGCCGGTAGCAGCGACGCCAATGTCGCCGCGCAAGCGGTGCTGGCAGGCGTCGCCATTCCTTAGCGCCAGCGCTCCTTGAGCCGCTTCGCGCGTTTTTTTCCATTGCTCAGCGGATTGTTGCGTGGCCGTGCGCTAGACAGCGGCACGGTGATTTTAAATCGGCGCCGCATTTATATCTTGCCTACCCGGCGCGGCATCGTGTTCGCGGTCTTCCTTCTTGCCATGCTCTTAGGCTCGATCAATTACGCTTTGAGCTTGGGTTTCATCTTGACCTTTTTATTGGCGGGACTAGGCGTGGTCGGTATGTTGCATACCTATCGCAACTTAGCCGGTGTAAAAATCACGCCTGGTGGTGCGAAGCCGGTTTTTGCCGGCGAGGCCGCGCCGTTTTATTTATGCCTGGAAGCGCCTGGCGCGCGCCCCGCCATAGGCTTGCGCTGGAAAAAAAATCCGCCGCAATGGATAGACCTTTTAGAGCCCGGCGTGCACTGCGAAGCCGTTTTGGTTCCGAGCAGCAGACGCGGCTGGCTCACGCCAGGGCGGCTCACGATTTTTACGACTTTTCCGTTAGGATTATTTCGTGCTTGGAGTTATGTGGATTTCGGCACGCGCTGCGTGATTTATCCCAAGCCGCTAGACGCGCCCCTGCTCGCCCCCGCTGCCAACGAAGATCAAAGCGGTACGCAAAACACCACAACCGAAGGCGCGGAAGATTTTTCAGGACTGCGCGAATATCGCTTGGGCGATCCACCGCGCCATGTGGCGTGGAAAGCCTCTAGCCATAACGATGTGATGCTGACCAAACAATTCGCCGCGCCGGGCAGCGCGGTGCTGTGGTTGAGTTGGCAACAAATTCGCGCCGCCGACGACGAGACGCGCATCGCCCTACTTACTGGCATGGTGTTGGCGGCGGAACGCGAGCAACAGGTTTATGGTTTGCGTTTGCCGGGGGAAGAAATTGCGCCGGGCTTGGGCGACACGCAACGCGAGGCCGCGCTGACCGCGCTGGCTTTATATGGCTTAGGCGATGCGTCGCAGACTATCGCACCCGGCAAGAAAAATAAGGCGCGCCGCTAATGGCCAAATACCCCACAGCCGCCTGGCCGCCGCTGCCCTTATTAACCGGCTTACTCGCTACCTTGGCCTTGGTCATCGCGCCGCATGTAACGCGCTTGCCGATTTGGCTGAGCGGCTTGGCCGCACTCATAATTCTCTGGCGCTATTTGATCGGCCGTGGTGTTACGCCTGCGCCGAATAAATGGCTAGTGCTCAGCCTCGCCGCCGCCGCGACGCTGGGTTTGCTCTTGCGCTATCACACCCTATTCGGACGCGATGCGGGCGTGGCTTTGTTCACGCTGATGGTGACGCTGAAACTCTTGGAACTCAAAAGCCCGCGTGATGTGTGGCTCTTGGTATTTCTCGGCTATTTTTTGGTGCTCACACATTTTCTGTATACGCAGAATCTTTTCATCGCCGCGTATTTGTTTTTAGTCGCCTGGTTATTCACCACGCTCTTGATTGCTTTTAGCCAGCCGCGCACGCGGCTGCCCTGGCCCACGCAAATCAAATTGGGCGCGAAATTATTGCTGCAAGCCATCCCCGTGATGCTGATTTTATTTTTGCTGTTTCCGCGCATCAGCGGCCCGTTGTGGGGCATGCCGCAAGACGCTTACGCTGGCTTAACTGGGCTTTCAAATAATATGGCGCCCGGCTCTATCAGCCGCTTGGTGCAATCCGATGCCGTGGCTTTTCGCATTGAGTTCCCTGACAGACTGCCGCCTATCAACCTGCGTTATTTTCGCGTGGTGGTCATGGATAGATACGATGGCCGCGCCTGGCATGCGCGTGCGGTGCATCGCTTAAACGACACGCTGCACATGCAAGGTCCTGCGCAGCGCTACGCCTTGACGCTAGAGCCCAACAATAAACCTTGGCTGCCTGTGATGGATTTTCCTGATCCGACAACGCTACCGGCCGGCGTGCAATTCAATACGGATTTTAGTGTGACGCGGCAAGAGCCGGTGCAACAACGTTTGCGCTACAGCGTGACCTCTTATCCTGCTTTCAATAGCACGCGCGCCATGCAAGCTTACGAAGTGCAACAAGCACTGCAACTGCCCGAGGACTGGAACCCGCGCGCCCGCGAACTCGCTCGGGATTTGCGCAATGCCAGTCGCGACGATTTGGATTTTGTGAATAAAGTGTTGGCGCGTTTTCATCGCGAACCTTATGTCTACACCCTGAATCCGCCACGCTTGGGGGCAGACAGCATAGACGAATTTTTATTCGACACGCGACGCGGATTCTGCGAACACTACGCCGGCAGCTTTGCCTTCCTCATGCGCGCCGGCGGCGTGCCCGCGCGCATCGTCACCGGCTATCTCGGCGGCGAATACAATCCCGTGGGCAAATATCTCATCGTGCGCCAAGCCGACGCCCACGCCTGGACCGAAGTGTGGCTAGGCCGACGCGGCTGGGTGCGCATAGACCCCACCTCCGCCGTCGCGCCGAACCGCATCGAACAAGGCATCGCCAGTGCGTTGCCGACGAACGAAGCCATGCCCTTATTTTTGCGCGAGCCCAGCCCATGGTTGCGGCAATTGCAATTGTCCTGGGACAACATCAACAACCGCTGGAACCAATGGGTGCTGGGCTACGACCAAGAGCGCCAAATGTCCGTGCTCGCACGCGTGGGCTTGGGCATCGTGTCGTGGCAAGACTTGGCGATCTATTTATTAATCGGTGTAGGCAGTGTGGTGGGTGTGTTGGCGGCGTTGACCTTGCGCGGACGCGAGCGCGGTTT
The DNA here is from genome assembly GCA_964552595.1 of uncultured Burkholderiales bacterium. Taxonomy (GTDB): domain Bacteria; phylum Pseudomonadota; class Gammaproteobacteria; order Burkholderiales; family Thiobacteraceae; genus RBG-16-58-11. The sequence goes on from CAZKHT010000008.1 coordinate 13,654, forward strand.
GGATAAAGTGGAACGGGCGTATGCGAAATTTTGTGCAAAGCTGGCGAAGGTGGGATACACGCGCGCAGCGAATGAGGGGCCGATGGATTTTGCGAATCGGGTGAAGCGGGGGCGACCGGATTTAGCGGCTGGGGTTGAAGCGATTACGGGTTTATATGTTTCCTCAAGATATGGCTCAGGGTCTGAGGATGGAACCATAATTAAACTTGAACGTGATGCGAAAATTTTTCGCGCGAGCAAGAAAGTCCATGCTTTTGGGAACCGGAGCCGTATCAAAAAGGAATAAAAAAAGAGGTTGACGTGCCGAATCGTACTGAAATAATAGTGGGCGCAGTTAAGCTACCTCCAATTGAGAAAGCTTTCCCGGAGATGCGACAAAAAAAGATGAATATACCAAGATATTTTTTGACGAGTAGAAAATCAGTTGGTGAGAAAATTTAGGATTCGCTGAACTTAAAAATGAGGACATAGCCATGATTGAGGATCGCAAAAATCCTACGGCCGGTAAGCAAACACCTGGCAGAGGAATGGCAGTACTTGCAGACAAAGACTCTCTCCGAGCAATTTTTCATCTTCTCGTTGGAAAACCAGATAGCACTCAAAAAATTTTTACACGTGCAGTAGAGGTAACGCCGCCTGCACTCCATGATTTGCATGAGCGCATTTCAGAAAAGCTTGCCACTCACCATATTGAGGCACTCGTCGCATCCGCAGATGTTTCCTTCGAGGATAAAACCACATCGCAACTTGGTGGGTGGGCAGAGTTTGAGGCATTTCGTTGGACAACCCCTAAGATCACTCGCGAAATCCGCCTCAAATGGCAATTTTTACTTTCCGTGCAAGGTTATGATTTGCCGCAACAGCACTCCATTACCGTCAAGCTATGCTCCGAGGTTAGACCAATTGAAGTTCTACAGGCGATGCTTTCTAAGCACCCTGCTGACGATGAGGGCTCGGCGATCAGCTTTGCCCCTACAATTTGTCGCGTCGATTTCATTAGCCACAGTTTAGGTCAAGAACTCATCACAGTCGTAGAAGATTGGAATCAGAGCCTCCGTCAACCGGATACTCGTTCTAGCTTTGTAAGCCAATTAGACAGATACAAAGATTGGATCGCAGGGTTTATTGACTACTCGACTCCAATACTTTTTGCATTTGCTTGTATCGCGATACTCAAGGTTCAATTTACATACACAATATCTAGCCAGCCACTGTCCACTAAGACTGCTGTGGAACTCATGCAGTGGCTCATTTTGAGCCTTATCGCGATCTATATCGCGGACAAAATTTCATCGTGGCTTTCCAAGACCGCTTATGGGGCCATCGAAAAAATATGGAATGTTTTCCATGTTCCGAATGACGAATGGCGATGAAAATCGCGTGACCAGAATCGCGCGCTCCAATAAAAAGCTTGTTTTGAGATTTGTTGCCTCCGTTTTATTTTCTTTCGCGATGAACGTTAGCGCGGGAATATTTACTGCGATTTATTGGTCAAATATAAAGTGAGTAAGTCAGCCCAACGGAGTCGGGGAGTCACACAGGCGATAGCACGACGACAGGGTCAGGCCTTAGGGAAATGGGGTCGCGTCTTGTATTCATACATTCTCCGCAACCAAGGCGCATTGAGAGCGAGAGATAAACTCTCTTCCATGCTTCAGCCACACAAGGTTTTTTCGGGCCCAAAACTGCTATGATTTACACATGGCTCCCACCGTATTCCGACAAGGCGCGTTTCGATTTTTCTTCTTTTCCCGCGAAGAAACCCGTATGCATATTCACGTTGCGCATACCGACGGCGAGGCCAAATTTGGTTAGAACCTGAGGTGGAGTTAGCTATGAATCAAAGGCTTTCAAAAGCAGATCAGTGAAGCATCATTGATGGTACAAAGTCCTTACGAAGAGATCATCCGTGCCTGGCGCAGCTCCTTTGGAAGTTGAAGTTTCCGTGGTCTCTAACAAGGGGTTTTGGTTGTTGCTGAAGGACGAGGAGCTTTTTGTCCCTTACGCAGAATTCCCTTGGTTTCTCCAAGCCACGCTCGAACAAATCACCACCGTAGAATGGCCGACTCCGAACCATTTATACTGGCCTCTGCTTGATGTGGATTTAGCGGTTGCATCAATCCGCAAGCCGTCGCAATTTCCTTTGCGTGCCAAGCGCTAAGTCACCTAACTTAGAGACGGTCCCCGATTTTTCCCTCGAGTTTAACTACTTTGGCCCCCGGAAATATATTCTCACGGCATATGAGACCCACCCCGCTGCATCACTGCAATTTAGTCCCTACACTCCGCCAATCTAAGACCTAAGCTTGCAGTGATAGCCAGGATTCAACTTGATCAACGGGCTTTGAAGCTTTATTTTTTTCGTGCCGGCGTAAATGTGGCTAGAGATATCGATCTCCAAGAGAGAAATGAGATGAAATTAAATGCTCAGTATTTAAAGCACTATAAGCATCTTGCCACCTTGGCTTGGAAATATGGGCGTTCGGATTTTGTCTCGGCGATTAATTTAGAAGGCATCGATCAAGACGCTTTGGCCAGCGCGCATCCCGGCGATGCAAAGCCGGAAGAACTGGCGGACGATCTGGAGGCCATGGGGCCGACTTATGTGAAGCTGGGGCAGGTGCTGTCTAGCCGCCCTGACCTCTTGCCTGCGCCTTACATCCTCGCGCTTTCGCGTCTGCAAGATAGGGTACAGCCCTTTTCTTTCGATGAGGTGGAAAACATCATCACCGAGGAATTGGGCGTGCGCATGTCCAAGGCCTTCCAGTATTTCGACCCCGAGCCTATCGCGGCGGCGTCCTTGGGCCAGGTGCACTCGGCGGTTTTGCGTAATGGTCGGGAAGTAGTGGTAAAAGTACAAAGACCTGGGATAGAAAAGCAAATCAACGAAGACATGGAAGTGCTGGGCGACATCGCTGAATGGTTAGACAGCCATACCGAGTTTGGCCGGCGTCATCGTTTGCAATTGGTGATAGAAGAATTTCGTTTGGTATTGCGCCAAGAACTCGACTACCAAGCCGAGGCGAATAATTTACGCATCATGGCTAAAAATCTCGCGCCCTATAAACATATCCTCGTGCCCAGCCCAATCAGCGATTACTCGACGCGTCGCGTGTTAACCATGGACCATGTACGCGGGCGTAAGATCAGCGCCTTGGGACCGCTTGCTCATCTGGAGATGCCGGGTGACGAGTTAGCGGAAGAATTGTTCGCCGCGTATTTGCAGCAAGTGCTGGTCGATGGCTTGTTCCATGCCGATCCGCATCCAGGCAATGTCTTTCTTACTTATGATCATCGTATCGCCTTGCTGGATTTCGGCATGGTGGGGACGGTCTCGCCTAAGATGCAGGAGAATTTGCTGAAAGTGTTGATCGCCACCAGCGAGGGCAAAAGCGAAGGCGTCGCAACCGTGATCATAGGCTTTAGCGAGTGCTCTAAAGACTTCGATGAAGCCAGCTTGCGCCGTAGTATTGCGCAGTTGGTAAGTCAACAACGCGACCGTGCGCTTGGCGATATCAATGTCGGCACGACCATACTTCAAGTCACCGAGTCCGCTGCCAAGGATGGGCTGTGGGTGCCCAGCGAACTCACCTTGTTGGGTAAGACGCTGATGCAATTGGATCAGATCGGTAAAATTCTCAGCCCTATGTTTGATCCGAACGACGCGGTGCGGCGCAATGCTTCGCAAATCATGACGCGGCGCATGCATAAGCAGACTACCGAAGGCAGTTTCCTGAGCTCGATTTTGGAAATGCGTGATTTCGTGACCGGGCTGCCCTCGCGTCTGAATAAGGTGATGGATGTGGTGGGCAATTCCGAATTGGAACTCAAGGTGCGCGTCACCGATGCCACATTTTTCATGGCCGCGATTCAGAAGGTCGCTAATCGCATCACCGCAGGCGTGATTCTGGCCGCGCTGATTGTCGGCGCCTCGCTATTGATGCAAGTGCAAACGCCATTCCAATTGTGGGGCTACCCTGGGCTCGCCATACTATGTTTCTTAGCCGCCGCTGCCGGTGGCTTTTGGTTGGTCGTGGGCATTTTTATCCAGGATTACAAAGATAAGAAAAAGGCTGCACGCTAAAACTTAGCGGCAGCATAAAGCGGTCGCGATAGCAGCCTAAGCCGGGTTCGTTGTATTCTCACATCTCCTAAGTCTACCTCGGGCTAGATGTGTTTCGTATCGCCGCTTCGCTAGTTTCTTTGTGTTTACTCAGTGCTTGTGTCACAACACGCGAGGCGCCAAATCTCGCTGATCTTGAGCTGGGGAAGCTACCACCACCCAATGTCAGCGTCTCTCTACCTGGTCTAGGACCATGCACGGATAATCCGGATCGCCAGTTGCGCTTTGATGCGCGTCAACCGCTTAACATGCTGGTTCATGGTTGCTATGGTTCCTCTGGACAATTTCGCGCGCTTGCCCAGGTGCTCGCATTTCATGGACAACAAACGGCGTGTTTTACTTATGATGATAGGGCGAGGCTGACGCAAAGCGCGGCCGATTTGCGCTCAACCATTACGCAGCTTGCCACGCAATCGCAGGTACACGAAGTGACGGTGATCGGGCACAGTCAGGGTGCATTAATCGCCCGCGCTGCGTTGACCGATACCACCGTGACGAGCAACCCCCTAGCGCTACGATTGGTGACTATCTCCGGCCCATTTTCCGGAATAGAGGCGGCTCGCACTTGCGGTCGACAATGGCTGTACCCTTTAACCTTGGGTTTGCTGCCGGCAAGTTGTTATATAGCGACCGGGGCGAAGTGGGAGGACATCACCTATTCCTCGCGTTTCATACTGGAGCCGGGCTTTCTGGCGCCGGATGTTTTAAGTTATTTGAAGATTGATACGGATGAGCGCGAAACGTGCCGGCGCCAGGAAAATGGCCGTTGCGTGGAATCAGACGAGATTTTTACTTTGGCTGAGCAACGCAATTCCCTGGTAGAAGCAGATACGCGGATGAAACGCGTTGAAGTGCGAGCAGGCCATGTCGAAATCGTCGGTAATAAACAGGTCGCCCCCGCTAAACTCATCGCGATCTTGCAAGATGAAGGTGTGCTGCGTCCCACTGCCCCTCACCGAGCATCGGCTTTTAATAGATTGCTGTCATGGCTTTACCGTAGCGAGGCTGTCAGTAGGTAGCGCGATGACAGAAATCATCGGAGAATTTCTCGATTATGTTTTGGTGGACCTGGTTTTAGTTGGCATTTTTTATTGGCCGGGCTGGCTTATTCTGCGCACTTTCAGTTTCGGCCGTTATCCGCCCGCCCGCGGCCAAGCTCACAATAAGGAGTTCGTCGCCGCCGTCGCGGCCGTGGTACTTATCAGCGCACTGACGATTTATTATTCACACTTTATGGGGTGATGCAGACTCCATACATGCCGTCTACTTTAATAGGCAGGTTTGTTTTATTTTCTACTCTAGGAAATTCCAATGACGATAAAAATATTTGTCGCCTCTTTGTTACTAGGCGTAACGGCTAGTTTCAGTCTTGCAACTTTCGCTAATACCGAGCCCATGACCATCAATATAAAACGTCTTTCTTTAGATGCGGCCTTGCGTGTGGCCAAGGCCGCCATCGATCGCTGCCGCAAGGAAGGCGTCCAAATTACCGTGGCTGTTATCGACCGTGGTGGCCACGAACAGGTGGTACTGCGCGATGTATTGGCGATGGACGCCTCCATCCCCATTAGCAAGAAAAAAGCGTACACAGCGATGTCCTTCAATGCCCCCACCTCTACCCTGCTCGCGCGATTCGAAGGCGCATATGGCGTACCGAAAATTGACGCATTGATGATCTCGCCCGGAGGCGTGCCCATTAGCATCGCCGGCAACATCATTGGAGGCGTAGGCGTGAGCGGCGCTCCTTCCGGTTTAACCGACGAGGCCTGCGCGCAAGCTGGCGTGGAGGCCATACGCGAAGATTTGGAGCTTCAATAGTGATGCCGTGATCCGACGCCGTGCAATGGTTGGCAAGCGATATAATTTTTAAACTCAAATGATGGTGTGGCAAGATTAGACATGCGACAAGACCTTAGTTTTAAACTTATTCTCTCCTTACTCGCCCTCAGCATTATTCTCCATCCCACCCGGGGAGATGCGGAGGAAAGACCGCTGCGGCAATGGCTTAAAGAACGTGCGGAGCGCCGCCAAACCGACCCCGGCGCGAGTACAAATCTGAGTGCCAAGATCACCAAGCCCGGTGACTATAATTTCACGCTGCAACACGATGGCTTGACCCGGCTTTATCGCGTGCATGTCCCAGCGATATATGATGGGACCGTGGCCGTGCCGCTGTTGGTTGCACTACATGGTGGCGGTGGGAATATGTCTTATCAAGCAGACGATGCCCGCTATGGACAAATCACCAAATCGGAAACCGAGGGTTATGTGGTGGTTTTTCCCAATGGCTATAGCACGCGCAAAAATAGCCATTTCGCGACTTGGAATGCCGGCGCTTGTTGTGGTGCCGCACGTGACAATCGAGTCGATGACGTAGGCTTCATCCGAAAAGTCATAGACCGGCTCACCATTCAACTGAATATCGACCGTAAGCGTATCTACGCCACCGGTATGTCGAATGGCGCCATGATGGCCTATCGTTTGGCCTGCGACATGCCGGACGTGTTTGCGGCAATCGCGCCGGTGGCGGGCACCGACAATACGCTTAGCTGTAGCCCTAAGAATGCTGTTTCGGTTTTACACATCCACGCCAAAAATGATGATCATGTACTCTTCAACGGCGGCGCAGGACCAGCCATGCGAGACCCCGACGCCGTAACGGATTTTACTTCCGTATCGGATACCATCGCGAAATGGGTCAAGATAAACGCTTGCAATCCGACGCCGCGACGCGTGCTGGAAAAAAGCGGCGCCTATTGCGATGCATACACCACATGTAAAGGCGGCGCCCAGGTGGAGGTCTGTGTCACGGCGACCGGCGGCCACTCTTGGCCAGGCGCGGAAAAAACCCGCGGCCAGCCTTCTTCCAAAGCAATTTCAGCTAATGATGTGATGTGGGATTTTTTTAATCGGCGCTAGAGGCCACATTATTTTGCAATCCAAATAAACAGCAAATGAGCGCGACGCCTTCCACCACACTTCTCAATTTTCGGCGCGTAGACGAACGCCTTATTACTTCGGGCCAACCCTCCGAGGCCGAGCTCGCGGCATTCGCCGCACAGGGCGTGGAGGTGGTGATTAACTTGGCGCTGCACGATGAGCCGAGTTATTCCTTGCCTGACGAAGCGGCCACGGTGCATCAGCTGGGCATGGGCTATATACATATCCCGGTTCGATTTGATCATCCCACCGAAGCGGATTTTTTGGCGTTTATGCGCGCTATGGATGTGCAATCCTCGCAAAAACTTTGGGTGCATTGCGCCGCCAATATGCGCGTCACTGCTTTTATGGGGCTATACCGTGTGATTAGATTAGGCTGGACGCGCGCTACCGCCTTCGAGCTGATGCATAGCGTATGGTCACCGGATGCGGTTTGGTCGGCGTTTATAGAAGCGACGCTGAGTGCGCATGGGGCGAATGGGAAATGAACTCCAAGAGTGATCACCTTTTCTCTGATTCCATTTCTCGGATTTACGAGCAGCATTTGGTGCCGCTTATTTTCGAACCCTACGCCACGGATTTGGCCACGCGCTTAGTTGGGCACAGCGTGTCACGGGTGTTGGAGGTCGCCGCGGGCACGGGTGTAGCGACGCGTAGCCTGGCGCGCGTGCTCGCGCAGCAAGTAAGCATCATCGCCAGTGATTTAAATCAGCCTATGCTAGACCGGGCGGCCGCAATAGGCACTTCCCGACCGGTAACCTGGCGGCAAGCCGATGTCATGCGACTGCCTTTCGATGACGCCGAATTCGACGCAGTGGTTTGTCAATTTGGAGTGATGTTCTTTCCCGAGAAGGCCTTGGCATTTTCAGAAGTGCGGCGGGTGCTCAAACCGGGTGGGGTGTTCTTATTCAGTGTATGGGACAAGATAGAGGACAATGAATTCGCGGATACAGTTACGCGCGCACTCGCGCGCCTGCACCCGGCAGACCCACCACGGTTTCTCGCCCGCACCCCTCACGGCTATTACGATCCTGCGCTCATTCAACGCGATCTTGCCCATGCCGGTTTTACTACAGCGGCGGAATTCGCCACCGTAAGCGCGCAGAGCCGCGCGGATTCCGCCCAGATTCCCGCTTTGGCCTATTGCCAAGGCACGCCTTTGCGGAACGAGATTGAAGCGCGCGGCCTACAGCTGGAAGCCGCAACGCGGTACGCGGCCGAGGCCGTCGCACAGCAGTTCGGCGCGGGTGCGGTAGAAGGTAAAATTCAGGCGCATGTTTTCACCATCAGCCAGTGAGGCAATCGCAAATTATTTTGACGCGAGATCAAAAGGAATACCACATGAGTCTAAGCGAAAACCCGCGTCCGCCTTTTCCGCCCTTCACCGCCGAGACCGCCGTACAAAAAGTCCGCATGGCGGAAGATGCTTGGAATACGCGAGAGCCTGAACGCGTCGCGCTGGCGTATACCCCCGACAGCATTTGGCGCAATCGTACCGAATTCTTATCGGGGCGCGATGCTATCGTTGAATTTCTTACCCGGAAATGGAATAGAGAATTGGACTATCGTTTAATAAAGGAATTGTGGGCCTTCCAAGATACGCGCATCGCGGTGCGCTTCGCCTATGAATGGCACGATGATGCGGGCAACTGGTTTCGTTCTTACGGCAACGAGAATTGGGAGTTCGATCAACACGGCTTTATGCGGCGACGCATCGCCAGCATTAATGATTTGCCGATACGAGAGAGCGAACGTAAATATCATTGGGCGCTGGGTCGCCGCCCTGACGATCATCCTGGCCTTACCGAATTGGCGTTATAACATTAAGCGACGGTCGACCGACATGCCCTCACCTTTAGATCAGCAGTTTGCGCAAGACTTTGCAAAGGAATGGATAGACGCGTGGAACGCGCATGATCTCCCGGGTATTCTGTCGCATTATCGCGACGATTTCGAAATGTCTTCCCCCATGATCATCAAGCTCGTCGATGAGGCTTCCGGGGTGCTAAAAGGAAAAACCTCCGTCGCGGCTTATTGGGCGAAGGCCTTGGAACGGATGCCCGATTTGCGGTTTGAATTGCTCAATATCTTGATCGGGGTGGACAGCATCACGCTTTATTATCGCGGCGCGCGCGGCTTAGCGGCGGAAGTGTTTCATTTCGATGAAACGGGCAAGGTCTCTAAAGCCTATGCTCACTACGATGTAACCTCTAACTGAAAAACAACCGCGCGCGGATGCGGGCAGCGTCCTCACCTAAGGCACTTCCCGCCCGCCGCAAATACCAGGGTGTCTATCTGACTAAGATCGATCTTAGCGAATGTCGACATCGGCCGGCCTGTCATGTGTCGCGGCATATGGAATCGTATTGCCAGCTAGACGCGCTTCCAAGTTGGACTCCACCTTAGCCCAATCCAAATCGGTAATAGAAAATAAAACGCTGTCGCGTATATGTCCGGTCCAGGTAATCCGATCGCGGCGCAGCACGCCCTCGCGCACTGCGCCCAATTTTGCAATGGCCGCCTGACTGCGAATATTACGCACGTCCGTTAAAAGCTCTACTCGGCGGATACCGCATCCAAATGCATAACGCAACATCAGCAATTTGGCTTCGGGGTTTACCTGAGTCGCGCGTACGCTGGGATGAAGGAAGGTCGCGCCTATTTCAACACATTGACGCTCCGGTTTAATGTTGAGAAAGCTGCTTGTTCCCACAACTCTATTGTCCGAGAGTGTTCTGATCGTGTATGCAATCCATTGCCCGGCGCTAATTCGTTGGTTTATGAACGACCACCACTGCTCAAAATGTTCTCCCTGCCCGCTTAGCGAAAAAAGATTCCAGGCCTCCGCATCGCAATCAAGCGCGACGCGCAGTTCTTCCTTCGACGTGAGCGCATAGGGTTCAAGACGAACGAAGTTTCCCACGAGCGGTATGCTTTTTAAATTAAAATTGTCATTCATCGCCAAGTGACCACGCCGAATTAAAAATGGGAATAAGCTATATTACCGCTTTTGCTCTTGGCTGGATTTATCCTATTTTTGCAAGGTGCGCGATACGCCGGGGCGCAAAGTGGAACGGCGGTGAAATTTCGCGCAAATGCGTTTTGAGCATCACTTATTATTTTTTAGAACACGGAGAATAAGGTGATTACCTGTTATCTGCGCTACGTGGTTGATCCATTCAAGCTAAAGGAATTTGAAACATACGCCAAGATGTGGATCCCGCTGGTGGAGAAATGGGGTGGTAAGCATCATGGCTATTTCATGCCGCATGAAGGCGCGAACAATATCGCGCTTGCTTTGTTTTCTTTTTCCTCGCTGGCCGCTTATGAGACCTATCGCCAGCAAGCGGCCGAGGATCCCGAATGCCAAGCCGCGATGCGGTTCTATCAGGAGACGCGCTGCTTTTTGAGCTACGAACGCTCATTTATGCGGCCTGTTTTTGAATAATCATTCTTATCCTAGTTACGCGTTTGCATCTTGGCTGCCAATTAATATTTTGTGTATTAAAGCCAAGGGCCCCGGCGCGCTTTTGGATCATGTGTAGGCCAGCGGCGGTAGACACCACTTATGAACGATAACGCTCACCTCAATGTACCTCGCGCGCTCGCTGGACTCTGGGCAGATACACAAGCGAGCGGATTTGCGATGGCCTCGGAACCCCTTGCGGGCGCGTTATTACGCACTTTAGCGGCGTCGAAACCCGCTGGACGCTTTCTAGAACTGGGATCGGGCACGGGCTTATCTACCGCCTGGCTATTGGAAGGCATGGATTCGAAATCACTGCTTATGACGGTGGATAATGATCAAGCCGCATTGTCGGTGGTGCGCCGCCACTTAGGCGATGATCCGCGGTTAACTGTCGTGTGCGAAGATGCCGATAAGTTTCTGCATGCGCTCTGCGGTCAACAATTTGATTTTATCTTCGCCGATACTTGGGCCGGAAAATATCGTCTGCTCGATGAAGCGCTCGCCTTGCTGGCGCCGGCAGGTTTTTACATCGTAGACGATATGCTGCCTCAAGCGAATTGGCCGGATGGCCACGCGCAAGCGGCCGCCGACTTGATTGCGGTTCTCGAGCGTCATGAGTCATTGCGCGTCACAAAATTGTCGTGGGCGAGCGGAATGATAGTCGCCTGTAAAATTTAGACTACGCTTCGGCGAAGCAAATGCCCACCCCCCTTGATCAAACTAGGAGGCGCCATGCCCTATCTCAATGCAAAAGTAAGTATTGCCCTCACCACTCTGGTGCGAGACTTAGGCGCGCGATTGATGGCTGCAACGATAGCCAAGGCGTAGAAAAAAATCTATCGCGAATCGAGCTTTCGGTGCGCACAGATAATGAAAACGCAATCGCCTCGTATAAGCGCTTCGGTTTCAGGATAGAGGCCACGCAAGCACGGGCCTTTTGCGTGGATGGCGCGTATTTCGATACTTATGCCATGGCTTTGCTACGCTGATGTTCTCGGCCGGCCACGCTACTCCCGTTGGCCAGGTAGCGGCGGATCAGGCACAATGAAACCCAATTCGCATAAGTCATCCGGGGGCTTCTTGCAAAACTTTACTCATCGCGGTGTTTTGGTTCTTCTTGGGTTTATATGCGGTGCATTTCTATCGGGCTGCGCGTCCACGCCGTCCAAGCAAGGGGGGTGGTATACGCTGAAATGGATGGAAAAACCTTCCCCCTCAGGTCCCTCGAAAAATGCGCGGCCGGAGGATCTGGCGCAGTTCGAACTGGTCGGTTCTTTCGAGCACGACGAGTCGGATACTCCGGGCTTAAACCCTTTACTCAGCCAGTTGCGGGAGGGCGATGTGATTGCCTACCGTATGGGGGCGAGCGAGGCGCGTAAAAAAATACTCACCGGCGACGTTGCGAAAATTGGGTATCGGCTTTTTAAATATGGTCATCTGGCGATATTGGTCGATGATCCTGCGACGCCTGGGAAATTGCGGATTTTCTCCAGTCAAAGCTTTCAAGGCGCGAATTTGCACGAGGGTTTAGACACGCTTAGCACGCATACCTTTGATGTCTATCGCCTCGATAAATGGGGGCGGGTGGATAAAGCGCGCTTGCATGAATTCGTGGGACTCGCGCTGCAAAAAGCCGGACATTGGTATGGCTACGATTTCTCGGGCATGTTCGGCTTATGGAATTCTAATTTGGCGCCGAACAAACCCGATGAAATCGGGCACGACTATATTTACTCGACTATCGTTTTAACCGCGCTTTATTATTCCGGACTGGAACTGGACGCCTATCGGCGCGGCGGCTTGCTGGATATCGTAACGCCGGCGCAAGTGGTGGAGAGTAAAGGTCGATTGGTAACACCACCCGAGGCGACCTTCGATGTGGTGACGCAACGCTCGGACTGCGGTAGCGAAGCGCAAGCTTGTTAAAACGCTAAGGCTGTTAAAAACGGAAAACATGCCGATTTTTTGGATAGGTTTGCATATCTTGATCGCGATTTTCTTTGCGATCCATGTTTTGCTACGCTTGGCGCCCGAGTCCCTATTTTCAAGGAGGCATCAATGGCCAAAGATCCTAATAGACTGGATAAAGTCATACTCGAAGCGCGCCGCCAAGCGGATAAACGCGCCGCCGGATATCGCGAGCAAGCCTTGAAACTTTATCCCTGGGTTTGCGGCCACTGCGCACGTAGTTTTGATCGCAGTAATTTGCAGCTACTCGAAGTCCATCATAAAAACAGCGATCACAACGACAATCCGCCTGACGGCAGTAATTGGGAATTGCTGTGCACCTATTGCCACGAAAATGAACATGCCAAGCTCAAGGATTTCGCCGGCCGTAGCGACAGCCAAGATGTCGAAACACGCGCGACTTTTAATCCTTTTGCGGATTTAAAGGATAGGCTGAACAAAAAATTCTAACTTGCTCGGCGCGTAAGACGCTTAATGCCTACCTAAATCCTGTATGGCGTCCACCACCATCCCGGAACCCACGGCGATCAATAAAATATCGGTCGCTACGCGCACGTAGCGGTAGCCGCTAGGAGGCGGGCCAATTTGCACGACTAGGGAACTGGGGACTTCATAGTAATGTACGTCCTGTGGCAAGGGACGACCAATGGCCCATTTTTTGGCTTGACCCGGAGGCATACAGCCATTGTGTTTTTTTGCCAATCCGGGCGGGCAACGGCCGCCTCGATATTGTTCCTCGTAATAATGATGGACGACGATGCGCTGCCGCTCTCCAAAATACTCACGCGGACGAACCTCGCCGCGATTGTGCTTATCCCCTTCTCGCTGGTCGTAATCTTTATGATCGCTATCTCGCTCTTCGCGATGATCGTTGCTGTATCCAGGGCCGCGTGCCTCGCCTTTGTCACGCCCTCCTTTATTACCGCCTGCCCAGGGTGGAGGATCGGCATACGCCGGGGCGCTTGCCAACGCGGCCGCGAGTAAGACGTTAAATGTAAAGCTAACCGTATCGTTAATAATTTTCATAATGACTTCCAACGCGAGATAGTTCGTGCTCCCATTATCGATTTAAATTGTAATCGGTCTGTGTGCCAGCGCACATGTGAAAGAATAAACCTCCAATGCGTCGAAGTTGGCACACAACGCCAGCCTTATGATTTTTTTTCAAACCCAGAGCCTAATGACTCATGCGAACCATTGCGGTGAGTCAGCCGGTGATGCCGTAATAATGGCGTAGAGAGATAGAGACCAAGTAAACTGCACCTCGCGAATCAAGGGAACTCGGCGGTAACAGCAATAATCCTCGACGGCATTTGCGAAAATTCGGAACGCTTCTTTAAAATGCTGCAATTATAGAAAATTAAGCACTTGGTAGAATCAAGAAAGCAGGAGCCTCTCGGTATGAGGGAAAATCACGTACGGATGCAAAAAAACCGTTTCTTTTTTATTGTCGCGCTGCAATTCGCTTGCGCCCAACTGGCTTTCAGCCAGACTATGAATCAAGTCATCGACTTGCCGACCCGCCCGGGTGTCACCCAGCGCTTTCTCTATATTGCACCGGCGAAAGCGAAAGCCAGCGCGATTCTTTTCGCCGGTGGCCATGGCGGCTTGCAGATTTCAACCGAAGGGGATTTGGCGTGGGGTAGCGGCAATTTTGTGGTCCGCACCCGCCAACAACTGGTTGACCGGGGTATCGCGGTAGCGGTGCTAGACGCGCCTTCGGATAGGCAGACCCCACCCTACTTAAACGGCTTTCGGCAAACGCCGGAACACCTGGAAGATGTTAAGGCAGTGATCGCTTGGTTAAAGGCGAAGCAGGCATTGCCGGTGTGGCTCGTAGCCACCAGCCGGGGAACTCAATCCGCAGCGTATATCGCAAGTCAGGTCAGCCCCGAACAAGGCGGCCCGGATGGCTTGGTACTCACCTCCGCCATCCTATCCGACCCTAAGAGTCGTGCCTTACCGCAAATGGATTTGGGGAAACTTTCTGTGCCGGTATTAGTCGTGGATCATCAGCTAGATGGCTGTAAACATTGCGCTGATTCGTACCTGCCAAGCTTAATGGAACAACTCCAGTACTCCCAATAAACATCGCATACAGGTAGAAGACGCAAAAACCGAGGCGACCCATGCGAAGCATGGGCTTACCACGGCTTTAATGGTCTTGAGACTGAGGTCATCAACAACATCAGCGCA
>CAZKHT010000009.1:0-28141 GCA_964552595.1 uncultured Burkholderiales bacterium
TATTCCTATCGTTATGCACCAAGATCACGGCACTTCGCCTGCGGTCTGCCAGCGCTCGATCCAACTGGGCTTTTCCTCCGTGATGATGGACGGGTCTCTGGGTGAAGACGGTAAGACCCCGGCCACCTATGAATACAACGTCGACGTGACCCGTCGCACCGTCGATATGGCGCATGCCTGCGGCGTCTCGGTGGAAGGTGAATTAGGCTGCTTGGGCAGCTTGGAAACCGGTCAAGCCGGCGAGGAAGACGGCATAGGTGCCGAAGGCACACTGGATCACTCGCAGCTTTTAACCGATCCAGAAGAAGCGGCTGACTTTGTGAAAAAAACCAAGGTCGATGCCTTGGCGATTGCCATCGGCACCTCGCACGGCGCTTACAAATTCACCCGCCCGCCTACAGGCGATATCCTCGCCATCGACCGTATTAAAGAAATCCATAGACGTATTCCGAATACGCATTTGGTGATGCACGGCTCCAGCTCGGTGCCGCAAGAATGGCTTAAAGTCATCAACAGCTATGGCGGCGATATGGGCGAGACTTATGGCGTGCCGGTGGAAGAAATCATAGAAGGCATTAAAAACGGTGTGCGCAAAGTCAACATCGACACCGATTTACGCATGGCCTCGACCGGCGCCGTGCGCAAATTCTTGGCGGAAAATAAAAAGGAATTCGATCCGCGTAAATTCCTGATTGCCTCCACCAAGGCCATGAAAGAAATCTGCGCCGCGCGTTATAAAGCGTTTGGTACCGCCGGCAATGCATCGAAGATCAAGGTGCTGTCTTTAGAAGCCATGACCTCGCGTTATTCCAAAGGCGAGTTGGATCCTAAGGTAAATTAAATGTTTTGCGGTAATAAAAAAGGCGGCCTCACGGTCGCCTTTTTTTCGCCTATGCCTAGGCTCAGACTATTACAGGGTTGCTAATTGGGTTTTAATTCCGCGATCTAAATTCGAAATCCAGCCGTTATAGTTGCGGTGGATATTCGCGCCGTCATACTGAAGATTGGTGCTGTCCTTGTAAGTGATGTTGTAGCTCTTGGTGGTATACCGAATATCGACCACCGCCACATGTTCACGCAATTTCAAGGTGCCGACGATATAGCCTGGCTCCATTTGCTTCATTTGCCAGCCTAGAGAACCGCCCGCGCGAAGAATAGCTTTGCCCACTTCCTCCATGGTCACCGCTCTACCGCCAGGACCGACCACGGGTTCGGCAGTAATATTGTGAATCGGATGCGATGTCGCGCATCCGCCTAAGATGAAGACCATAGCCATTACCGCAAGTAAAACGATTTTTCTCATTCCTGCTCCTCTCATGAATAGAAAATACCCTGTGATGTGGGCACTCAGCGCGCATGTTTACTAACGCACAGAGGCCGATTATACCGCGACGATTTTGCCCCCACATCCATTTCTTAGCGCTGCCGTCGGTGGCGTTCTATACTGAGAACTCCAAAGCTTTGGAAGCGCGCGATGTTATTAAATATGGAAGAAGGCGATTATCCTTGCCCTTGCTGTGGCTACGTGGTGTTTAGACACCAACCGGGCTCGCATGAAAAATGCCCCGTGTGCCTATGGGAGGATGATCTCGCGCAATTGCGTTTTCCGCGTATGCCGGGGAGCGCGAATTCGGTTTCCTTGGAAGAAGCGCAACAAAATTTCGCAAGCTTCGGGGCAGCCGCGCGACGCTTGAAGGCGGAGACGCGCGCGCCTATGTCGGATGATCCGCGAGAAGTCGGTTGGCGGCCTTTAGACCCGGCTCGCGATAATATCGAAGAGCCCACGCGGGGTGTGCGTTATGCGGAAAGCTATCCCTTCGACGATCCTACGGTCTTATATTATTGGCGCGCGACCTATTGGCGACGATTTGCGAGTTAAGCCTCACCTGAGTCTGGCCTGATCTGCGTGTGCAGCGCACCGCGTCTCGCGCGCCCTACGGTGATACACACTCTGCCATAACCATCTCTACGCATCGCGCCTCCTATGCAACTCAGGGAGATGGGAGCAAAAATAAATCGTGGCACTCCTATTTAGCGTGGCTCGAGCAACTGCACATGACCCAGCAAAAAATCTAAGAATGTCCGCGCCACCACCGAGAGCTGTTTGTCCTTAGGCCTGACCACATACCAAGAACGCTTGATCGGAAAGCCTTCCACATTGAGCGTTACCACTTGCTCGACACGAGGGTCCACGCTCAGCGTACTTTTCGATAAGATCGCCAAACCCAGACCACCGGCGACGGCTTGTTTTATCGCCTCGTTGCTGCCTAACTCCATACGGACGCTAAGCGGGACCCCGCGCTCGGCAAACACACGCTCGGCCGCCAAGCGCGTACCCGAACCTCTTTCGCGCATGAGAAAGGGCTGGTTCGCCAAAGCAGCGAAGCGTATGCGTTTGCGTTGTGCCAAGGGATGGTTAATCGGCGCCAACACCACCAGCGGATTTTCCAGAAAGGGCTCACATTCGATGGCCAGACCCTCGGGGGGTACACCCATGACGTACAGGTCGTCCTGGTTTTGCGCGAGACGCTCCAGTAGACGATCGCGGTTCACCACTTCAAGCGCGATGTCGATGCCTGGGTATTGGGAGCAAAACGGCCCTAAAAGGCGCGGCATGAAAAATTTGGTGGTGGTCACCGCCGCGATGCGCAGCCGGCCTTGTTTGATGCCCTTGAAATCGGCGATGGTTTGCTCAAAGCGAGTCCAATTTTCCAGCCAGCCGGCGCAAGTGGCATAAAGCTGTTCGCCCGCCTCGGTCAAAAAAATCTTTTTCCCGATTTGCTCTAGCAGCGGTAGACCGACTTCCTCGTGCAATAAACGGATTTGTTTAGAGACGGTAGGTTGCGAAACATGCATTTCAGCCGCCGCGCGCGAAAAACTCTTCAACCGCGCGACGGCTTCAAAAGTACGCAATTGCCGCAAAGTTACATGCATTCTGAGGTCCCCTCAATTAATATAGCCATTAGGCTATCATTTTCATTCGAACAATTCATTAGTGCATAGCTCGACAAACCCCTAGACTCGCGCCAACGGTTTCTGAAACCCACCCAATCTTTTACAAGGAGTTTTAGAGATGGCACTCACACTGGCTTGGGCGACCCCAGCGCTAGTACTATTTGCGCCGGCGTTACTTTGGCTGATCGGCCTCTTACCGGAACGCCTGGCGGTGGCGCGACCACGACTGATACGCACACTCTCGGTACAAGGCGCATGGCTCGCCTTTGCCGGCGCGTTCGCCGCAGCGATTGCGCATGCGTTCGACGGCCATCAAGGTTGGCAACTGTGGTCGATTGATTTGCCTGGCGAAATGGGCGCGTTTTCGATCAGCACCTTTATCAATGGGGTAACCGTCCTCATGCTGCTCCTGGTGTCGTTTATCGGCGCCATCGTGTCGCGCTATGCGCGCAACTACCTGGACGGCGATCCGAACCAAGGCCGGTTCCACAAGTGGCTGACGCTCACACTCGCCTCGATTTTGACCTTGATCGTCTCCGGCAATTTGTTGATGTTCTCGCTCGCTTGGATTGGAACTAGTCTGTGCTTGCATCGTTTATTGATGTACTACCCGGAGCGTCCGGCGGCAGTACTCGCGGCGCACAAGAAATTCATTGCCAGCCGCATTGGCGATGCGAGTTTGCTGGTTGCGATTGTGTTGATCGGCTCAACCGTTCACACGTTGGAGTTTACCGAGATCTTTGTGCGCATCGCGCGTTTGGAAGGCGACTTACCCGTTAGCTTGCAGGCCGCAAGCTTGTTGATTGTGGTGAGCGCAGCGCTGAAGTCGGCCCAATTCCCGTTCCACGGCTGGTTGATACAAGTCATGGAAGCACCAACGCCAGTATCGGCTTTGCTGCATGCCGGCATCGTCAATGCAGGGGCATTTCTGGTCATTCGCATGAGCCCTATCATGTCGCACTCAGAACCTGCCCTAGCAGCGCTGACGGCAATCGGCTTGGTGACCTTGAGCTTGGCGTCGCTGGTGATGCTTACGCAGACCAGCATCAAAGTCTCGCTCGCCTGGTCCACCACGGCTCAAATGGGCTTCATGCTGTTGGAGTGTGGCCTTGGTTTGTATAGCTTGGCCATGCTGCATTTGGTAGCGCATTCGCTATACAAGGCACATGCCTTCCTTGCCTCCGGTAGCGGCGTTGATGCGTTTCGTGCACCCGTGATCCGCACAGCACCGCAACGGTATCCATGGCATCAATTGACGCTGGCGCTGATTCTGGCCGGTGGCATGGCATTCGGCGTAGGGTCGCTTTTTGAAACGCCCTGGCAACAAGCGCCAGCGCTGGTCGCCGCTGGTGCCATCGTTACAATTGCGATCAGCCAACTCTTGCTCCAAACCACGACGCTGCTCGGCGGTCGCGCCGGTTGGCTGCGTGCGCTGAGCATGAGTTTGGGTGTCAGCGTGTCCTATTTCGCATTGCATGCGGCGTTCGAGCGAGTAGTCAGGCCCAGCATCGCGCCGCTGGCGGAGGGAGCGACGGCCTATCAGGCAGTGCTGGTTCCGATCATTGTCGCTGCGTTCGCAAGCTTGTTGTTCATGCAGCAATACATTAAAAACGCACGCTCAGAACACCACGATCGACTGTACATGCATCTGTACAACGGCCTGTATATCGACGTGCTGATCACGCGATTGATCCAGCACATCTGGCCCGCGCCCCTGCAACGCGGCGCCCAACAAGGAGCTTCAACGTGAAACTTAATGATGCCCATATTGAACAGAACGCATTTCAAATTGATTCGCTCATCGACACCGCGTGTGCGCGTATTGCCCCGCTGTGGCCACTCAAACACTTCGTCGCGGTCAATCCTTTCTTTGGGTTACGCGACCACAGCTTTCAGGACGCTTCTGACACGCTGGCACGCATCACCGGCAACAGTCTCTATATGCCGCGCGCCTACTATCGAGACCAAATCGCAAATGGACGCATCACCCGCGAGGACATCGCGCAAGCGATCAAGCGCTGCGGCAGCGCGCTCGATGTAACAACGGTGGAACGCACCCTGGCGACCGAGGCGCCGCAACCTAAGATGGGCATGGCCGCGGTCAGCGAGGTACTGGATCGTGTGGAAGGCGGCATCTGGACCGCGTTTGTTACCGAGCGCATCAGTTTGCACTGCGCCGCCTACTTCGACTTGGGGCAATCGATGGTAAGCATGCCGTGGGCGAACTTCGCGCTCTATGCGTTTTGGCGCAAGGCCGCGACCATCGCGTGCGGGCCGGCCAAGAGGGGGGCATGCGACTTTCGCGCCACCGTGGCCCGCCTGCCGGAGGATCCTCGCGCCGCGATCGCTTGGGCGGTGGCAGAACTCGGGGTGCCTGACGCTGCGCAAGAGCGCTACTTGCATGCTTCCTTGCTAAGCATTGGCGGATGGGCGGCCTGGACCCGTTACTTGCATTGGCAAGCGGAATTGCGAGGGCAGCGTGACGACGCAATAGTCGATCTATTAGCAATACGAATGATGTGGGACGTGTTGCTGTATCAGGAAAAAAACAGCCCCGCGCTCGTCGCGCGCTGGCGCGAAATGCTCGCCGCGAGCATGCGCCCACCTTCAGCCAAGCGCCAAGCCGCGGCCGAGATCGACCGCATTCTGCTCAACGCCATGGAAATTGGTTTTCAGCGCGGCGTGATCGCTGGCTTGAGCGGCACCCCATCCGTGCCAACCTTGCCCCTGCGACCAGCCGTGCAAGCGGCGTTTTGCATAGACGTGCGTTCGGAGGTATTCCGCCGCTCGCTGGAAACCGTTGCCCCTTCAGTGCAGACCTTAGGCTTCGCTGGTTTCTTCGGCATCTTCATCGAGTATGTGCCCTTGGGTGCGGATGCCGGCCGCTCCCATGTGCCGGTGATTTTCAACCCCAGTTATCGCGTGTATGAGCAGGTGAAAGGCGGCGGCGCCCAGCCAGTCATCCAGCGCCGTGCTCGCATACGCTCCTCCAAAGCATGGAAAGGTTTCAAATTCTCGGCAGCGTCCTGCTTTTCCTTTGTCGAAGCCGCGGGTCTTCTTTATGCGCCGAAACTGCTCACTGATAGCTTCGGCTGGAGCCGCCCCGTGCCCGACCCCTTTACGCAGGGACTCGATCAGCACACTGCCAAACGCATTGCACCCACGCTCGCGCCAGCCCCGCAATCGCAACGCTGCGCGCACCACGCGGATTCTGGAATTCCGGAATCCGACTGGGTGGATCACGCTGAGCGCATTTTGCGCGCCATGACCATGACCGATCACTTTGCGCGCATCGTGATGTTAGTGGGACATGGCAGCAGCACAGTCAACAATCCGCATGCCACCGGCCTCGACTGCGGCGCCTGCGCTGGTCAAACCGGCGAGGCCAGTGCGCGCGTGGTGGTCGCCTTGTTGAATCAACCGCGCGTGCGCCTTGGCCTCGCCGAGCGCGGTATCGTCATTCCCGACGACACCTGGTTCTTGGCCGCGCTACATGACACCACTACGGATGAAGTGCGCATACTCGACACCGAAGATATACCACAGGACTTGGCGCCAGATCTCGCGCGCTTGCAGCAATGGCTCGCGCAAGCGGGTGACCTGACGCGCATGCAGCGCGCCGCGTTACTGGGTATCGCTCATTTGCCCGACGACCGCGTCGAAGCCAACGTGCGTGAGCGCAGCCGCGACTGGTCGCAAGTGCGCCCGGAATGGGCGCTTGCCAACAACGCCGCGTTCATTGCCGCGCCGCGCGCGCGCACCGCCGGCATGGATTTGGGCGGCCGCGCATTCCTCCATGAGTACGCGTGGGAAAAAGACGCGGAGTTCAAAATCCTAGAGCTGATCATGACCGCGCCCATGGTCGTGGCGAATTGGATCAATATGCAGTACTACGGTTCGGTGGTGGACAATCCGCGCTTTGGTAGCGGCAACAAGGTGCTGCATAACGTGGTCGGTGGTGCAATCGGTGTGCTTGAAGGCAATGGCGGCGATTTGCGGGTGGGGCTGCCGATGCAATCACTGCATGATGGTACGCGTTGGGTGCATGAACCGCTGCGCCTTTCCGTGTTCATCGAGGCCCCCGAAGCCGCGATGGAAAACATCATTGCACGTCACGACTTGGTGCGGCAACTCGTTGAAAACGGCTGGCTGCATTTATTTAGAATCGACGACACTGGCGCCACGTATCGGCGTTTAGCTAACACAGTCTGGGAACCCACTTAACTTCCCGCCAGGACAGCCGGATCGAAAGTAGGAGCCCCTGGTTGGGTAACGTGCACGACGCGTGACGCGTACGTATCGCTTCTTGTGTAACCTTTTGCTCTCTACTTGATCATTGCCCACGACACGATCGTAGGCTAGCGGCACGCCTGCCGTAGCACGTGTACGCAAAATATTAACCGGATATTGACATGCCGAAATTGTGTGAAAACCTTATTCAGCCTGATGGTTGGTGCGGAATAATTTATCTTTTCTTGCGCGCGCCGGAACTGTTCCTTGTGCGGGTAAGTCGGTAGAATGAGCACTCGCTGCCCGCAACGGCACACCAAAAAAAATGCGCGCACGACCCCGCGCAATTGATGGCGAAAAGACGCAGTGATAAAGATTTTGACCTTAGCCCTCCTTGCGCTTCCCTTGCTTTCGGCCTCATTGATCGCGTTGACCTGGCGCAAGCTAGGCCATAGCGCCGGCCGCCTCAGTGTCGTATTTACGGCGCTCACTTTTATTGTGGCCGTCGCGACCTTGTTTCTGCATTTTGGCGACAGCCATCCGCGCTTCATCAGTGTGGGGTTCGCGTGGGGGAGTCTCTATCTCGACGCCTTGGCAAGTGTCATGGCGGCACTGGTCGCTGGTATTAGCTTGGTGGTGCATGTCTACTCCCTGCGTTATATGGCTGAAGAGCCTGGCTATGCGCGTTTTTATGCCTTGCTGGACCTCATGACGGTCGCCATCTTGCTTATGGTCATGGCCGGCGATTTGATCACCCTGCTCATCGCTTGGCATTTGGTGGGCATATTGCTGTATTTTTTGCTGGGCCACGATTTAGTTCGGCCAGCCGCGCAGCGCTATGCCTTCTGGACTTTTTTCACTTATCGCATGGGCGATTTGCCGCTGATCATGGCGGCTATATTGCTGTACCAAGCATTCGGGACTTTTTCGCTGCCGGAATTATTTGCGCATATTGCCGCAGCGCCGAATACGGCCACGTTGATGGGCCTACCGCTGGCGCCCACCGTGGGTTTGCTGGTGGCGCTGGCGGCCTTCGCGCGCTCGGCGCAATTTCCCTTGCATGCCTGGCTGCCCTACACCATGGAAGGCCCGACGCCGGTGTCGGCTTTGATGCATGCCGGCATCGTCAACGCGGGCGGCTTCATCATTAATCGCTTCGCCCCCGTCTTCGCGCATGCCGACGGCGTGTTGCATTTGGTGTTCGCGGTGGGGCTGGTGACGGCGGTGCTCGGCTCGGCCTTGATGTTGACCCAAAACGATATCAAAAAAGCGCTGGGCTATTCCACGATGGGACAAATGGGGTTCATGTTCGTGGAATGCGGCGTGGGCGCCTTCTCGCTGGCGATTTATCATTTAATCGCGCACGGTTTATTCAAGGGCACGCTATTTCTAGGCGCCGGGAGTTTAATCAGCGGTGCGCGCAAACAAGATGGCGTGCCCCACGATGAGGTGTATACCTTCGTCGTCGAGCGCAAACCCCAAAGCGCGCGTCAGCCTTGGCTGATCGCGGCCGCGATCACGGTGATCGTACCCTTTGTGATTCTGGGTCTGTCGCGTTGGATGGTCGAAGGCGATTTCGTAGTTCAGCAAGGCGCCATTGTGCTGTTGTTCTTCGGTTGGGTGACCGGCGCCCAGCTCTTATTCGTCACCTATCGTATGCGGGCCGACAACCCGTGGCGCATGATGGCCATGATTATTTTGTCGCTCACCATAGTGGTCGCGGGTTATACCTTGATGGAACATACCTTCGATTTATTTTTGTATCCGGATCGCGCGCTTTCCGCCGCGATTTTCAAAGCGGCCAGCATACCCATTACCACTTTTGAATTTTTGGTGACAGTCATCACCGTGGCCGCCGTATTGGGCTGGCTCGCGACCTTTTACGCCGAAGCTTTAGGTGAACGCCGTGGCGGTCCGGCGTCCGGTTTGCGCCTCGCCGTGTATTCGATGATCTCTCGCGAATTTTATGTTTCCGACGTTGCCGCGCTGGCGGCGCAAGCGCTGCTCGCGGTCTCGAAGCGGCTTAATCTTTGGGCTCGCTGGCTATGAATCTGGTTTTTTTCGCCGCGTTTTTCTTGCCGCTATTTCCTTTGAGCATGTTGCTGACGGGGCTCTTCACGCGCGTGCGTCAACCTATTTTGCGCGGGCTGTTGATTTTAATTTGGCCGCAAATCGGCATCGCCCTGCTTTATTTCACCCATGCCGCTGTGCCGCAAGCCTTCGTGCCTTGGAGCATTGCTACTGCGGCCCTGTATGCGCTGCGTATGCTCACTGTGCGCGAGCTGGATCGCTGGTCGGTATTTTGCGCCGTGTCGGCGCTGGCGCTGACTTGGGGTTTGGCCGCCGTCGGTGCCGCGCCTTTAGATCTCGCCTTGTTCGCACTGTGGTTTAGTTTGCCGGCGGCTTTGCTCACCGTCTTAAGCCGGCCCTTGATTCGGCGCTTCGGCGCCGCTTACGCCGGGCTGTGCACGGGCTGGGGCGGCAGTCTGCCGTTTCTCTCCGCGCTCTTGATCGCGACCGCGCTGGCGGCCATCGCCACCCCGCCCTTCCCCGGTTTTTTCGGCATCCTGTCTTTGCTGCATCGCTTGGATTTGGCTGGCGTTATCGCAGTGCTTTTGATCTGGCTGATATGGGGATGGGCGGCCTCGCGGTTATTGCAAGGTTTCGTCTTCGGCACCCCTCCTATGGGACCCCTCTCGGATATTAAGCGCCTGCCCACAGCCGCCTATGCGCTTTTACTGGGACTATTTTCCATCGCGGGATTTTATGTCGCGCGAGGTGGCTTATGAGTCTCGCCCTCGGCCGACGGCTGAATATTCGCGCCATGGTGCATGTCGCCGGCGAGCCTATTCCTTTCTTCTGGCCGATGCGCACCTTCATTCATCACAATCCTTTGCACGGCTTGGAAGATTTGCCCTTCACCGAAGCGGTGCGACAGGGCGAGCGTTTATTCCACGCGCGCGGCTACTTACCGCGCTCGGAATATCAAGCGTATTTGGCCGAGGGCAAAATAGACTTGATCGCTTTGTCGCGCCAAGTCGCGGCCTTTGTCGCGCGCGAGGGCGCGGTCGAGGGCATAGACGTCGAAAAATTATTCATGACTTTGCTCACCGCGACGCAAGAAACCGTGACCCAGGACCTGCGCTTGGCCGATGCGCGAGATGTGCATAGCGCGCTGGCCGGCTTAAGTCTGCCGCCGCGGGGCTGGAGCGCCGGCGAGATCGCGGCGCGGGTCAAAGCCGAAATGCCGGCCGATCAGCCGATTTACGCGGCGCTGGATAAATTATTTGATACTGAAATCGGCGCGACTCTGGATGAGTTAGCGATTAAAAGTTGCTTGGATTTTTTTGACGAAGGCCAATCGGTATGGCACATGCCGGGGCGGCGCCAAGGATTTTTCGCGGCTTGGAGCGCGCTGGCGCAGCGTAATTTGCGGCTGTTTTTGCGCGGTCTGCACATCAGCCATATTCTCGAAAGCGAGGACACGCCCGAAGGCATTATTAGCTATGTGATGCGCGAGTTGCGCATACCGGAAGAAAACTGGATAGATTATTTCACCCAAGAGCTGACACGCTTGCATGGCTGGACCGGATTTATCCGCTGGCGCAGCGCGACCAAGCACTATTACTGGACCGGCTTGTATCCGGCGGACTTGGTCGATTATCTAGCGATGCGCATGGTGCTAGGGCTGTCTTTGATCCGCGAACATGCGCAGCGCAAACGTATTCCGGATGACGCGCAGGCGCTGGATCTGTATATCGACGAACATCCACAAGAAGCGTTTTTGCGTCAGGAATTTTATAGTGGCCGGGTCTTGCCGGAGATGGCTCACGCGGTGGAAGACGCCATCGCCAGCAGCGGGCAAGCCCGCGTCGCTAAGCTGTTTCCCGGCTACGCCGCGCGTAAGCGCGAGCATGAAGCGCACACTCAAGCCGCGACCTTGTTGCGACTTGCGGAGCGCGCCGGTTTGGTTGATGCGCTGCGCGCCCTGGATGCCGAACAAATATCCACTTTGCTCCGCTTACTGCGCAACTTCGAGCGCGAGGAAGGCCAGGTCTGGTTATGCGGTCTGGAGCGCCACTATATGGATCGTTTGCTGGCCGGCTTGCAAACCGATACGCCGGCGCCGCGCGAGAAACGCCCGTTCGCGCAAATCTTATTCTGCATTGATGTGCGTTCCGAGCGCATACGCCGTCACTTAGAAAAAATCGGCGACTATCAAACCTTCGGCATCGCTGGCTTCTTCGGCATTCCGGTGAGTTTTGTCGGACTGGAAAAAGGCAGTGAAACCCATCTCTGCCCGGTAGTGGTCACGCCTAAAAACTTGGTGTTGGAATTATCAATCTCGCGTAGCGAAGACCGTGAAGCCTTGATGTCGGTCTTGGAGCATGTGTTCCACGAGTTGAAAGCCTCGGTGCTTTCGCCCTACATCACGGTGGAAGCCATAGGCTTGCTGTTCGGCTTGGATATGTTCGGTAAAACCTTCGCGCCTTCAGCCTATCAACGCTGGCGCGCGCGTCTGCATCCGGAGAAAGTCGGCAGCCGCTTGTTGCTGGACAAGCTTACACGTGAACAAGCCGATTCCATCATCCGCTCCCTACAGCGCGCCATGATAGTGAATGCCATAGGCCGCGAGTTGAACATCGCGCGCGAAGATGTGACCGACGAAATGATACGCGCGCTGCGCGAAACCGCGCTGGGTCACCAGCAGGGTCCGACTGTGTTCGCGCAGGCGTTTAACTTGGACGAAGCCACGGAGCGCGATTTCATCGCGCGCTTGCAGCGGGTGTACCGCATAGAACGCGGCTATGTGCAATTACAAATGGAGCGCCTGGGCCGCATAGGTTTCACGCTGGACGAGCAAGTGCATTTCGTGAGCACGGCTTTGCGCTCTATCGGGCTCACGCAGAATTTTTCAC
Organism: uncultured Burkholderiales bacterium; assembly: GCA_964552595.1. Classification (GTDB taxonomy): domain Bacteria; phylum Pseudomonadota; class Gammaproteobacteria; order Burkholderiales; family Thiobacteraceae; genus RBG-16-58-11. The sequence continues at coordinate 12,105 of CAZKHT010000009.1, forward strand.
GCTTCGTGCTTTTGGTCGGCCATGGCAGTACGTCCGACAACAATCCTTACGAGTCAGCGCTGGATTGCGGCGCTTGCGGCGGCAATCATGGCATCATTAATGCGCGTGTGCTGGCACAGATCGTCAACAAACCCGCAGTGCGCGAACGCTTGCGCGCGCAGGGCATATCCATAGCGGATGATGCCTGGTTTGTCCCGGCTTTCCACAACACCACCACCGATGAGTTACGCCTGCATGATTTGGATCTTCTGCCGCCAAGTCATCTGGTGTATTTGGAACGTTTGTCCAACGGGTTGCAAGCAGGGTCGCGCTTAAGCGCCGCTGAGCGCATCCCCACCTTGGCGCCGCACGCGCCGCCGCAAGAACCGGCGCGCGCCTTCCGCGTGGCGCGGCGCAACGCCTATGATTGGTCGCAAGTGCGGCCGGAGTGGGGCTTATCACGCAACGCCGCCTTCATCATCGGCCGCCGCCATCTCACCGAACAATTGGATTTGCAAGGACGCGTGTTCTTGCATTCTTATGATTACCGCTGCGACCGCAAGGAGCGCTTGCTGGAAAATATTTTGACCGGACCCTTAGTGGTAGGACAGTGGATCAATATGGAGCATTATTTTTCCACGGTCGACAATCAGCACTATGGCAGCGGCAGCAAGGTCTATCACAACGTCGCCGGGCATTTTGCGGTAATGACCGGCAACCTCAGCGATTTGCGGACCGGCTTGCCCTCGCAAACAGTGTTACAGCAAGGCCGGCCCTATCATCAGCCGATACGTCTGATCACGATGATAGAAGCGCCCTTCGAACGCGCCAAGGCTGCGGTCGAAGGGGTGGTGCAAATCCGCAAATTGGTGAAGAACGGCTGGATACGCATGGCAATTATCGATCCCGAGACCGGAAAAACCCATGTGTACGAGGATGGCATCTGGCATACACGGGAATCGCGCGCCTTGGATGGCGTCAACGCACAGGAGCTTACGGCATGAATAATCTCAATCTGAGTTCTTTAAAAAAACTCGAAATCATCATTGAAGGCGCGCATCAGGAATTCGCCACCGATATGTTGGACCGCGCCGGCGTGACCGGCTACACCATCGTCGGCAATTTGTCGGGTAAAGGCCGGCATGGCTTCCACGAAGGCCATCTCATGTTCAACGAAGAAGCAGTGTTAATCATGATTATCGTGGCGGTCCCGGCGGAATTGGTCGAGCCTATCTTGGAAGGCTTCTCACCGTTTTTCAACAAGCACACCGGCGTGGTGTTCATATCCGATATACAAGTTAGCCGCTTGGTGAAATTCAAGAGTTAAAACCGGCAACTCCGCTTCGCAGCACATCTAGGGCGAGAGCAGAGCGGCCGCCTCGTTCAGCAAAAATGTTTTGAATGCTTGCGCCGCCGCCGATAAGCGCTTGTCTCGTCTATGCACGATGAACCAATAACGCTGGATGGGGAAGTGCCGCACATCTAAAAGTTTTAAGCGTTTTGATTCCAATTCCAATTCGACGGTATGCAAGGACACCACGCCCAGGCCCAGGCCCGCTTGGACCGCTTGCTTAATCGCCTCGGTGCTGCTCATTTCCATCCCGATCTGCGGTTTGACGCCATGCTCCGCAAAAAAACGGGTCATGGCGATGCGGGTTCCCGATCCTTCTTCGCGGATTAGAAATGTTTCTTGTTGCAAACGCTCCACCGGGATCGCGCGCTCCTGGGCCAAGGGATGATGTATCGGCGCAATCACGACCAGTGGGTTGTCCATGAAGGATTCGGCCACTAAGTCTTGGCCTCCCGGCGGCTGGCCCATAATCGCCATATCCATTTCGTTATTCGCCAGCTGCTGCAATAGCGCGCCCCGATTATTCACGTTAAGGCTGACCGTAATCGTGGGAAACCTTTGGCTGAAAGTGGCGAGCAACTGGGGCGCGAGATAGTTCGCGGTACTGGCCACGGATATTTTGAGTTTGCCGCGCTTTAAACCTTTTAATTCGTTTAGCACCGCTTCGACTTCGCCCAGGTTTTGCGCTATGACTCGGCTGTAGTGGTAAAGCTCGTTACCCGCCTCGGTGAGATAAATTTTCTTGCCCACTTGTTCGAATAGAGGCGTTCCGAGATTTCCCTCTAACTGTTTGATCTGCATGGAAACAGCGGGCTGTGTGAGGTGTAATTCATCGGCCGCGCGGGAAAAGCTTAAGCGCCGCGCAACGGCCTCAAATACGGACAATTGTCGAAAAGTGACATGCAGCATGGCGGAACCTACTTAGGTACATAAGTAAAACTTTATCCTAATTATCAAAAACTTTCACTATCACTTATGAAAAACGTACCTTATAGTCTCGGCTCGCGCTGGTACCCCTATTTTCAGCGAAAGAATTTTTCTCTACAAACTGGAGGTTGTCTCTATGGCCGTTAAAACTTACAGCGCTGGCGTCAAGGAGTATCGCCAGACTTATTGGATGCCCGAATACACGCCGCTGGATACCGATATCCTGGCCTGTTTCAAGATCACCCCCCAGCCTGGCGTGGATCGTGAAGAAGCTGCGGCCGCGGTGGCTGCCGAGTCCTCAACCGGTACCTGGACCACGGTGTGGACTGACTTGTTGACCGACATGGATTATTACAAGGGTCGTGCTTACCGGATCGAAGATGTGCCCGGTGACGATACTTGTTATTACGCTTTTGTCGCCTACCCCATCGACTTGTTCGAAGAAGGTTCTGTGGTCAACGTATTCACGTCGCTGGTCGGTAACGTATTCGGCTTCAAAGCCGTGCGCGCCCTGCGTTTGGAAGACGTGCGCTTCCCCATCGCTTATGTGAAAACCTGCGGCGGCCCACCCTTGGGCATACAGGTTGAACGCGACGTGATGAATAAATATGGCCGTCCGCTGCTCGGGTGCACGATTAAGCCGAAGCTGGGTCTGTCCGCTAAGAACTACGGCCGCGCCGTGTACGAGTGCTTGCGCGGTGGTCTGGACTTCACGAAAGACGACGAAAACATCAACAGCCAGCCCTTCATGCGTTGGCGTCAGCGCTTCGACTTCGTGCAGGAAGCCACACTCAAAGCCGAAGCCGAAACCGGCGAGCGTAAAGGCCACTATCTGAACGTGACCGCGCCGACTCCGGAAGAAATGTACAAGCGTGCTGAGCATGCCAAAGAAATCGGCGCGCCTATCATCATGCACGACTACATCACCGGCGGTTTCTGCGCCAACACGGGCCTGGCCAACTGGTGCCGCGACAACGGCATGCTGCTGCACATTCACCGCGCGATGCACGCCGTGGTCGATCGTAACCCGCACCACGGTATTCACTTCCGCGTGCTGGCGAAGATTCTGCGCCTGTCCGGCGGCGACCATCTGCACACCGGTACCGTCGTGGGTAAATTAGAAGGCGACCGCGCCGCAACCCTGGGCTGGATCGACTTGCTGCGTGAATCGTTTATTCCTGAAGACCGCTCGCGCGGCATCTTCTTCGATCAAGATTGGGGCTCCATGCCTGGCGTATTCGCAGTCGCTTCCGGCGGTATTCACGTCTGGCACATGCCGGCGCTGGTCACCATTTTCGGCGACGACTCGGTGTTGCAATTCGGTGGTGGCACCTTGGGTCACCCCTGGGGCAATGCGGCAGGCGCTGCGGCCAACCGCGTGGCACTCGAAGCTTGCGTGCAAGCGCGTAACGAAGGCCGTCCGATTGAGAAAGAAGGCAAAGAGATTCTGACCGCTGCCGCGCAACATTCGCCTGAACTCAAAATCGCCATGGAAACGTGGAAAGAAATTAAGTTCGAGTTCGACACGGTGGACAAGCTGGATCTCTCGAACAAGTAATCGGCCAGCGGAGCGCCGAAGCGCTCCCTGCCCAGGCTGCTAGCCCTTATTATTTGAAAGGAAATAAACATGGCTGTACAAGCTTACAAAGCCGGTAAAAAGTATGAAACCTTCTCTTATCTGCCCGCGATGACGCCAGATCAGGTTCGCCGCCAGATCGGCTACGCGATCAGCCAGGGCTGGAATCCGGCGGTGGAGCATGCCGAGAAAGGCACCACCCAGCGTACGAACTACTGGTATATGTGGAAGTTGCCTTTGTTTGGCGAGCAATCGATAGACGCGGTATTAACCGAAATCGAAGCCTGCCACCGCGAGTTTCCGGACCACATGGTGCGCTTCGTAGCGTATGACAACTACGCCCAAAGTCAGGGTACGGCTTTCGTGGTGTATCGCTAAGCAAGATCATTCGGCGCGGGCGTAAACGCCGCGCCGAATAAAACGGCAACTCCAGCATGTTTGTTGTGCTCGCGGTTGCGGACCTCCTCCGCAATCGCGACCTCAGCAAACCTGAACCAATCGAGGTGAAGTGATGACGCAGGCCACTGATAGCAATGCAAGCGCGACCCTTTCCGGACGCAAGCTGGCGCTTAACCGGCGCAAGGCGCTGTCCATGCACGGCAAGGCCGGCGTGAAAAAATCCGCCGCGACGAGCCAGCCTTCGGCCCAGCGCGTCGCGCCTAGTCGCTCCGGCGCGGATTACGCGCAAGCGACCAATTACGCGCAAGTCGCCCCCGCATCCAATGGCCGCAGCGTCAGCCAAATGCGGCGCCAAATGTTGAGCACCTCGGGTAAAGCGGCACTACAAGCGGCACAGCAAATTAAATCCGCGCGCGCTAGCGGTCGTACCCGCCCGGCGCCCGAAAATACTCTGGCAGCGCAAACCAGCGCGGAAGCTAAAACCTGTGGTTGCGGTTGCAATGGCACCAAAGCCAGCTGCGACACCAGCAACGAAACTGCAAGCGTGATGCCCGCCAGCAGCGGCGGAACTTATTTCACCGCGCCGGCCGCGCAGACCATACAAAATACCGGCCGCGCCTTGGCCCGCGCCCGTCGCGCCGCCTTGGCGCAAGACGGCAAGAGCGGTTTAAAACGCGTCGCGCAAGCCACTAAATTGGCGAGTGCGCTACCCGGCCAAGATTGGCAAGCAGCGATGGCGAGCGGCGCCAGTGGCCGGCAAAAAGCCATGCAGCGACGTAAAGTGCAATCGCTAGCTGGCAATTTAAAAAGCGAGGCACAAGCCCGCCCGGCCGGCCGCATGCGCGCCCGCTTGGAGGTTCCGGCGCCCGCGAAAGTGGAAGTGGGTCACACATTATCTGGGCGTCAGGTCACCGGCACCATGGTGGAAAGAAGCAAGAAAGTCACTGGCAATGAACCCGGCTCCTGCCGCCCCATTACCGGCACCGAATATTTGGGCACCGAGCAATTCGATAGTTTTTGCCCGACGCGACCTGAACCAGCGCCGGTCAAATTGAGCCTGGTCAAACCGCTACGCGAAATGCCCGCGCCGCGTGATACCAGTTCGCGTGAACGCGGCATCACCGGGACCTCGGTCGTGCGTTCGGGCAAAGTCACGGGTAATGAATCCGGCTCCGAACGCGCCATCACCGGCACTGAATACGTAGCGCCCAGCAATGGCGTGCGGGCCCCGGAAAAAGTGGCGGTGACGCACACCGGACAAGGCAAAGTCGTGACCGGCACCCCTGTAGGCCACAGCACCAAAACCACGGGCGATGAGCAAGGTGCTTGCCGCAACGTGACCGGCATCGAATATTTATCCGCCGAGCAATACACCAGTGTCTGCAACACGACTACGCCCGCTACGCCGCGTAAAGTCAGCGTGATGTCTACGCGTGATGAACAAACGATTTCCGGCAGCAATGTCGGCCGTTCGGAAAAAGTCACCGGCGACGAACCGGGTTCTTGCCGCACGATTACCGGCAATCAGTATTACAACCCTTCGAGCTTCGGCGGTTTATGCGATGTGACCGGCCCAAAAAAAGTCGGCACCATGCAAACCTTGTCCGGACGCAAAGTGACGGGCACTGAAGTCGGCTTGAGCCGCAAGGTAACCGGCGATGAACCCGGCAGTTGCAAAGCCGTGACCGGCACCGAATACCTAGGCGCGGATCAACAAGCGGTGGTGTGCGACGTCAGCACGCCGGTGGCGCCCGTAGCGAAAGTTGCGGTCGATCACACTTGGCGTGGCCAGCCTGTCACGGGCACTTATGTGGGCCGCTCCACGCGCGTGACCGGCGATGAACATGGCGGATGCTCGCCAATTAGCGGCACGCCTTATATCGGCCGTGGCCAATACAGCAATTTTTGCGAAGCGCCCGACACGCAGGGACAAGAAGCGCGCATCAAAACCAGCGCCTTGATTCCCGCCACCGTGGTGACCGGTGACAGACCGGGCTCCGGCGGCTCGCGCATGACCGGCGATGAGCGCGGCGCCTTCGAAATCAACAGCGGCACGCCTTATATCCGCACCGACAATGCAGTGGCGCAATGCGCGACCAGTAACCGCTATGTATCGCGCAGCAGCACCTATGTCGAGCCGCCACGGCCGCCCGCGCCTGCTGATTTCAGTATTGTTTCACCGGCGCGCGCCGCGCAACAGCGGCGCGAGCAAGTGGGTGATATTACCGGCACGGCGTATAGCAGCGAGCGCATTACCGGCCCGGGTATGAAAGCCGATGGCTTGATTACCGGCACGCCGGAATTCCGCCATCGCGACCTGACCTTGCCGCAAGCTGCACCAGAAGAGCCTAAGCCCGCCTCGGGTCGCTTGACCGGCGAAGGGAGCCAAAGCGGACGTAATGTCACCGGCGATGCCTGGGGCGCATTAAGCCGCGTCACCGGCACCGAAGGCGCGTCGAGTTTGGTGCGCAATCCCTCCACCCGTGGCAACCCGCGCGGCATGGGCATGAACGCGGTGCGCTTTCGCGATGAAACCGAGACCCCGCCAGTGCCGGAAAGCCGCATCACGGGTTCTTCGGGCAACACCGGCCGCGGCGCGCTGGTCACCCTGTCGGGCGGCGCGCGAGGCTAAGGATAAAACGTGAACACGCGTAAACGACTCGCCGCCATGCGTTCCGCCGGGGCTCTGTGCATAGCACCAGAAGACCTGAGCAATCCCGCATGCGTGGTCACACCGGGGCAGCCTTGTGCGCACGCCTTGGTGGACGAGGAGTTGAATCGCCGGCTATACGCTTACGAGAACCGCGTGCGCGGTCGCTTCGCGCCTATAGTCGACACGTTAAAAACGCTCTCGGCGTTTCAGCATGAATTGGATTTTGTCAGCCGCGCGCAGCGCGTGGCTGAGGATAAATTGGGCTATACCTTGCCTGAGGCGCTGTTGAATAACGCTTGGGTGGCCGGTTTGGATTTACGCGCTTTGCACGCCTACTGCATTTTTCGCAGCTTTAAGGAATGCATAGACCACGCGGATGCGGATCAAGCGCCATGGCGGGAATTAATGGCCATAGACGCCGAATTCATACGCGCTTGCGGTTACCACACGGTGGACGTGAGTCCCTGTGCCGATGGCCGCTTGCAAGGCTTGCTGCCTTTTGTGTTTCGCATGGCGCCGAATGACGCAGTCACGGTGAAAGCTTATGCCGGCGCCTTGTTCGATGTGGAAGGCGATGTCGCGGATTGGACGCAGCGCGAATTATTGCGCTTGTCCGGCGGCTTGCCCGGTGGTGCCGAAGGCAATTATTTGAAGATCGCGGTGTATCACTACAGCACTTCGAATCCTTGCACCCAGGGTTGCGCAGCGCATGGCAGCCAGGATGCAGTGGCGACGCAAGCGGCGGCGGACCGATTAGCGGAAATGCGCGCGGCAATAGAAAACGTATACGGTCGCGGCGCGGCGCCGGACACCTTGCTAATCGGTATGGATACCGACACCGACGCGATACGTGTGCATTTGCCGGACAGCGACAGTGCCAACTGTCCTTTCCGCTTCATCGAAAGCGCGGCGCTGTATAAGCAAACCCTGGGTATGAGCGCGGAGGCGGCGCGCGAGGAAATTTATACGGCGGTGGCGCAGGCCGAAGGCGGCTGCGGCACCCAACCCGGCATGCGCCAATTTATTTTGCGTTTATTGGAAGCGAATTTGTCGCAAATCCAATACGTGATCCAGCATCACGAAGGGCGCTACGCCGACATCGGACACAATGAGCGTTTCATCTGCGCCGGTGAAGCGATGAGCGAATTGCAGTTGCGCAACAAATTTTATTTTGCGCATCTCGACACCGTCGAAGAAGGCGCGCCGGATATGGATGTCGGGATCAAGATTTTTACCGGGCTGAATATCAGGCGTGGTTTAGCGGTGCCGGTACTGGTGCACTTTCATTATTCGGCACGGGTGCCAGGCGCGCGCGAGCGCACCATAGCGCGCTGTTTACGCGTGCGCAAGGCGATAGAGGCACGCTATGCGGCGTTGTATCAGCAAGGCTTGCTGCACTGCCAAATGGCGATCAGCGATAGCGAAGGCAGCGAGCGCTGCACGTTTATCGAAGAAGTCGTCCAAGACGCGGGACATTAGATTCGGGCGCTGAGGCAGACATATGAAAATTATGAAAGTAGTGAAAACGCTGGTGTCTACGAATCGCATAGACGGTTTCGGACATAGGCCGCTACTGGTGGTACAGGAAAAAGAAGGTAGCCCCTTTAGCGTGGCAGTAGACGCGGTGGGTTGCATTCCGGGCGACTGGGTGATTTGCGTGGGTTCCTCGGCGGCGCGTGATGCGGCGGGCAGTAAGGAATTCCCATCCGATCTCACTATCGTCGGCATCATAGACCACTGGGAAGCCAAGGCTTAATGGACATTATGCGGGTCATCGACGAATTGGTATGCACCCGTCGCGTGCCCGGCTTGACCACGACTTCACTGCGAATCTTGGAAATGCAAGACGGCGCGCTGATGGTGGCGGCCGATCCGGTGGGTGTGCCACTGGGTAAATGGGTGTTTACCACCAGTGGCAGTGCGGCGCGCTGGGCGATGAAGGACCCGACGGTGACTACGGATTTAACCATCTGCGGCATCATCGATGACTGGGAAGATTTATGACCTGGGAAGATTTATAAATTGGGAAGTTTTAAATTCGTAAGCTCAGATGACACATCGGTTCTGGGCGATTAAACGATAAGTAGGTTTCTTTAACTTTTGTTCGACGAAGGAGTAATGAAATGGCTGAAATTATGGGTATTGCCTTAGGAATGATAGAAACCCGTGGTCTGGTTCCGGCGATTGAAGCGGCGGATGCCATGACCAAGGCGGCTGAAGTGCGTTTGATCGGTCGTCAATTCGTGGGCGGCGGTTATGTCACGGTGTTGGTACGCGGCGAAACCGGTGCAGTGAACGCAGCGGTACGCGCTGGCGCGGATGCCTGCGAACGCGTCGGTGACGGCTTAGTCGCAGCGCACATCATTGCGCGCGTGCACAACGAAGTGGAAGGCATACTGCCGACCGCGCCGACCGCCTAATTTTTCGATTTATTGGCAAGCGTTTTTATTAGGAGCTTAAAAAAATGGCAAACACCACTGGTATCGCCCTGGGCATGATAGAAACCCGCGGCTTGGTTCCCGCAATCGAAGCGGCTGACGCAATGACCAAGGCCGCCGAAGTGCGCCTCATTGGCCGCCAATTCGTAGGCGGTGGTTATGTGACGGTGCTGGTACGCGGCGAAACCGGTGCGGTGAACGCAGCGGTGCGCGCTGGCGCAGATGCGTGCGAACGCGTCGGTGACGGTTTAGTCGCGGCGCACATCATCGCGCGCGTGCATAGCGAAGTTGAAGGCATACTCCCGACCGCTCCTAGCGCTTAAATCGCGCGGGTTCGGAACGGCTGATCAATCTATGGAGAAATAGCATGGCTAACCTGACCGGTATTGCTCTGGGCATGATAGAAACCCGCGGCTTGGTTCCCGCAATCGAAGCGGCTGATGCGATGACCAAGGCCGCCGAAGTGCGCCTTATCGGCCGCGAATTCGTCGGCGGCGGCTACGTCACCGTGCTGGTACGCGGCGAAACCGGCGCGGTGAATGCGGCAGTGCGTGCCGGCGCCGATGCCTGTGAACGCGTAGGCGACGGCTTAGTCGCGGCGCACATCATTGCGCGCGTACACAATGAAGTGGAAAACGTGTTGCCCACCCAACCCAGGGCAAATGGGGGCGGCCGTGACGCGGAAATTACTTCCACCCGTAGCTAAGCGCTGACGCCATGCGTGTCGATCCGCGTACCTTAGGTTGGTTGGCTAGAGCACTTACGCATGAGATGAGCGCGGTGCAGCAATACCTCGCGCAGAGCGTGCTAGCACGTCTGTGGGGTGACACGGAAACATCGGCCAAATTGCGCCACGAGGCGGTGGAAGAATTAGGCCACGCCGAACGCTTGATGGAACAACTGATTCGTTTCGGCGTCGCGCCCTCCGCCGGCAATTTACCGCCGGCGCGCCTGGGACGCGAAATGGCCGATCTACTCCATGCGGACCACACCCTGGAAGTCAACGCGGTCCGCTTGTATGAAGAAGCAGTGGCGCATGCACGACGGATGCGCGACGAAGACAGCGTGAAATTGCTCGAAGGCATATTGGCCGAGGAGAAAGCGCATGTACGCGAGATCGACCAGTTGGGCGGCGGTTCCAGTCATGGTTGAGACGCCGCAAGGTTGGGAAAGCCGTGGTAAGCCGCCGGTATTATTCCGGCGCTTTAATTTTGAGCGTTATAGCGAGACGCGGGATTTTCTCGACGCCGTCGCGGCGCTGTCGGAGAAGACCGGCTTGCATCCGCAGAACATCAACTTCGGCGCGACCTATGTGAATATCACCCTAGAAGCGGCAGACGGCGCCGCCTTGGGTGATGCGGAAGTCGATTTCGCGCTACAAGTAAACCAACTGGCGCCACCTGGAGACGCTTGAACATGGCCACGCACGTCATCGCGGTGATCAACCAAAAAGGCGGTGCGGGCAAAACCACGCTAGCGATGAATCTTGCCGCTGGCCTCGCGCGGCGTGGCGACACCGCGGTCATCGATCTTGATCCACAAGGTTCCGCCACGCAGTGGGCGCGCATGGGTAAGAATGGATTTGCGGCGGCGGTGGCAACCTTGAGCGGACAGTGGGATGCGCGCAGCTTGCATCAGCATTCGCCGCAATATCGTTATCTGGTGCTGGACTGCCCGCCGTCTTTGGAGAGTCATGCTTCCTTGCAAGCTTTGCGCTCCTGCGATGTGGCTTTGATTCCCGTTTTGCCTTCCCCGATTGATTTGTGGGCCAGCTTAAAGTTGCCGCAAGAACTCGAGGAAGCCAAAAAGGTGAATCCGGCAATGAAAGCGTATTTGGTCTTAAATCAATTAGAGCCCAGCAGCGCTTTGTCGGCCGCGATGCAAGATGCGATTTCGGAATTCGGCGTGCCGGTATTGCAAGCCTCTATACGGCGCCGCGCTGTGTATCGCAGCGCGGCCTTGGAAGGATCTTCGGTATACCAGTTAGGCGGGCATGGCGCTCAGGCGGTAGACGAAATCGAAGCCATTATTAAGGAGGTTATGGGAAATGAGTAAATTGAAAGATAAATTATCCGCCAATATGCGCGCGGTCAAAGCCAATCAGCACCCGGATAAAAGCCATGCTGCACCCACGAAAGCGGCGCCTGCCCCGGTCGCACATAAGCCCGCTGCGCCGGTGGTGAAGAAAAAATCCGAGGTCGCGAACTCCGGCAACGCGACGCCCGAAAATACGGGTTCGATTCTTTTTCCGACGCGGGTATGGCCGGATTAATTTTTGTGGCATGAACTGTAGAAACAGATAGGTGATGCGTCATGCGTAACGACAATTTCAGAACTTATTCGCCGCGCCAAGAGGCCTTGGCGCGCGCCGCGCAGCAAGCGCAGGCACAGGCGCAAGCGCGCCCAGTGTCCTCGGCATCCAGTAGCGCAAGCAGCGATCCCCTGGCCGCCTATGTGGTGCAAGGCGAACCGTATTACCGCGCCGTTGCCGACGAAGTCGAACTCTACGAGGCAGCGTATTCGGTGCGCATGCCTATGATGCTAAAAGGCCCGACAGGCTGCGGTAAAACCCGCTTCGTCGAATATATGGCCTGGAAGCTAGGCAAGCCGCTGATCACCGTGGCCTGTAATGAAGATATGACGGCCTCCGATTTGGTGGGCCGCTTTCTGCTGGACGCCAATGGCACGCGCTGGCAAGACGGCCCACTGGCGATGGCGGCGCGCCTGGGCGCGATATGTTATCTGGACGAAATCGTCGAAGCGCGGCAAGACACCACGGTGGTCATACACCCGCTGACCGACGCGCGGCGCATGTTGCCCTTGGAAAAAAAGGGCGAGGTCATAGAAGCGCATCCGGATTTCCAAATCGTGATTTCCTACAATCCCGGCTATCAGTCCTTGATGAAGGATTTAAAGCAGTCCACCAAGCAGCGCTTCGGCGCGCTCGATTTCAATTATCCCGAGCATGAGGTGGAAGCCGAAATCGTCGCCCACGAATCCGGCGTGACCTTGGATGTCGCGAAGAATCTCGTGCATATCGGCGAGCGCGCACGCAATCTCAAGGGTCACGGATTGGACGAAGGTTTGTCCACGCGTATGTTGATTTATGCAGGCTCTTTGATTGCGAAAGGCGTGCCCCCGCTGGCAGCTTGCCGCGTCACCCTCGTGCGTCCGATTACCGACGATCCGGATATGCGCGACGCGCTTGATTCGGCCGTCACCACTTACTTCTAACACGATCATGATGACTTTGAACGCAGAACCGCCCGCGCGCGGTTCTGCCCTCTGTCTTCTGTCTTTTGCCCTCTGAAATGGCCATCCATCTCGAGGAATATCAAGACCTCTTAGACGCGCTGCCCAGCGGCGCGCAAGAGGTGCTGCGCGGCGCATGGAATGAAGCAGCGCGGGTGTTCTCGGCGCGCGGCCTGGATAACTACATCAAGGGCGCGGCGGCGCTGGATGCATTGGGGCGCGGCGAAGAAATCGTCGTCACCTATATCCAAGAAGTACCTCAAGTAGCGCGCGCCATAGGCGAAGACGTGTTGCCCGATCTGATTAATTTTTTACTGGGGATGGCGTCTAAGACTTCCGGCCAGGTGCTTACACTGATAGTCGCCACCGCCCCACTGGCGGCCGAACGTTTAGGCGACGACACGCTGTTCCGCAAGTATCTCAATGTCCTGTCCACCATGTTGGCGCAAGCGCCGCGCGGCTTGCGGCCGATGTTGGAAAATCTTGATCGCTTATTGGGCCAACTGACCCTGGGTGGTTTGCGGCGTTGGTCGCAATGGGGGGCGCAGGCGTATAAAGCGGACTTCGATGGGCAAGTGAAATATTTTTCGCTGCAAAGCCCGGACGCCTTGTCCATCTTGCAGCAAGAGCGCAAGGGCACGCTGTTCGTCGATGTGCAGCGCCGCTTGAATATTTATTTACGCGCGATGTGGGGCCGCGATTTTTTCTTGCGCCCGACCTCGGGCGACTACGAAGCGCGCGAAGGCCTCAAGCCGTATATCGAGCATCATGTGGTTTATATTCCCGATGCCTACGACGACTATAAGCCGCTAGGCAGCGACACACCGGCAGAGCAAATCGTGCCCGGCGCGGAAATCTATCGTGCCGCCGTCAATCATTGCGCGGCACATTTGGCTTTCACCAAAACGCCTTTGTCTATGGAAACGCTGAACACCACGCAAATCGCCATCATAGAAGTGATAGAAGATGCGCGTGTGGAAGAATTGGCCAGCCGGCAGTTCCCCGGCATGCGCGCCGCCTGGCTCGCCTTGCAACCGCCTCCCGACTACGCCGAGCCACAGACCGTGGGCGATTTGCTCAACCGCTTGGCGCGTGCCTTATTGGAGAGCGAGACCCAAGACCCTCATCCTTGGGTGCGCCAAGGCGTAGAACTTTTCCGCGGGGAGACGGATTTATCCAGCAACCAAGTGAGCTGGAATATCGGTGTAGACCTTGCCCATAGCTTGGGACAAATTCCCTTACCCGAATTCAACCCGCGCAGCGACGGCTTGCGCGCGATTTATCGCGATGACAATCGCACGGTATGGCAGTCCGAGGAATACGACGAACTGGAAGCGCTGGAAGCCACTTGGGCGCCGCACCAGATTCGCAAAAAAGTCAGCGTGATGGAAATGGTGAACGAGCTCGATTACGAATTCGCCGGCGACGACGCGCAAGAGATTTGGGTATTGCCGACCGAGTTTTATTTGGATCAAGAAGGCGTGAGCATCAATTCGCTAGAGGGCAAAGAACCCGTCGCCGATCCGCGCCATTATCACGAGTGGGATTATCAAATTCAGTTGGAGCGGCCAAGCTGGGTCACGGTATTGGAACGCCGGCCCAAGGTCGGTGATTTGGAAGTCATAGAAAAACTTATCCAAGACAATAAGCCCGTCATCTCGCGCCTGAAATTCCTTATCGAATCCATGACGCCGCAAGCCATGCAACGCATACGCCGGGTCGAGGATGGTGACGAGCTGGACATCAATGCCGCGGTGCGGGCCATGATAGACATACGCATGGGACAGCAGCCGGATACGCGCATCATGATGCGCTACAAGCGCAATGTACGCGACCTGGCGGTCATGGTCTTGCTCGATATGTCGGAATCGGCCAACGATAAAGTGCGCGGCCACGACTATAGCGTGATTGATCTCACCCGCGCCGCCACGGTCATGCTCGCGGATGCGTTAGACCGAATAGGGGATCCTTTCGCGCTACACGGCTTTTGCTCCAATGGCCGGCACGATGTGCACTACTATCGGTTCAAGGATTTCGACCAGCCTTACGACGATTTGGTGAAAGCCCGCCTGGCCGGCATGCAAGGCGCCTTCTCCACGCGCATGGGCGCGGCGTTGCGCCACGCCGGCGCCTTACTGAACGAGCAGCCCAAGAATAAGAAAATTATTTTCGTCATCACCGACGGCGAGCCGGCCGACAACGATGTGCGCGATCCGCAATATTTACGCCACGACACCAAGCGCGCGGTGGAAGAACTGGCGCGCGAAGGCATCACCACTTATGCCTTATCCTTGGACCCGCACGCCGATCAATATGTGTCGCGCATTTTTGGCGTGAAAAATTTCACGGTGCTGGATCACGTCGAGCGCTTGCCTGAGAAGCTGCCTATGCTGTACATGGGCTTAACCCGATAGGCGCGCAGATGAAAGTCACGCTACGCACCTTCGTCTTCATTGATGCCTTGCAACCGCAACTGGCCTCGTACTTGGCAACCTCGTCGCAAGGCTTTTTGCCGATTCCCGGCGATGCCTGTATGTGGATAGAAGTCGCGCCCGGCATGGCGGTGCATCATTTATCCGACATCGCGCTTAAAGAAACCAATGTGCGCATGGGCGAGCAAGTGGTGGAGCGTTCTTTCGGCTCCATGGAAATTCATTATCGCAATCAGAGCGAGGTGATCGAGGCCGGCAATATCATTTTGCGCCAATTGAATACCACGCTAGACACGCGCATGGCCTGCCGCATTACTTGGAACGAAATCATACGCGCCATCACGCCCGACCATGCGACGCTGATCAACCGGCAGTTGCGCAAGGGCTCTATGATTTTGCCGGGCAAAAGTATGTTCATTTTGGAAGTCGAGCCGGCCGGTTATGCCGTGTATGCGGCGAACGAAGCGGAAAAAGCCGCGCATGTCACACTCATAGACGTGAAACCCTTCGGCAATTTCGGTAGGCTTACCATGATGGGCAATGAAGCCGAAGCGGAAGAAGCGGCCTTTGCCGTCGAGCGCGCACTCGAAAATCTCAATAAGCGCGCCCGCCCACAAGAATAGGAGGATAGTTCAGCCATGCCTGCTGTCGTTTTCATTTCCACCTTCGCTTGCCGCTAGTCATGCCCGCGCCCCTCGCTTCCGCGTTGCTGACGCCGCTGTCTTACTTCAATCCCTTAACGGCATTGAAACGTTTGCTGCCGGGAAAAGGTACTTTAAAGGACGACTTAGTCGCGGGCATTACTGTCTCGTTGGTCGCCGTGCCGCAATCGCTGGCTTATGCGCAATTGGCCGGCGTCCCGGCTTACTATGGTCTGTATGCGGTGCTGATTCCCACTGTCATCGGGGCGCTGTTTGGATCATCGCGCCAGCTGTCGACCGGACCGGTGGCGATGACCTCCTTGCTGACCGCCGCTAGTATCGCGCCGCTCGCGGCACGCGGCTCGGATCAGTTTTACGCCTTCGTGATT
>CAZKHT010000010.1:0-28120 GCA_964552595.1 uncultured Burkholderiales bacterium
TCTTTGGACTCTGACTTAGAAAACAATACTGGGAGTTTGAGTACTGTACTGCTCATACCGTAGGAAAATAGCGCCGCTGTCCGAGCCTCCCGCCACTCTTTTAGTTGATTGGTTCTTAAGCGGCGGACTTTCTCGTCTAGATCCGCTGGCAGGTTCATTTCTACGGCACGGAGTTTAACGAGCACATCTCTTGGATCGGCCCATTCCATTCGACCGAACTCTCGGGCGAGGATGTTTGGAATCGGCGTCAACTCGCTCATTTGTCCGCCCAACTGTTAATCAAAAGACCCATGGGGTCCGGCGTTTATTAATATAAAGACAGGCATAGTAGGGCTTCATCTTAATGTTTTTATTGGCCTTTTCGATCCCTGATCCGGTTATTACTTTATGCAAAAGGAGTCCGGTAAAAATGTATTATGCCGCTGTTTTTGTTCCCTCAACTGTAGGTGTTAAGTTTATTGGGCCAAGCCAGCCCCACCTTGATTTACTGGATTCGGCATTTATCCTATTCCGTGGAGGGGAAGCGAATACCGAGAAAATTAACGCCTGCCGGCAGGTTTTTTGTACCCCTCTGTACAAACAGATTCCCACCGAGGAGAGTGAATGCGCTTCTTCGATACATTCGTTACTTCTCGGATTCTCGTATTATCTTTCCTAGTCTTTCCAAATCCCCCGCCCCCAAATCCGACACCGCCCAAAACTGCAGTCCATTCATCTGCCAAGCCGCGACGTTAATGCCTTTTCGAATTACGCTGGCGAGCGTTTTGGTTTCGCTATTTTTAGCTGGCCAGATGAACACATTAATCGTATGTAGCCGATGCCTGTATACCAACGCTGCGACGGGCCGCTCGTTTATATAATCGAGGCGGCCACCGATTAAGGGGAAGCCTTGTTCCGCGTAATCATTCACCGGCGGCGAGAAATCTAGCTTTCCGCTGAACCACGGCTTTACGGTGTGTCGGTCGGAGGAGGTCACATCGGCTAAGTGTGTTCCCATGAGCGAGCGCACATGGCCGTCCACGACTTGGGTTAACACATAATCGGATTGTCGCGACCCACCATTGATTACGACAACGACCACGCTCAATAAAACGCCGAGCGCGAATCCCAGACCCCATCCCAATCCGCCTTGCCAATTTCTCCGCGAGTTTGTTTTTTCATTTGCCGGCAAAGTCGCCGCCGCCAAAGACGCGGTCACCCGCTCGCGCAAAGCGGCGGGCGCCTCAAAATACGGCGCCTGCTTTTTTAGCAGCGCGCTTAATTCAGCGTCATCGGATTTATCCATGGCCTAGTCCTCGCGCATCGTGCGTTGTAGTTCCGTGCGTAACATCGCTCGCGCCCGCGCCAAACGCGACATCACCGTCCCTAAGGGTATGCTCATCACCATTGCGATTTCTTCATAAGACAATTCTTCCAACTCGCGCAAAATGATGGCTTCGCGAAACACCACGGGCAGGCGTTCTATCGCAAATCTAATTTGCGCGCTCTCTTGCTTGCGCGTCAGCAGCGCCTCTGGGTTATCTTCCGGACGCGGCAAACTCTGTATTTGCTCATCGCTATCGCGTTCTTCGTCGAAGACCAGCGCTTCCGTGCCGCGTTTGTTGGCTTGCAGCCAGGTATAGCAAGTATTGCGCACGATGCTGAGTAGCCAGGGTTTGATATCCTCGCCGCGCAAGCTGTCGTAATACTTCAGCGCCCGCAAAAAAGATTCTTGCACGACATCTTCTGCGGCATGATCGTCGCGCAGCAGCCAGCGCGCGAGGTTATACGCCGCGTTCAAATGCACAAGTGCTTGCTGCTCAAAGCGTCTTACCGTTTCCGTCAAACCCATCCCCAGTTTGCTAGACCTAAGCCTGCCGTAGTTTATTCCTGCCCGCGGTATTTAATCACATCACCTCAAGTGTCGGCTTGAGGCTAAATAAAATATTCCGGGAATATTTAATCTCGTCACTGGGTATAGCGGAGAAGCATCAAGCCTGACATAGCCGGGCATGCTCACCCAAGGAGACACAAAAATGAAACGCAGAGATTTCTTAAAACTCACAGCGGCGGGCGGCGGCGCTGTATTTCTGTCGGGCTTACACGGCGGCGCTTATGCTGCCGCAGAAAAAGATTTTTACTTCGTGCAATTGTCCGACACCCATTGGGGCTATCAAGGTCCCGCCAATCCGGAAGCGCGCGAGACACTCAAAACCGCAGTGGCTGCGGTCAATGGTTTAGCCGAGCCACCGGACTTCGTGATCTTCACCGGCGATCTCACCCACACTACCGATGATCCGGCAGAGCGACGCAAACGTTTAGCTGAGTTCAAGTCCATCGTCAGTGGGCTAAAGGTAAAGCCTGTTTATTTTATTCCCGGTGAGCATGATGCTTCGCTCGACAAAGGCGCGGCCTTTACCGAAGCTTTGGGTTCGACTTACGGTTCCTTCGATCATAAAGGCGTGCACTTCGTGCGTTTAGATAATGTTTCGGATCGGGGCGCGACAATAGGCGAGCCGCAACTGGCTTGGTTGCAAGCAGACTTAGCCAAGCTCCCCAAAGCCACGCCGATTATTGTCTTCGCGCACAGACCGCTTTTCGACCTCGCGCCGCAGTGGGATTGGGCCACGCGTGACGGGCAAAAGGCCGTGGACATTTTGCTGCCCTATCCGAATGTCACGGTGTTCTATGGGCACATCCACCAAGAGCATCATCACACGACCGGTCATATCGACCACCATGCGGCTAAGTCCTTGATCTTCCCCTTGCCCGCACCCGGCTCTCAAGAAAAACGCACGCCCCTGCCCTGGAACCCTGAACAAGCAGGGCACGGCTTGGGCTTTCGTGAGGTCGAGGCGGCGCCGAAAAGTAAGACCGTCGCTATCACCGAGTTCAGCCCTAACGGAGCGAAAGCATGAAAGGCTTCTTCTTCGCTCTCCTGGGGTTAGCGGCGGTCGGGGTGAATACTGCCGCCACGCTGGTCCAGGCGGAGGTACCGGCGCGTAGCGCGGAGACAGAGCGCGTGATCAAGGTCGTGGCGCGGCGCTTTTCATATAGTCCCAACGAGATCGTATTAAAAAGGGGCGAGCCGGTGCGCCTGGAATTTACCTCGCTGGATTTTGTGCACGGTTTCAAGATTCCCGACCTGGGCATACGTGCCGATTTGCCCCCGGGCAAAACCACCGTGGTGCAATTGCAGCCGCAGAAGACCGGGAAGTTCCCGTTTCTATGCGACAACTTTTGTGGCGCGGGGCATGAGGAAATGCACGGAACTCTCATCGTGCAGGATTAAATACGAAAATTGCGAATCAGCGCTGGAATAATCTAGCACCGCAGTGCGTCTTACTGCTAGCGCAAACAGCGCTGAATAATTTAGGAGACAAACATGTTGCAAAAATACGCTTTACCGCTGCTTGCCGTTTTAAGTTTAGGTGCAATGGGGATGGCTCAGGCGGCCGACAATGCGGCTGCGGCGAAATCAAAAACCGTTCAGCAAAAAATCGTGATTCAGGTCAGCGATAACGACCCCGCGAAATGGAATCTCGCCTTAAATAATGCGCAAAATGTGCAAGAAGAATTAGGCAAGGACAAAGTCGATATTGAAATCGTGGCTTATGGACCCGGGCTGGCGATGTTGAAATTCGATTCCCCGGCCGGGGGACGCGTGGAAGATGCGATCAAGGAAGGCGTCAAAGTCGTTGCTTGCGAGAACACCATGCGGAAACAAAAGCTCAGTAAGGACGACATGCTGCCCAAGCTGGATTACGCAGTCGCGGGGGTGGTGGAGTTGGCTCAAAAACAGCAGGCCGGTTACGCCTATATTCGGCCTTAAAACCTTAGCTGCTTAATTGTTCAACGCGGTACAGCGCCAGGCTGCCGAAAAGATTCGGCATGAACTCCCGGCGCTGTCCGTGATGAATCACGATGCGTTCCAAAATCCGCACATTCAAGGTCGCGCACAGGGCCTCGAAATCCTTGAGCGTGCACAAGTGTATATTCGGCGTGTTATACCATTGATAGGGCAGATTGCTGGACACCGGCATGTGTCCGGCGATGACTTGCAAGCGATGCTGCCAAAAACCGAAATTAGGAAAAGTGACGATGGCTTGACGCGCCACGCGCAACATCTCGCGCATGATGATCTCGGTATTGCGCATGGATTGCAAAGTTTGGGACAAAATCACGTAGTCAAAGCTGCCCGACTCAAACCCCGAGAGACCGGTTTCCAAGTCCGTCTGTATGACGTTAATTCCGTTTTTTGCACAGGCGAGAATTTTCTCATCGGCGATTTCCACGCCATAGCCCCAGACCGCGCGCGCTTGTTTTAAATATTTTAGTAAGCTGCCATCGCCACAGCCCAAGTCCAAAACCTTGGCGCCTTGGCTGATCAACTCGCCTATGGTTTCAAAGTCGGCTCTATGGTCGCCATGGCTATTCATCAGCGCGGTCATCATAGGGTTTCTTTCGTCACCCTATCCATATAGGCGCGCACCAGTTCATGGTAGTGCGGGTCCACCATCAGAAAAGCATCATGGCCATGGCTGGAAGTGATCTCGGCATAGCTGACATCGCACTCGTTATCGAGCAAGGCTTTCACAATCTCGCGCGAACGTTCCGGCGCGAAACGCCAGTCGGTGGTAAAAGCCACTACTAAAAATTTTGCGGTGGCGGGCTTCATCGCCAGGGTCAGTGATTTATCTTCTTGATGATGCGTAGGGTCAAAATAATCCAGCGCTTTGGTCATCAGTAAATACGTATTGGCATCGAAGCTCTCGGCAAATTTATCGCCCTGATAACGCAGATAGGATTCGATCTCGAATTCGACTTCGTAGTTGAATTGAAACGCGCCCGAACGCAGCAGCCGCCCGAACTTACTGCCCATCACATCATCCGAAAGATAAGTGATGTGGCCCAACATACGCGCCAGGCGCAAGCCGCGCTTAGGCGTCACGCCGTGGGCGTAGAAATTTCCGCCATGAAAATCCGGATCGGTAAGTATGGCTTGGCGCGCCACGTCATTGAAGGCGATATTCTGCGCCGTGAGCTTAGGGGCGGCGGCAATCACCAAGGCGTGACGCAGCTTATCGGGATAGCTAATGCTCCACTGCAGCGCCTGCATGCCGCCCAAACTACCGCCGACGACGGCGGCGAATTGTTGGATGCCTAGTTGCTCCGCGAGTTGTACTTGGGTATCCACCCAATCATCCACCGTCACCACGGGAAAATTCGCGCCATACGGTTGCTGCGTCGCCGGGTCCACGCTCGCCGGCCCGGTGGAGCCGTGACAGCCGCCAAGATTATTGACGCCGATCACAAAAAATTTGTCCGTATCTATCGGTTTGCCGGGACCTATCATGTTGTCCCACCACCCCGGACGCTTGTCTTGTTCACTGTAGTAGCCGGCCACGTGATGGTTGCCGGAGAGGGCATGGCAAATCAAAACCGCATTATTTTTTGCGGGGTTCAATTGGCCGTAAGTTTCGTAGACCAACTCATAACGCGCCAGGACAGCACCGCTGCGTAAGCTCAAGGGCTGCTCGAAGCGCGCAATCTGCGGCGCAACTATACCAACGGAAGTGAGGTCGGGAGAATGCACGCGTGTTTATCTATAGCTATAGGCGCCGTATTATATCTGCAAACATGCTTAAGTAATTATCCGCAGCGTCCGCTAAGATAAGCATATAGCGCATTGCAGGAGGCTTTATGAATACGCCCTACCATATTCCCCTCGCCGACAGTAAGTCGATCTATAGTGTTGCTGAAGTAGACCGCGCCATGGAAGCGGCGTCCCCCAGCAAGAACGAGCCTCTCAAAGCCATC
Source organism: uncultured Burkholderiales bacterium (assembly GCA_964552595.1). GTDB lineage: Bacteria > Pseudomonadota > Gammaproteobacteria > Burkholderiales > Thiobacteraceae > RBG-16-58-11. The sequence goes on from CAZKHT010000010.1 coordinate 5,800, forward strand.
TACGAAAAAATGCGCGAACGCGGCGGCGATCGGTTTTTAATTCGGCCCTCCTCCACGGATGGAGTGGATGCTTTATATGATGCCTGCCCCAACTTTAAGCCCGTCATCGACGATATCAAAAAGCACACTGCGCTCGCCATTTCCGGCAACGAGCCCGTGCATTTCATGCCCATGTTGTTACTGGGCGAGCCGGGGCTCGGCAAAACCCACTTCGCGAAATGCCTGGCGCAAATGCTGGGCACCGGCTTCGAGTTCGTATCCATGAGTTCGCTCACCGCCGGTTGGATTTTGTCGGGCGCCTCTTCGCAATGGATGAATGCGCGCCCAGGTAAAGTCGCCCAATCCTTAGTGGAAGGCGAATTCGCCAATCCGCTGATCACCTTGGACGAAGTCGATAAGGCCGGCGGCGATGGCCGCTACGATCCTATGGGTGCCTTGTACACGTTGCTAGAGCGCGATACGGCGCTGCACTTCAAGGACGAATTTATAGAGGTGCCGGTGAATGCCAGCCATATTTTATGGGTGGCCACGGCCAACGATGAGGCCAGCATCCCCGAGCCGATACTGAATCGCATGAATGTCTATGTGATCCAGCGCCCGGATCGGGGAGGTGCGATGCGCATCGCCCGCACTTTGTACAGCGAGATTGTGTCGCAGCATAACTGGGGTTTCGAGCCTGAGCTGCTAGAGGACGAGGTCTTGGAAACCTTGGCCGATGTGCCGCCGCGCGATATGCGCAAATTGCTACTGGATGCCTTCGGGAACGCCAAGCTCGACGGACGCGACTACTTGACCTTGAAAGATTTGGATTTGGATCGCTTGGCTAAACGCAAAACCAAGATAGGGTTTTACAGCTGAGGTTCGTCATTATTCTTGCGATTGCCGACATAGCGTCGATCGCCTGATTTATCTCGCGGACGGGAGCTGTAATCGCGGCGATCACGGCTCGCTTTGCGTCTATCCAGTTCCGGTGGGAAGTCCGCCAAGATTTCTGCTAAATAATCCCGAGCCCGCGTTTGCAGCAACACCTGGCCTTCGCTGGTTTCCAGCAGGCTGCGAATCTCATCCGGGCCTTTAGAACTTTTATTGATTGCGTCTTGCCACGCCTGCATCACATAGCGCTGAACCGTTAATTTTTGTTCGGGCGTGCCTTCGAATTCCATTTCATCGTCCAGTCCTTCGACCAAGGAAAACTCTATGCCGTTGGGGCCAATGCGATAGTTGTATTCGAGTTTCATAAATTCCCAGTGAACGAAAAGTGACATTAGCAAAACCGAACCGAATCATAGCACTGGGCGGGCTGGCGGCGTCAAGCAGGGATGGCCGTGAAATCTGCGGGTTCACGGCCTAAGGAGGGAAAAGCTGAACGGCGGAGCCGAGCGCCGGCCGCGTTTAGTGATAGCAAACCGGCAGATTCATGAGCGCCTGATAGCCTCCTATCATTTCGTCCACATCCTCCGGCGTCGGTTCTTGCGCGAAAATATTCAATAAAGACGCCCGAAACGCGGCCGCCATAGGGCCTTGGATCAAGGTCTCGGTCGAGCGTGTGGTATCCATTAACTCAATGGCGTCCAATTCCGGATACTCCACGACCTGGTAGTAAGGGCTAGTAAACATTACATTCGCAGACATGGGCTCTTTCTTTAAGTAGTCGAGGCGGGAAGCCTCCGTCCTAGCCTAGATGGCTGCATCCCACGCGATTTCAAGCTCGGCTTAATTTCCGGCTAAGCATGCCGTAAATGCAAGAATGAAAACAAAAGCTAGGTCGGCGCAAGCCCTGCTGCGGCAGAACCAACAAAATGCGCATTCGGTCGCGGTGCTCACCGAGACGGGTAACCGTTTGTTCGATCAAGGCGAGACTAAGCCCGCGCAAGAGTGCTTTCAGTCGGCGTTGAATCTGCTCTTAAGCGCGAAAATCGTGAGCGATAAGCGTACCGCCATCGCCCACTACAATCTGGCGCGCGCCCTCGCTGTATTAGAAGAATCCGACGCCGCCCTGGACCATTACCGTTGCGCCCTGGCCATACGTCCGCGTTTCGCCGAGGCACACAACAATATCGGCATGCTGCTGAACGACCGAGGCGAGTTCGAGTTGGCGATAGAACATTTTCAACAAGCTTTGGCTGCCAGCCCGCTATTCGCCGCGGCGCACTATGGCTTGGGAGTCGCCCAGCAAAACTTGGGCGATAACACCAGCGCCGCCATGAGCTACCAAAAAGCCATCACCTTGAAGCCGGATTTTTTTGCTTCCTGGGTCAACCTGGGCTTGATCTGCTATCAAATCGGCAGCCCGGAAGTCGCGGTGCATTGCTATAACGAGGCCATAGGCCTATGTCCGGGCAATGCCGAATTGTATTTTCAGTTAGGCTTGGCCTTGATGATGTTGACTCGTTTCGCCGATGCCGCCCGCGCCTTTACCAAGGCGCTGGAATTCGAGCCTTGGTATAAAGAAGCCAAGGACGCCTTGGAAGAGGCGCTGTTTTTTTCCATTTCGCCGCCTGCCGCCCAAGCCGAACCCCAAAGCGCTTAAGGATGCCGTTTACGGCGCTGGCTCGTTTGCATCAGCACGCAGCCGGTAATTTCCAGACGGTCGTGATAAAGCTGTTTGAACTGCATGCGATAGGCTTTGCCCTCTAGCGCTTGCTCGATAATGTCGCGGCATGCCAGATACATCTCCCAGCGCTTTTTCATGGGCAGTTTTAAATTAAAAATCGCATACCGGCACTGGCCTTGCGCCAGCCAGCGCGCGACGAGTTCCGCAACGCGCTTAGGTTGCTCCACCATGTCGCACACCAGCCAATCCACGGGACGCTTAGGCGTATAGCGGAAACCGTCAGCACGTATATGTTCCACTAACCCATTGCCGCGCAGCTCCGCGTGCAAAGCGCCATTGTCTACGGCGGTGACGTGCAGCGCGCGCTGCGTCAATTGCCAAGTCCAGCCACCGGGCGCGGCGCCTAGATCGACTGCGCTGACCCCTTCATGCAATAAATCTTGTTCTTCCTCTTCGCTGAGAAAAGTTAAAAACGCTTCCGCCAATTTCAGCGCCGAGCGGCTAGGGGCGGCACGCGAAAATTTTACTCTGGGAATGCCCATGGGCCAGGGCGAGGCATTATGGGGATAGGCCAGGCCGAGATAAATCGTCTGCGTGTCCAAGGCCAGCAAATGTAAGCGCGGCGCGTAGGGATCGCTTACCAGCAAATCCGCTTCGGCCAAGGCATGCTCCAAAGGTGGCGCAAATTTTCTACAGAAAGCCGAGAGGGCTTTACCGGCGTTGGTATCCGCGGTTTCCAAAAGCAGCTCGCTATAGCGCAATCCGCTCTCACGCAAAGCAGAGACTAAGGGCGTGACTCTATCCAGCGTAGGCAGGTTTTGGAACAAGCGCGCATGGAACAATAACTGCCGCGCAAACACCAAGTCGCTCAACTGAATCCGCTTCAATAGCGGTGCCGCGCTATCCGGGTAGTCCAAGGCAACCGGAACATAAGCGGATTCCGGCTTGCCCGTGGCGCTTGCTTTGAGCCCCAGCGCAGCGCAATAGCTTTGGATTTCCGCGGCGCACTCCGGCTCGAAGCCGGCGCGGCAATAAAGTAAAAGCGTGGACTGCACGCGATCAAACCGCCGCGATGGCGAGTTGAGCGGCCGGCACACCATTTTGCAAAAGAGCAACCCGTGCTTGCTGGACAAAACGCATGGGACCCGCGACGTAGATATCGGATTGCTTAATGTCCACTTGGTCGGCTAAGACCTGATTGAGGACGACTTTAGGATTTGGGTCCTGCAAAGATTCCGCCGACAATTCGTGATAGTGAAAATTATCCACGGCATCCGCCCAAGCGCGGCACCAGTTGGACATATAGTGACCGCCCTGCACCGTGGCCAGCCAATACATATGCAAAGGCGCGGCGATTTCCAAGGACATGGCGTGCTCAAATAAACTTTTAATCGGCGCGAAACCGCTATTGCATGCCAACATCAGCAAGGGCCGCTTGGATTCCGGTTTCAATACGAAGTCGCCCACCGGCCCATACACCGTTACCGTGTCATTGGCGCGCAAACGCTGAAACACTTCTTGCGCAAAAGTATTGTCGGGAATATCGCGTATATGAAATTGCAAATTTCTATCGTCGCAAGGACAACTGGCAATCGCATAATCGCTGGCGATGTCGCCCACGCTCAAGGCGACGCTCTGCCCGGCTAGAAAGCGCAAACGATTGGTGCGCGGCGTTTGCAAATGCAGAAGCATGACTTTGTCTGTGAGGGGTTTAATTTCCTTGACCCGGGCGTCGATTTCCTGAAACTGAATTTCCGCGGCGACGCTGGCCTCGGTGGCTTCTATCACCAAATCGCTGGCGGCGGTGTGCGAGCAGAGTAAAACACAGCCCTGCATTTTTTCCGCTTCGGGAATCACATCGTCTTGATGCCGCACTTTCTCCACTTGGCCGGAGACCACTCGCGCTTTACACAGCCCGCAATTGCCGCTGCTGCATCCGTAATTCATCGCCAAACCGGCGCGCAAGCCCGCTTCTAGCAGCGTATCCGCGCCGTTGACCAAAAAACTGTGTTGGCTGGGTTGTAATAGAACTTTATGAGGCATGGTGATGATCTAAAGCTTCGGCTGCAATCTCTCGCACCTCGGCGCTGCTATCGTTCAGCGCTGGGCGCAAAGCGGAGAGTGCGGCGGGGGTTGCGATTAAACTTAAAAAATGCGCGGCATCGGCGCGATTACGCGTCTCGATATCGTTAAGCAATTTTACCAGGGCTGGGACCATTGCATCCGCGCTCGCGCCTAATTCTTCCAGCACCGCGCCTATGCCTATGCGCACCGCCATGCTGGCATCCGCGTCATTCACTAGTTCCCCCAGCGTGAGCGCGTACTGTGGATGCTGTCTGATTACGCTTTCGACATGGGCGCGCTTCCCGTTTTTCAGCATGGTGAAAAAATAATGGCGCAAGCCTTGGTCCGTGTCGGCGGTGCGCGCCCAAGCGCGCAAATCGCCTGGACTCATTTGCCCATCAAATTCCAAGGTGCCCAAGCGTAGCCAGGGCACGCTCTTAATATTCAGCGCCTGCGCGCGCTCGGGTTCTTGCGTCGCATCGACCGTTTCAATATTGCCGATGAAGCCCTCGTTTTGAATCTGCGCCAGGGCGGCTTTCATGCCGGAACAAAAAGGGCATTGCGGCGTGGTAACCAATAAGGCGGAAGGTGGCATAGCCTTTTAGAATGCGGGCGCGCCTTCTCGATGTCAACGGTTCAATATGCGGAATAAGGATCAAGTTTTAACGCGGGATAGCCCTAGGCAACGTGCTTACACCACCACGCGCGTGAAAATTTTAATTCCAGTGATTCAATAGTTTAATTTTTATATGAGACAAACATAATGCTATTTAGCTAAAACAGTGCTATTCATACAACTAAGCCGTGGACCCGCGAATAAGAATTTCAATAACACAGAAAAAAGGAGGATGGCCATGTTCAATAATCAAAATAACATTCAGGCTGCAATCGTCGTTATAGGCTTCTTGCTTCAGGCACTATCCAGCGCATCTGCTTACGAACTCAGTCCCAATCCCAACCCCAGTGGCAGTTCTTTATTTATCAATACAGCCGGCGCGGTTAGTACCAGCGATCCGTTTTTAAACTATGGTTCGGTCACCATACAAGCCGGCGGCGTATTCACGAATTATTTTGAATTCATCACCGTCAAAGACGAGAGCTTCAATTCGCAAACGCCGACCTTCACCATAGAATTAGGCGGCCGATTAGTAAATGATAAGGCCCACGGTATATTTACTATCGATACCGTGGCGCAGTTGTTGAATCAGGGCACTATAGATAACAACGGTACGATGAAAACCAGTTGGTCCTTCTACAACTCAGGCTTGATGAATAATTACGCTGGCGCGGGTCTCACCAACACCAGCGCTTTTTCTAATACCAATGTAACCGTCAACTCCGGCAACTTCATTAATAACTACGACCCGATCTCACATACGGTCGCGACCATGGAGAACTCTGGAACATGGACCAATAAAACCGGCAGCACTTTCACTAACTATGGGACCATCAACAGTTTCGGGACGCTGAATAACGCGGGTCAGCTTACCAACACCATCATCGGTAGCGGCGGTTCTGGACAAGGCACTTTTGATCACTATGGCACCCTCAACAACACCACGGGCGGGATCGTCGACAATCAAGAGCGTTGGTTTAGTCGAGCAGGCAGCGTGATTAACAATTCCGCGACGTTTAATAATGGCGGCTTGGGTATGCGTAACGAAGGAACGATAAATAATCTCGCCGGCGGTATCTTTACCAATGTAAAAAGTTTGGGCAACACGGGGCAAATTAATAACGCGGGTACTTTCATCATCAACGCCGGCGCAGGCGTCACCGATGTGACCGGCGTATTAGGCACCTATACGCAAACCGCGGGACTCACAACGGTCAATGGGAGTCTCATTGGCAGCACTATAAGTATTCAAGGCGGCACTTTGAACGGCTCAGGTAGCATCACCGGCCCGCTCTCTATAGGCGGCAGCGCCTCGCTCAACCCAGGTAGTTCGCCCGGCACGCTGACTGTCAATGGCAACTTCAGCAACGCGGGCCTGATGCTGTTTGAAATCGCCGGCTTGGCTCCAGGCCAATACGATCAATTGAAAATAAACGGCTCAGCGTTAATCACGGGCGGTACTTTGGAATTCGATTTTATTTCCGGCTTCAGCGCAGCCGCGGGCGATAGTTGGACCTTTTTATTCGCCGATTCTTATTCCGGACAAAACACCTTGAATTACGTGTTTAAAGGCCTTGCGCCCGGCCTGACGGGCAATGTCGTATTCGATACCGGACACTGGAGTTTGAACGTAGCCGCGGTGCCGCTACCGGCCGCGGCGTGGCTGTTCGGTTCAGGCTTATTCTGCCTTTTCAGGGTGACGCGCGGCAGGCGTTAAATCCACGTCCTCAAAAATACCGTTCCTTCCCCCCGCCTACGGAAAAGCGTTTTCTTCGATTTTTGTTCGGTAGCGGATATTAGGAAGGTTAGTTTTTGGTCGTTAAACCCTAAGCCGGAGGGTTTAACGCATTGAATAAAACACAGGAACTAGGGCAACGCGGCTATACAAAAGGCCTAGGAATCCGCGTGATCGCCGGTTTCTTAAGCGTGTTGATATTGATGGCGAGCGTCACCTTTATTGGGCTACGCCATATGTCAGAAGCCACCCAGCAATTACGCGTAGTCACCCAAAATAACAATCTCAAAACCGAGCTTGCAACGGTTATGCAAACCGCTTTGCGCGAACGTGCGCTGAGCATGCATGGATTTTCGATAGTCACTGACCCCTTCGCCCGCGATGAAGAAATACAGCGTTTCAATGCCTATGGCGCGCTGTATATTGACGCCCGACAACGCTTTGAACAATTACCAGTCGTGCCCGAAGAACGTAAAATCCTGGACATCATCCGTGCTAAAACCAAAGTAACCCAACCAGAGGTGCAGAAGGTCGCCGAAATGGCGATAGAAGGCGAGAGTCAGCCTATTATCCTCGAACAAATGCGCAATATTTCTATGCCCATGCAAAGGGAAATTGCGGAGCAGCTAAATGCCTTAGTCGACTTACAGAGAGATCAAACTGCCCAGGCCTTACGCAAGGCAGAGACCTCCTATAGCCAGGGTCGCGACTTAATGTTTCTCTTATGCCTCTTTGCGATCTTGGTCGGTGCCACGATAGGCGCGCTCGTAAGTCGCAGAGTTGCATATCAAACCCGGCAACTCGCCACGCAGGCTTTATACGACCCACTTACGGGTTTGGCTAACCGCTGTTTATTCCAACATGAATTGCAAGAGCAGATAGAAAAATCCCGGCGCGAAGGGACGTCGTTTGGCGTGCTGTTGATGGATCTGGATAGATTCAAAGAAGTGAACGATACCTTGGGCCACAATGTAGGAGATGAGTTATTGCGTGAAGTTGGGCGTCGCCTAACTGCAACCATACGCGTAGAAGACGTCGCGGCGCGGTTGGGCGGTGACGAATACGTAGTGCTGCTGCGCGAAACAGTGCAACAGGACATGGCGGTAATTGCAAAGAAAATCTTAAATGCACTGGAGCGGCCTTTTCATTGGCAGAACCAAAGCATCGATCTTGCCGCGAGCTTAGGCATGTCGCTTTACCCTTCCCAATGCGAAGATGCGGGCGGTCTGATCCGTTGCGCCGATATCGCTATGTATGCGGCAAAACGTTCGGGCAAGGGTTATGCCTTATATGCGTTTGAGCAGGAGCGGGTCACTCGTGGCGATTTATCATTGAAGAGCGAGCTACGAGAAGCTATCCAAACGAATCAATTGGTTTTGTACTATCAACCGCAGTTTGATCATAAGACCGGACGCGTTGCGGGTTTGGAAGCATTGGTGCGGTGGCAACATCCGCAGCGTGGATTTCTTCCACCCGATAAATTTATTGGACTGGCCGAAGAAGCGGGGCTGATAGATGCGCTTACCCGTTGGGTATTGAAGACTGCGCTCCATACATTAGCGAAGTTGCAGAGCCAAGGGCATCCCCTAACCATGGCTGTGAACTTGTCGGCACGAAATGTACAAGACGTACGCCTGCTCGAGGAAGTCCGTACATTGCTTAACGCAACACAAATCGCGCCACACCAAGTCACCTTTGAAATTACGGAAAGCGCGGTAATGGCCAATCCTAATGATGGCTTGAAGATATTGACTGAACTGGATCGTATGGGCGTGAGCTTATCTATTGATGATTTTGGCACCGGCTATTCTTCTCTAGCCTATCTCAAGCAATTGCCGGTAGATGAACTTAAAATCGACAAATCATTCGTGCTCGATATGCATGAAAACGAAAGCGACGCCGTCATTGTCCGCTCAACTATTGATCTGGCTCACAACCTAGGTTTAAAGGTTACTGCAGAGGGTGTGGAAACTGAGGAAGCCTGGGAACAGCTATCCGCTTTGGGCTGCGATCATTCCCAGGGCTATTTCATGGCGAAGCCCATGCCCCTGGAGGTTTTAGAACAATGGTTACAGCAGTCGCAATGGGCGGTAACCGTGCCAGGGGCCATCTTAAAAACGGGCTAATTAGCCCGCCTGTTTACTCCGCCAAATTCGGCGCCAGCCAATATTCCGCCGTCGCGATATCCCAGCCCTTGCGCTGCGCATAATCTTCCAATTGATCGCGTCCGATTTTGCCCACGGCAAAATATTGTGATTGCGGATGCGCGAAATAAAATCCCGATACGGCTGCGGTGGGTAGCATGGCGAAGCTATCGGTCAAAGTAATGCCCGCGTTGTCCGGCGCGCCCAGTAATTCAAACAGCGGCGCTTTCTCACTATGTTCGGGGCAAGCCGGATAGCCGGGCGCGGGGCGTATGCCGCGATATTTTTCTGCGATCATGTCCTCATTGCTCAAGTGCTCGTCCGCCGCATAGCCCCAGAATTCACGCCGTACGCGCTCGTGTAATAACTCCGCAAAGGCTTCGGCCAAGCGGTCGGCCAGCGCTTTCAACATAATCGCGTTGTAGTCGTCGTGTGCTTTTTCATAGGCGGCGACGCGGGCGTCGATGTTGATGCCGGCGGTGACCGCGAAGCCGCCTATATAATCTTTGACGCCAGTCGCTTTAGGCGCGATGAAGTCTGCAAGCGCAAGATTAGGCCGCCCGGGTGGTTTCTCGGTTTGCTGACGCAGGCTGTGATAAACCATCGCGACTTGGCTACGGCTTTCGTCGGTATAAATTTCGATATCATCGCCCACGCTATTCGCGGGAAATAATCCGAATACACCGTTCGCACTCAACCATTTCTGAGCAATGATGCCGGCCAACATACCTTGCGCGTCTTGATACAGTTTGCTGGCTTCTACGCCTACGACTTCGTCTTCCAGAATTTTTGGGAACTTGCCATGCAACTCCCAAGCGGCGAAGAAGGGCGTCCAGTCTATGCGTTTGGCGATATCCTCTAGCGGATAGTCATTCAATATTTTCACGCCGAGCAAATTCGGTTTGGGCGGAAGGTAAGTTGACCAATCTGTTTTCAATACATTTGCCCGCGCTTGCGCAAGCGTGAGTTGCTTCACATTCGATTGCTTGTTCTTATGCCGCTCCCGCACTTGCGCATAATCCTCACGCACTTTGCGCGCGTAGTCCTCGCGCAATTCCGGCGACAACAAGCTGGTGCACACGCCGACTGAGCGCGAGGCGTCTTTCACATGCACCGTGGGTCCGCTGTAATTAGGCTCGATTTTGACCGAGGTGTGCGCCAGCGAAGTGGTGGCCCCGCCTATTAAGAGCGGAATCTTGAAACCCAAACGTTCCATCTCTTTCGCCACATGCGCCATTTCTTCCAGGGAGGGCGTGATGAGACCCGAGAGACCTATGATATCGGCCTTTTCATCAATGGCGGTTTGCAAAATCTTGGCGGCGGGAACCATCACACCCAGATCGACCACATCGTAGTTATTGCATTGCAACACCACGCCGACAATATTTTTGCCGATGTCGTGCACATCGCCTTTTACCGTGGCCATGATGATCTTACCTTTGGCTTGCGCGACTTCGCCGCTTAAGGCTTTTTCGGCTTCGATGAAGGGCACGAGATGGGCCACGGCTTGTTTCATTACCCGCGCCGATTTCACGACTTGCGGCAAAAACATTTTGCCGGCGCCGAATAAATCGCCCACCACATTCATGCCGTCCATCAAAGGGCCTTCGATGACATGTATCGGGCGCTCGGCTTTGAGCCGGGCTTCTTCGGTGTCTTCTATGATGTAAGCGGTAATGCCTTTTACCAAGGCGTGGCTTAAGCGCGCTTCAACCGGCGCCTCGCGCCAGGACAAGTCTTCGACTTGCTCTTTAGTCTGGCCTTTGAAGCGCCCCGCGAATTCCACCAAGCGCTCGGTTGCATCGGCTTGGCGATTGAGCAAGACATCTTCTACGCGTTCCAATAAATCCTTGGGGATTTCCTCGTACACGCCTAGCTGTCCGGCATTGACGATGCCCATATCCATGCCGGCTTTAATTGCGTGATACAAAAATGCGGTGTGTATCGCCTCGCGCACCGGATCGTTACCACGGAACGAAAAAGACACATTGGACACACCGCCGCTGACTTTCGCATAAGGCAGGTTTTGCTTAATCCAGCGGGTGGCTTCTATGAAATCCACCGCATAGTTATTGTGTTCTTCAATGCCCGTCGCCACCGCGAAAATATTTGGATCGAAAATAATATCTTCCGGCGGAAAGCCGACTTGCTCGGTGAGTATCTTGTAAGAGCGCGCGCAGATATCGATTTTGCGCTGATAAGTATCGGCTTGGCCGGTTTCATCAAACGCCATCACCACCGCCGCTGCGCCATAACGCCGGCACAGCTTCGCCCGCTCTATGAACTCGGCCTCGCCTTCCTTCATGGAAATCGAATTGACGATGCCTTTGCCTTGTATGCATTTCAGGCCGGCTTCTATCACCGACCATTTAGACGAATCTATCATCACCGGCACTTTGGAAATATCCGGCTCGGAAGCGATCAGGTTCAAAAACTTCACCATGGCCGCTTCCGAATCCAGCATGGCCTCGTCCATATTGATATCTATGATTTGCGCTCCGGCTTCGACTTGACTGCGCGCCACTGCCAAGGCCTCGTCGTAATCGCCATTCAAAATCAAGCGCGCGAAAAGTTTAGAGCCGGTGACATTGGTGCGCTCGCCGACGTTCACGAACAAGGTATCCGGGCCGATATTGAAAGGCTCTAAACCGGACAAGCGCATCTGCGGTTCAATGTGCGGAAGCTTGCGTGGGGCGTAGGGCGCGACCGCATCCGCGATGGCTTGGATATGCGCCGGGCTAGTCCCACAGCAGCCGCCGATAATATTGAGATACCCGGCGGCGGCCCAAGTCTGAATTTCCGCCACCATGTCTTCCGGTGTTTCATCGTATTCGCCGAATTGATTCGGCAGCCCCGCATTCGGATGCGCGGACACATAGACATCGGCCTTGTTCGCCAACTCTTCCACATATTGGCGTAAATCTTTTGCGCCCAGCGCGCAATTTAGCCCTATGGATAAAGGCCGAGCGTGGGACAAAGCATTCCAAAACGCCTCGGCGGTTTGACCCGAGAGCGTGCGCCCCGAGGCATCGGTAATCGTGCCCGAGATCATGATGGGCAGGCGAAATCCCTGGGCATCGTAAAAGCGCTCTATGGCGAACAAGGCGGCTTTCGCATTCAGGGTATCGAAGATGGTTTCCACCAATAAGATATCGGCGCCGCCGTCGACCAGCCCGCGCACGGCTTCGGTATAAGCCGTGACCAATTGATCGAAACTGGTATTGCGAAAGCTGGGGTCATTGACTTCGGGCGAAATGCTCGCCGTGCGATTGGTCGGCCCTAAGACGCCGGCGACAAAGCGCGGCTTATCCGGCGTCTTAGCTTCAAATTCATCGGCCACACTGCGCGCGAGTTTGGCCGCCTCGAAATTTAATTCATAAACCAGTGCTTCCATCGCGTAATCCGCCATCGCGATGGAAGTGCTATTGAAGGTATTGGTCTCCAGAATATCCGCGCCGGCTTCCAAATACGCGGCGTGGATATCGCGAATAATTTTGGGCTGCGTTAGCGTGAGCAAATCGTTATTGCCTTTAAGATCGGATGCCCAATCCTTGAAGCGCTCGCCACGATAATCGGCTTCCTGCAATTTGTAGCGCTGTATCATGGTGCCCATGGCGCCGTCCAAGACCAGGATGCGTTTTGCTAATAAAGCGGTCAGCGAGGCGGTGCGTGAAGAAGCCATTTAACTGCGACAAAACCAGATAAAAAAGGGCGCCCATGATAGCACAGCCCCAGACCGGCCCCGGCTCGCCTATACTGGGTTGATGCAACATCTTAGTCCTCAGCAAGCCTATGACTTCTTGCAATCCAATCCGCAAGCAGTGCTGATCGACTGCCGCTCGGAATTCGAGTTTCTCTTCGTGGGACATCCGGTCGGCGCCATCCTCGTGCCCTGGTATGACGGCATAGACTGGGATTTAAACCCGCATTTCGTCGGCCAAGTCCGGATGGCGGCCTCGCACGAGCGCCCGGTGATCCTGATTTGCCGCAGCGGCAACCGCTCCAAAGAAGCGGGTGTGGCGCTGGAACAAGCAGGCTTCAATAATATTTGCAATGTCTTATATGGCTTCGAAGGCGAGCTGGATGAGCAGCATCGCCGTGGCACCCTCAATGGCTGGCGCCATGCGGGCCTGCCTTGGGAGCAGTGTTAGCAAAAATAACTTTAACGCCGCTGGGAAAGGGCACTTGTATGCGGCAGCTTGTTGGTTTATTCATCTGGCTTTTCTTTTTGTCGCCTTGCCTAGTCCTTGCGCGCGATCTCACAGTAGGTGTGTTCGACAACCCCCCTATTATCATTAAGCAAGCCAATGGGAGGTATACCGGCATTGCCGTGGATGTGCTGGACGCGATAGCCCGCCAACAGGGCTGGACCTTGCAATATCGCGAACAGCCCTGGGACGATTTATTGCAGGAGTTAGATGAAGGTAAAATCGATATTCTGGTCGGCGCCGCCTATACGCCTGAACGCGCCAAGCAATATCGTTTTTCCACACAGACCGTGGTCACAAATTGGGCTGTGGTGTATCGCAATCCCAAAGCCGACATCAATAGTCTGTTCGATTTGCGCAATAAGTCCGTGGCCTTGATGAAGGGCAGCATACACACCAAAGTCTTCGGTGAAATGACCCAGGGTTTTGGTATTACGACCCGGACTGTTTCCGCGTCTAGCTATGCTCAAGTGCTGCGCGAAGTAGAAGCCGGCCGTGCCGACGCGGGCGTGGTGAATCGCATATTTAGCGCGGCGCATGCAGCGGAATACAAAGTGGTGCCTACGACCATTATTTTTAATCCTGTAGACATACGCTATGCCGCGCCTAAGTCGGGCGACGTGGCCATACTCGATCAAATTGATTCGAGTTTGGCGGCGATGAAGCGCGATAGCAATTCCGCGTATTTCGTGTCCTTGCGTCATTGGTTGGAAGGGCGGGCTCGTCCTCAGCTACCACATTGGTGGATGTACGCAGTTTGGGGCGCGGTGGCCTTGGGCTTGCTGGTGGTCGCGATTATTGTTTTTCTACGCCATCGCATTCGGCGCGCCACCCACGCCTTGAGCTTGAAGACGCAAGCCTTAGCCCAAGAGGTGGAAGAACACAAGCTCACTGCCTCGGCTTTAAAAGCCAGCGAGCAGCGCTGGCAATTCGCCGTGGAAAGCAGCGGTGACGGTTTGTGGGATTGGAACCCTATCCAGAATACCGTGTTTTACTCGCCACAATGGTTGACCATGTTGAGCTTAGACGACAAGGAAAATAATGCGACCATAGAACTCTGGGAAAGCCGTTTGCATCCAGACGATAGAGTGCAAGTATGGGAAACCATAGACCGCTTATTAGCGGGCGACACGGCACAGTTTTCCAGCGAGCATAGACTGCTTGCGGCGGATGGCCAATATCGCTGGGTGTTGGCGCGCGGCCGGGTGGTGCAACGGGCCGCGGACGGCCGGGCCGAGCGCGTCATAGGCACGCTAAGCGATATCGGCGAGCGTAAAGCGGCGCAAGCGCAAATAGAATACCTGGCCACCCGGGATCCGGTAACCGATTTACCCAATCGCATTTTATTATCAGACCGTCTCCAACAAGCGATCGCGGAAGCGCAGCGCGCGGCAAGTCAAATTGCATTGTTGTTTTTGGACCTGGATCACTTTAAGTACATCAATGACTCACTGGGCCATCACGTGGGCGATGCCTTATTGCGGCAAGTCGCCGTGCGCATAGAAGCGCGCATGCGCAAGGGCGATACCGTGGCACGGGTGGGCGGGGATGAATTCATCGTGATGTTGAAAAATATGCGCACCGTGACCGATGTCAGCGCCCTCGCCAGCCAAGTTTTACGCACGGTCTCCGAGCCCTATGTCGTCGAGGAACACCGCTTGAATACCAGCTGCAGCATAGGCATCAGCCTGTTTCCGGATGATGCGAAAGATGCGCAGACTTTGCTGCGCAACGCCGATATCGCGATGTATCACGCCAAGGATAAAAGCCGCAACAGCTTCGAATTTTTTTCCACGGAAATGAATTCTCGCGTCGTCGAACGCTTGAATTTAGAAACTGCGCTAAGGCATGCGCTGGAACGCGGAGAATTGCGTTTGCATTATCAACCCGTGGTGCGCTTGGACGATGGCCGCATCGTGGGCGCCGAGGCGCTGCTACGCTGGCAGCATCCTCAGCGCGGTTTACTCATGCCCGACGCTTTCTTATACGTCGCCGAGCAAACCGGCTTAATCCACGGCATAGGCGAATGGGTGCTACGCACCGCATGTATCCAAGCCAAGCGCTGGGAACAAGAATTGGGCGCCGCCCTGCAAATGGCGGTCAATCTGTCGGTATCCCAAGTGCGAGAGCCGCTGACTGCCCAGCTCGCGGGCTTACTACGCGACACCGGTGTAGCCCCGCACAATTTGATGTTGGAAATTACCGAGGGCCTGTTCCTGGAAAATGTGCGCGCTAAAACCGAAATCCTCAATGCCGTGGGGTATCTGGGGGTGGGCATTGCCATCGATGATTTTGGCGTAGGGTATTCTTCACTCAGCTATTTACAACGTCTGCCCATAGATACCCTAAAAATCGACCGCAGCTTTGTGCGATATTTAGAACGCAATGAAGACGATGTGGCGATTGTCCGCGCCATACTCGCGATGACCCAAAACTTAACTTTGCGGGTGATTGCGGAGGGCGTGGAAACCGAAGGTCAACGCACGATTTTGCGCGAGCTGGGTTGCCTAGAATGCCAGGGTTATTTATTTAGCCGTCCGGTGGATGTGGATGCCTTCGCGGCGCTGATACGCCAACAGCAAATAAACCCTGTATCGCAGTATCAACAGAGCAGGTGGGACGGCGCTTAAGCTAAGCTCGCCGTGTTTCGCTCTCGTCTACCTACCGCGCGGATGGATTGCACAGCGCGCGCTTAGATCCCCAGCGTGACGCCTAAGGCTTTGCCTATGACGAAGGTGCCGGCGCCGGCAGCGCTACCCACCGCTAGCATACGTAGGCCGCCCAGCCAAGCATTGCGCCCGGTGAATAAAGAAATTGCAGCGCCGACACCGAAGAGAGCGCAACAAGTAAAGAATATAGATGCAAACAACGCCGTCTGGCCTTTCGCGAATAAAAAAGGCAGCAGCGGGATGAGAGCGCCTATCGCAAAGGCAAAAAACGAGGACATTGCCGCGCCCCAGGGCGAGCCCAGTTCATCCGGGTTCAAACCCAGTTCCTCTCGCGCCAAGGTATCTAAAGCGCGATCCGGATCGGCGATTAATTTATCCGCCAATCGGCGCGCCTCATTTTTTTCTATACCCTTGGCGGCGAAGATCAGCGCCAATTCCGCGGCTTCTTCTTGCGGATACTGTTCCAGCTCCGCGCGCTCCATGCCTATTTGATACTCGAACATCTCGCGCTGTGAGCGCATGGAAATATATTCGCCGGCCGCCATGGAAAATGCGCCGGCCAAAAGCCCCGCAATACCGGATAGTAAGATGATGCCGCTCGCGCCCGCAGCACCGGCCACGCCCATGATTAAGCTGGCGTTGGAAACCAGACCGTCATTCACGCCGAATACCGCGGCGCGCAGCGTGCCGCTACTGCCGGCGTTGTGATGACGCCGTCCCACCTCGGATAAGCGCGTGGGTATGCCATGGCCCACCTCGGCTTTGGTATACAGCGACATGCCGCGCACCTTCATCGCCGCCAAGATAGGCCGCATGGCGCGGGGCCCTAAGAGCTTGACCAGCGCACCCACGGTGCGCGCGCGTAGATCAGGTTGAAAAACCGGCGGCGGGGCCAGCCCGTTTTTTCTCATCTCGGTTTCCCACAAGGCGGCTTGCTGCTCGGCCGCCTGAGCGAGCTCCAGGAACAACACTTGGCGCGGCGTCCCCGATTCGGTATCCGAAACGATGCGATACAAATAGCTGGATTGTTTTTCTTCCTGCCAACTTGCTAATTCATGCGGCGACATAACTCTTCCTATGGGCTCGGCCGTGCGCAGTGACCGCTTACGCTCCTGAGTTCGGGCTATCGGTTTTTGACGCCCCTAGGATATTCACACTGCTTCTAAAGCGGGATCGTGTCCGGCGGGCGAATAACCCACGCGATTTCGGCCTTGTTGCTTGGATTGATAAAGATAACGGTCCGCGTCCGAGATCAGTGCGTCCAAAGTAAGGTGATGTGCTTCCTTGGATGCCACTCCGAAGCTTGCCGTGAGATTGGTTGTCGCGCTGGCGTGTTGGGTGGGGGTGCTTGCTATCGCGGCGCGCAAGCGTTCCGCCAATGCGATTGCCTCCTCAATATTTGTTTCAGGCAAAAACGCCACAAATTCCTCACCGCCCCAGCGGGCCAAGACATCACCTTGGCGGATTAATTTTAAGAGCGTAGTGGCGATCGCGATCAAAGCCGCGTCGCCATGCGCATGGCCATGGGTATCATTAATCTGCTTAAACATGTCGATATCAATCAAAATAATCGAAGCATGACGTCCCTTGCGCAGCCCGGTGCTCCACAGCGGCTCGGCTTTGTCGTAAAAGGCACGTCGGTTATTCAGGCCGGTGAGCGGGTCTAGTTGCGCAAGTCTTTCGGCGCGTATCTTCGCTTCTTGCAGCAGGTGGAACTGATAGGCCAGCGCGAGTGCAAGCAGGGTGGCATCAAACAACATCCCGATTTCCACGGCGCGAAATGTCCAAATGGTGAAGGGAATGAAACCCCAAGAAGATAAAGTAGTGAGCGTCGCGCCGACTATGACCGCAATCGCCGCCAGCAGAAAATACCTCGCCAGTTTGAAACCTGAATAGACCGAGACGGCGCCTAATAACAACATAATGATGCTGAAAGAAAATGCGAAACTGAAAGAGATCAGCAGCGCGTAGTGTTGGCTCCCTGCCAGCGCCGCCGTGGCAAGCAACACCCCCACCCCCAAACAATATCCCACCACCGCGCGATACACTCGCGGAAAGTGCGCGCGCAAATCGAGAAAACGAATGGCGAACAATACCCCGCTACTGCCATACAGAAAGATCAGTATAGGCGGGGCCCACCTCTGCAACGCCACTGAGTTAGGCCATAGCCATTCAAAACCGTGGCCGGTGTAAGCGATATTCATGAGGATGAACAGCGCTAGGTACAAGGCATAAAAAAGCAGACGCGAACTGCGCAGACTGAGATAGAGAATCGCGTTATAAGCCAATAAGGCGAACAAAAAGCCGTACACAATCCCATAGCTGTATTCTTGTTTTACTTCCCTGGCGTGCATTTGTTCAGGGCTCATCAGATAAATGGGAACGACCATGGGATCGTGCGTCGCTACCCGTATAAAAATATCGCTTACCCCCGGATTAAAGTTGTGGTCGAAAATAAAAAACCGATTCTTAAGCGGACGCTGACTAAATACTTGCGCATCCCCGGTGCGGTAGCTCGCGACGGTCTTGCCGCCCTGGACAAAATATACTTCCACATGATCGAGCCAAGCGGTCTCTATGGATAACTGTTTATGCAAAGGCGTTTGCGTCGGGTTGTCCACCGGTAGATGAATCCAGACCGGATTCGCGCCTATGCCGAACGTGAGTACCGGGCTGCTGGCGGATGTCCATATTCCGGATTTTTGCACAGCGAGCACCGCGCCGATATCGAGCCGTCCGGCTGTTTCTTTCATGAAGCTGGTGTAGCGCCCCAGTGGGTTTTCGTCGGTAAGCGCTAAGGACAAGGGCGCGGAAGACGTAGGCGTGACCCATAAGAGGACAAACAAGACGGCTAGTTTGGTGAGGATGCTGAGTCTCATTGTTGTTCTAGGAAGGCATGCAGGGCAAAGGCGGCAGGTACGTTGCGATATATAAAAAATATCGGTTTATACACCTGACGCAGGTCATGTGAAAAAGATCTAGGCATCATTTTCGTTGCTGATTAAATCCAAAACAAATTAAGAATAATCTAAATCGCTCTTTTTCTGACATCAATCTCGGCCACTCTGATCTGGGCCTTAAGTTTCTCGCATGCAATTCACCGCCTGAGTGGCGCGTTCGGGATCTGCGCATTACCGGATATGCTTTATGTGCCTAAACGCGCTGTCTATTTTTTCCATCTGCCGCGCCGCAACACCATATTCCTCGAATCGCGCCTTCCATTCCCGCACTACCCGCCAAACCTTGTCTATGCTTGCCCGCGCCTTATCATGTGTCAATCCAAATCGTGCCGACCATCCCATGGCGTTATCGACAGTGGCGAGGCGTCCCAATGGGCCAACGCCTAGATGCAAGTAGCGCTCAGTTGCTAGGCTAGGTTTGGGCACCACATCGTAAAGCGGACTGAGTACCCAACCTCGAGCTTCCGGGTCCCACAAAAATCCATGATTGCGTAAGTGGTCGTCGTCATTGCTTACAAAAATATTGAACATCATGCGCGCGAACAGTTCGGCTAAATCCGTCGCAATGCGATGAGCCGCGCCATAACGGCGTATCGCATCGGCAATGTCGGCGTAATTTTTTTTTGGCGAGTCTTGTTCAGAGCAAGCAAGTAAGGTGAGCGCGCTGATGAAATGCCGTCTGCTCACTTGCTTGCCCGCACCGATTCTGTCGAAGCGCTCGATCAACATAATATGTTGTCTCGGTGCAATCTCGAGCACTTCAACCTTTGGTACATTCAAGCCGGCCGCGCCGGCGAGCTTAAGAGTGGCTGCTTCTATGCTAGGAAAATCGTAGCTATCCGTGCGCGACGAGAACTTCGCGAGCCAGTGTTTGCCTTTCGCGTCGGCCACGGTGGCCTTAGGCCGTGCGCCACCTAATGCACTACCGGCATCGAAGAACGCATCCAATTTTTTAGGAATCGGTAGCCCTTGCTCTATGCGATCTGCCGCCTCTAAAAAATATTCCAGCTTGCCGATATCGGCAAGCTCACCCGCCGTTTCTTCCACATCCAGGCCGCTGCGCACATCTAAGGCGCCCACTCGATTGGCACCGGCGGCAAGTAAGTACTCTGATTCGGGCAGGCTGTTCAAGGGTACTTTACGTCGTGCCTCAATGACACGCCGCCCCCACGCATCCGGCGCGGCATCGCGAATGGCACCAAACATTCTGAGTTCAGAAACAGGATGTAACGCAATCCCGCGCACCGCATCTTTATCCCGTAGGCTCAGGCTGATGGGATCTATTTCGATGGCATGGGGTCGGTCTATATAGCGCGTTCCGTACACGAACTCCGCGCTTAGCGGTGTTGAGCCTTCTTCCTCCAGCGTAAGCAAGCCAGCAGGGACAGCTTTTATTTCTCCCGGAAGATAGGCAAATACCGCGAGCTTGCTAGAAGTCATATTGCTTGAGCGCTTTGGGGGAAAGTTTGCGCGCGCGCTGGCGTTTTTCCGAGCTGACGAGTTTGTGCAGCGCCATATCTGGGGTTTCCAGTAAACGCCCTAAGCTTTTGCCCGGCGCGATGACCTCGAGGTAACGCAGGATTTGGCCAATAGCGATGGCCGCGTCGCCGTTCTCAATGCGCGAAGCGGTTTCGCGGCTGATATTGGCGCGTGCCGCCACCTCTATTTGCAATAGATTGCGCGCTTTGCGTAGACGCGCAATGTGGGCGCCCAGTTCTTTTAATTCTTGGATTAAATGGGGTGATATCACGCTATTTTGAGCTTTTTTCATGTGTCTTATATCCGTCATTAAATCTATAAAGACAGAAATAAGCCACACTATGCGCGAAATAAATCGGGCCGTAAACATGTTTTTGTAAACCCGTACAGAGCTCGTTTAAGTGAGCCGTGATACCTTTAGGTACACGATCCAAGTAAGCCCGCCACACAGCATGCAGCCCAACATCCCCATGGCGAGATACAGCGGCTGATGTGCCAACAGGGGCGAGAGCACCCCAGCCGCAAAGGCGCTCCCCAGGGTGTGAACAAAACCTTGCAGCGATGACACCATGCCGCGATTACGCGATAGAGTTCCAGGTTGAGTAGCGAAATGCTAGGCATCGCCAAGGCCATGCCGGTGCTATACATGGCAACCAGTAACACTGCCCAAGGCAGGCCGGGCGGAGTGAGGAGGTTGTAGAGCAAATTCAAGCTGGCGCCGGCGAAGAGTAAAACATAGCCATAACGTACCGTAGCGCGCAGGGAGCAAACGCCGGCAAGCTTTCCGGATATAAATGCGCCCAACACGATGCCGGACACCGCGGGAATGAACAGCCAGCCGAATTGGTGTTCGCCCAAATGCAAATATTGAATGACAAAAACCGGGGCCGAGGCGATATATAAAAAGAAACCCGCGAAGTTAAATGCGACCGCAAGCGATAGCAATTGAAACTCAGGATGACTGCCCACTTTCCGATAGCTGGCGAATAAGGGTTTGGGGTGAAATTTTTCGCGCGCGTTTGCAGCGAGAGTTTCCGGCAGATAACGCATGCAAAACCCGAACAGCACGCCACCGAATAGCGTCAGAAAAATAAAAATCGCGCGCCAGCCAAACCAGGTATGCAGCCAGCCGCCGATGACGGGCGCGATGGCCGGCGCAATGCCAAAAATCATGGTGACACGCGACATCAATTGCTGCGCTTGGGCGCCTTCATATAAATCCCGAATAATTGCCCGGCCTATGACTAAGCCGGCGCCCGCGGCGATTCCTTGCAGTGCACGTAAGGCTAAAAGCGCGGTGATATCGGTGGTGAAGGCGCAGCCGAGTGAAGCGGCGGTATAAAACACCAGGGACACCAAGACTACGCGGCGCCGCCCGAAGGCATCGGCGAGGGCGCCGTGGAATAGCATCATGGCGGCAAAGGCCAGTAAATAACTGGTGAGCGTTTGTTGCACTTGCAACGGAGAGGCAGCCAGATCCAGGCCCATCGCCGGAAACGAAGGCATATAGGTGTCTATGGAAAACGGTCCTAGAGTGGCCAGCGCCGCTAATAAATAGGCAAGGCCGCGTGCCCGCGGCGTTTTGACTTTTTCTGCACTCACGTTGTTAAGAAGCTTGGGCGAATTGCGGCGCGAAGCGGCGATATTGTATGGCTTCGGCGATATGCGCGCTTTGCACGGCTTCGCTGCCCGCGAGGTCGGCCACACTGCGCGCGACTTTTAAGATGCGGTGATAAGCCCGCGCGGACAGACCAAAACGACTAATGGCTTGCTTGAGTAAATTTTCGCCGGCCTGGTCGGGTGTGCAATAGAGATCGATTTCTTTGCTGCCGAGTTGATTATTAGCCTTGCCTTGGCGTGTCCATTGCCGCTGGTAGGCAGCATTAACGCGA